>CBDULQ010000388.1:0-1501 GCA_965368115.1 uncultured Gammaproteobacteria bacterium | reverse complement strand
ACGTTATCTGGATGCGGAAACTCCTTACAACTGCGCCGGTAGTTTTAAATCCGAGGGACTGGGTATTTCTCTGTTCAGCCGCATGGAGGGCGATGACCCGAATTCCCTGATCGGGTTACCGCTTATCCGGCTTATCGCATTTCTTGATGTGGAAGGGATCAAGATTCCTTGATTATGCCTTCTTCTTATTTCTTTTTTAGCTGACAGCGGTAATGAACAGCCCCATACAGAAAAGCATCAGTAAACAGCGACACGCCCTGGGCAAGCTGATCCGTCCCATTCTCGGGCGCATCGCCGACGCCTGTAGCGATGCCTGGCCCGTACGGGAATCGATTAACCAAGTACTCGCAACCCACGTCGCCGAACTTCCCTACTGCGCTTATATTTACGCCCTGGGCACCGACGCAATTCAGATATCGGACAATATCAACGGCAGCGGCCGTTTTCCGGAACATTTCGGTCGGGATCGTTCCAGTCGGCCCTATCTGAATAGTATTTATCCGGCCGTCGACTATCACCTTTCGGAGGCCTATATCAGCCTGCTTTCAGGACGCCCCAGTATCACGGCAATCCAACTGGTCAGACGAGAGGGACAGGTCATCGGGCTGCTGGGTGCCGATTTTGATCTTCGCAATCTCCCGTTGACCCAGCAGTTGTATGACGAGCCGGATCAATGGCGACAAATGAAGGGCGACCCCTCGATTCGCGGCCTGCTGTTTCAG
Organism: uncultured Gammaproteobacteria bacterium; assembly: GCA_965368115.1. Taxonomy (GTDB): domain Bacteria; phylum Pseudomonadota; class Gammaproteobacteria; order SZUA-229; family SZUA-229; genus CBDULQ01. The sequence continues at coordinate 779 of CBDULQ010000388.1, read as the reverse complement.
CAAACGAGGGTTAAAAGTGTCCTGGACAGCCATATCGACGAAGTAATGGCCATTATGGAAGAACTGATTGCCCAGCGGGGGGTATTCCACGGAAAGCTTCACTTTTCCAGTAGCCGGGCAACCCTTTGGCTGGTGGATGATCCCTACCGTTACCGGATGCTGGAAGTGGAGGAGCTGATAGACCCGGATATCTGCCTCGCCTATCCCCTGCACCCTTACCCGTCCGGTGCGGTTTTACCACAGGATAAAATCAAATCGATACTGGATGGATTCACCAAGTTACGCTTGGCAGATGAAACCGTTTATTTACGCTCTGGATCCATCAATATCTTCAACGGTCTGGTCGGCCTGAATTTCTCATGCGATGGTTCGCATTACATCCCCTGGAGCGACTTCCTGAACCCGCGAAATGCCTTCTGGTCAGGTGATATCAGTTCAACCAATCGACCGGCGGTGGATGCGTGAGGAAGCAGGCTTAGAACTAGGGCTGCTTCTGAATTTCCCGCAGCCGTTCCAGCACTTTCATGGCGCGATCAATCCGGGCGGCCACATCCTGTCGGCCCATATCGAGTTTTTCTGCCGATTCCCACACGGAAACCGCCTGTTCTATCTGCTCTTCACGATAAAGCGCATCGCCGAATGCAATCAGGCGTGTCACCTTTTCATCGCGTAATTGAATAACCTGATCCAGCAAGGCACGGCCTTCCGCGTCATCCGGTACCAGCTCCAGCAGCCGGTTAAGAGAGGCAATCGCATCAGGAATAGCATCATCAGACAGC
>CBDULQ010000387.1:0-1516 GCA_965368115.1 uncultured Gammaproteobacteria bacterium | reverse complement strand
TTTTTTGCCTGGCTGAAATTACAGTTATAAAGATCAGGAAAAAATTTTCTGCCACCAGCGCTTGCGATTATTGGCCGGTTGCAGAGCGGCCTGCAGGTCCACCGGCGGAATGCGCGACAACACCCATCCCGGCAATGGCGGGTTTTCACTGAAACCGCAACTCACACCCAGATTGTTGGGATCGAATATCTTCACGAAGGCCGGGCTAGTATGATCATCGGCATAGACGATGGCGCAGTAATCTTCGTCATGTTCACGCCTGAGCAGCACGTCCACTTCCTCGATAAACTTCAGCATCTGATCCCGTGACACGGTGTCTTGCGGAGCCGGATCGCCGACATGATAAATATACCATTCGCCATCGGCCTGGTTACGCAATGCATCCCAGAAATCGTCCAGCTGCTCCCAGCGCAACACCGAAGAAAATCGACCGCGAAACGCGTCCAGATAATCACTTACCGACTCAGTCGCTGTACTCACTGACACACTCATTGCTGCGGCTTCTGATCAATCAGTTTCTGCAACCACGCCATCGACTGCTGAATGCCACGACGCAGGTACTGACCGTCGTTGTAAGTACTGGCCAGGATGGCCACGCCCTGCATCTGTGCCAGCATATCCATCGCCAGATTCGTCGCTTCCTGTGCATCGTAACCCATTGCTACGAATCGATCACGACACCAGTTGCGCATGACGTCGAAAACTGCGGTGAGCTTTTCCGGCGCAACACGGTGCATCTCATCCTTGCACAGCTCGCTGCTCAAGCTTCCGATTGGGCAACCGTATTGCAAGGTATCCTGTTCCCGTTGCAGGGGAAGGTTGAGCAGGGCCTTCAGATGTTGCGCCGGATCGTCGGAGCCAGCTTCACACTGTTTCAGCAGATTCGAGAAAACCTCGACTCTGGATTTGACCACTGCGTTGAGAATATCTTCCTTGGTTTTGAAATAGTAATAAAAATTTCCGCGCGGTATACCCGTCTCATCAGAAATATCACTGAATGAAGTCTGGTTATAACCCCGAGAATAAAAAAGCCTGTCTGCAGCGTCCACAATGCGCTGGCGGTTGGCTGAACCTTTACTGCCCATGTTTAAATCACCTACAAAAAAGAAAACCGTCTAAGTCTAGTAATAATAATTTGGATATAAATAACGCTGCGTGAGATCTCCCTGCAGGATTAATAGTTTTTAAACGGTCTGGTTACGCTATCATAGCCAGCCAGAATCATCCTATGTCCCTGACCCGGCAAATTCAAGTTCCATTCATCATATATTGACCAATTTTGTGTACAATCAATAATTTATCCCATTACTACCGACAGCGCACAAGTTCGTAATCGAACCTAAAAGATCATGCACGCATTAACCATCAAAAATCTACAGAAAACCTATAAAAACGGCACGCAGGCACTCAGAGGCGTCGACCTGGACGTCGTGCAGGGTGATTTTTTTGCGTTACTCGGCCCCAACGGGGCGGGTAAATCGACCACCATCGGCATCATCGCCGGGCTGGTGAACAA
>CBDULQ010000386.1:0-1564 GCA_965368115.1 uncultured Gammaproteobacteria bacterium | reverse complement strand
ATCACGTCGAGAAACAGGCCGATATCACCGTCGGTTGTATCGAAGTGGATCTGGAAACCGCCAAGGCTTATGGCGTGATGGGTATCGACGATGCCGGACGGGTGAAAAGTTTTCATGAAAAACCGGATAAGCCGGCGCCGATGCCGGAAAAGTCCGACACCGCCCTGTGTTCGATGGGTATCTATGTGTTCAACACCAACTTCCTGTTCGAACAGCTGATCCGCGACGCCGATACACCGAACTCCAGTCATGACTTCGGCAAGGACATCATTCCCAATGCCATCAACAAATACCGGGTTTTCGCCTATCCCTTTCGCGACCTGGAAAGTGGCAAGCAGGCCTACTGGCGTGACGTGGGTACCGTGGATGCGTTCTGGGAAGCTAACCTGGAACTGATCGGGGTGACCCCGGAACTGAACCTGTACGATGACGAATGGCCGATCTGGACATACCAGGAACAACTGCCGCCGGCCAAGTTCATTTTTGACGAAGACAATCGCCGCGGTATGGCGGTGGATTCCATGGTGTCCGGCGGCTGTATTATTTCCGGTGCCTATGTGGATCGTTCCCTGCTGTTTTCCAATGTCTATGTGGAAGAGCAGACCAAACTGTGCGAATGCGTAGTGCTGCCGGAAGTGAACATCGGCAAGGGTTGTCGCATCAGCAAGGCCGTGATTGACAAAGGCTGTAATATTCCCGATGGTACGGTAATCGGCGAAAACATACAGGATGATCGCAATCGTTTTTACGTCACCGAGAAAGGTGTCGTGCTGATTACCCCCGAGATGCTGGGGCAGGAGATACATCATGTCCGATAAACCCAGGTTGAATGTGGTGCTGTACTGGCATATGCATCAGCCAGAGTACCGCGACCTGAGGACGGGCGAATATCATCTGCCCTGGACTTACCTGCATACCATCAAAGATTATGTCGACATGGCGGCGCAGCTGGAAGCCAATCCTTCCGCCCGCGCCGTAGTCAATTTCGCGCCGGTGCTGCTGGAACAGATCGACGACTATGCCAGCCAGCTCAAGGGCTACCTGAAACGCGGTCAGGCCATCAAGGATCCTTTGCTATCTGCACTGGCCGGACCGGTCATCCCGAAGAATTCACAGAAACGCATTTCCCTGGTCAAGGACTGTTTGCGAGCCAACGAAGCACGTCTGGTGGATCGCTTTCCGCCGTTTCGTATGCTGGTCGACATGGCCAAACAGGCGCTGGACCAGCCGACCATGATGCATTACTACGATGATCAGTTTATTGTCGATCTGCTGGTGTGGTATCACCTGGCCTGGATTGGCGAAACCGTACGCCGCAAGGATGCACGTGTTAAGCAGTTGATGAACAAGGCGCGCATTTTCAGTATGCATGATCGGCGTCTATTGATCGAACTGATCGGTGAACTGGTGGGCAGCGTGATCGGACGTTACCGCAAACTGGCGGAAGCGGGTCGTGTAGAACTGTCGATGACACCCTATGCGCCTCCCATCGTCCCGTTGTTGCTGGCTATCGACAGCGCGCGTGAAGCCATGCACGATGTGCATCTGTCGATTGTGCTGCAAT
>CBDULQ010000385.1:0-1608 GCA_965368115.1 uncultured Gammaproteobacteria bacterium | reverse complement strand
CCGTATCACCGAACAGGCTGTCGATGATGCGCTCATACAGTTGCAACACCGGCAAACGCGCACGTTCGGCTTGCTGTTGCCAGTAAGCGCTACAACTGTTCAGATCGAGCAGGTAAATCTGTTCATCCCAGCACATGACCCGGGGCGTAAGACAGAAAATATCCTCATCCTGATTCGGCTGCGCGCAATGCAGCACCAGGAAACGCGGCGAACGCTGACGTTCCGGAAACGATTTGAATTCGATCAGTGCGGGCGCGTCAGTGTTCATCATGCAACACCACCTCGGGTTGCAAGCTGAGAGCACTGATCTGTTTGCCCTTGATGAAGTGCAGCTGGTAATCGCCCTGCGCATTTTGCCAGCAGTTGAGCCGCATCGCCGCCTGCGCCGTACCGCGTCCGGCGCTCAGAAAATAATGCCGGATGATGAACACCAGTTGCCGATTGTAACGGGCCTGCTGACTGATGAAGGCGATATCGCCACGCGACAGTTTGCGCGGCGCATCCAGCACGATGATTTTGAAACTGTCATCGACGAACAGCGGTCGCAGTTGTTGCACCGGTTGTTCGCTGCGAATGTAAAACAGCTTTTGCAGATCGATACCGAAACTGGCCCAGGCCGGTGCGTAGATATGCAGTTCGGGATCACCGTACACCCACACTGCCGGCAGCGCCTGTTCACGCAGGAACAGCAGTGGAATCCGCCGCCCGTTACGTCCACGGGGAATCCCCCACTCGATGATCTGACCGGCACGCACCGTATCGGCAAATGCCTCATCCAGCACATCTATACCCGAACTGAATACATTCGGTTGTGTTTCCGCCAGTTGTCGCGCGGAGCGCAACTGGCGGCTCAGCGCATATTCGAAAACAGAACTGGACAGCCGTGCGGACATCATCGATCACTCAAAGCTTGCGCACCACGCCCACCAGCTTGCCGAGAATCTCCACCTGTTCGGCGGGCACCGAGCGCACCGGAAACTCGCGATTGGACGGCAGCAATTCGATGCGATTTTCATTCTGGCGAATACGCTTCAGGGTGATTTCACCTTCCACCCGAATCGCCAGAATATCGCCCAGCACCGCCTCGTTCTGCAGCCGGATCATGGCGATATCGCCATCGGTGATGGCGTCGCCACTCATGCTGTCGCCCTTGACGGTGAGCGCCTTGATGTTGCCGCCACCGAAGAAATCCTGATCCACGGAAAACATTTCTGCGGTTTCATCGTACACACTGCTCGGCGTACCGGCGGGAATACTGGCGACCAGGGCAAACATGCCGGAACTGGCGCGTTTGTTACGGGTGAGCACATATTCACTGACCCGTTGCTCGCGCTGGCGGATGTAACCTTTCTTCTCCAGCGCCTTGAGATGAAAACGTGCCGTGGTATGGGTAAAGCCGAAATGGCTGGCGATTTCCCGCAACGAGGGAAACGGCTGCTGGCGCTCGATCTGCCGGGTGACAAAATCCAGCACTTCGTTCTGTATCGGGGTCAGGTCTTTCATAAAAGCGGGCTCTGCAAAATAAAATGCCGACTAGAGTATAGGGTGCAACATCGTAATATATAACAATGTTATACCCTGCTAGATTTGGCAGATGTCATGACATTA
>CBDULQ010000384.1:0-1634 GCA_965368115.1 uncultured Gammaproteobacteria bacterium | reverse complement strand
GTTGAAGACAGCCCCCAGCTGTTCAACGAAATCAAATCGTTGATGGCGTTTATGGGTTACGACACCGTGTACACCTCGGATATCGACAGCCTGAATGCCGCGCTGGACAGCCGCGAGTTCACCGCGATTCTGCTCGGCGCCCTGAGTGGCGAAAGCGCTCAGCGCCAGGCGCTGGACATCATCGATTCCGATGCTGCCGAGCAGCAGGTCATTCTCATCAACCAGCCGGTCGAGCAGTTCGATAAGTACCGGCAGCTGAGTCGCAGTGTGGTCGCTCATCTGGACATGCCGCTGCGTTTCGAGCCGGTGATGGAGGCGCTGGGTCGGGCGCGCGAATTTTATGATCGGAATCGACAGGAAGGCAGTGCCACCTGTCGCAAGATGCTGGGCAATGTGCCCAAGCTGGTCGGCCAGAGTCCGGCCATGCAGTATGTGCGGACCATGATCGAGCAGGTGGCGAAAACCGACGCCAGTGTGTTGATCCTCGGTGAATCGGGAACCGGTAAGGAAGTCGTGGCGCGTAATGTGCACGCCCTGTCGGCACGCTGTAAGGCCGGTTTTGTGCCGGTGAACTGCGGCGCCATTCCCGGTGATCTACTGGAAAGCGAATTGTTCGGCCATGAAAAAGGCGCGTTCACCGGAGCCATCAGTGCCCGCCAGGGCCGCTTCGAACTGGCCGAGAAAGGTACATTATTCCTCGATGAAATCGGCGACATGAGTTTGCCGATGCAGGTCAAACTGTTACGCGTGTTGCAGGAGCGCACATTCGAACGTGTCGGCAGCAACAAGAGCATGACCGCCGATGTACGCATCCTCGCCGCCACCCATCGTGACCTGGAAAACAACATTCGCAACGGCAAGTTTCGCGAAGACCTGTTCTACCGACTGAACGTATTCCCCATCGAATTGCCGTCTCTGCGCGAGCGCCTGGAAGACGTGCCGCATCTGTTGCAGCACCAGATCGAACGACTGGAACGGGAGAAGCGCGGTTCGGTGAACCTGGCCGACAGCGCGGTCGAAGCCCTGTCCCAGTATCAGTGGCCGGGTAATGTGCGTGAGCTGGCGAATCTGGTGGAACGTTTAACCATCCTGTTCCCCGGGGGTACGGTTCAGGCGAAAGACCTGCCGCCGAAATATGTGCCGCGCAAGATGAAACCCACCGCCTCGCAATTCAATCCCGCTGAAGTGTTTGCGACCAGTGACGAGGAAGATGCGGAAATCATGCGCGATACTTCGTCGTTCGAAGGTGAGGCCGCTCCGCGTAACGATCACGCTAACCCGTTTACCGATACCCTGAATTCGGAACTGCCGATTATCACTGAAGAAGGCCTGGATCTGAAAGAACACCTGGCGCAACTGGAAGTGGAACTGATCAAGCAGGCGCTGGACGCTACCCAGGGTATCGTCGCCCATGCCGCCAAGTTGCTGAAGATGCGTCGTACCACGCTGGTGGAAAAACTGAAAAAATACGGTATCAGTGCGCACGCCTGATTCGTCCCGCAAAATATTTCCCGAACAGTCCTCGATCGTCTGACGCGTTTTTTTCGCGTCCAGCATAGATAGTCATTTTTCAGGCCTGCTCATCTCCAGCCAACAATTTGACTTCCATCACAGCTTATCCCGATCATTAAATT
>CBDULQ010000383.1:0-1692 GCA_965368115.1 uncultured Gammaproteobacteria bacterium | reverse complement strand
ACCTGCTGCTGCCCGACGGCACCCGCTTCATGGACCAGTTCGACCCCCGCGCCGAGCTGGCGCCGCGCGATATCGTCGCCCGCGCCATCGACCATGAAATGAAGCGACTGGGGGTGGAGTGCCTGTACCTGGATATTTCCCATAAACCGGCCGCCTTCATCACCTCCCACTTCCCGACCATTTACGCGCGCTGCCTTGAACTGGGTATCGACATGACGAAACAGCCGGTACCCGTGGTACCGGCGGCCCATTACACCTGTGGCGGCGTGATGACCGACCTGAACGGGCGCACCGATGTGCCTAATCTGTACGCCATCGGCGAAACCGCATTCACCGGCCTGCATGGCGCCAATCGCATGGCCAGCAACTCCATATTAGAATGCCTGGTGTTCGCCGAAGCCGCCTGCAAGGATATCGGCGAGCATCTGGCAGAACCGGCGGACTGGGTCAAAATCAGCGACTGGGACGAAAGCCGGGTCACCAATTCCGACGAAGAAGTGGTGGTGTCCCACAACTGGGACGAACTGCGCCGCTTCATGTGGGACTACGTCGGCATCGTGCGCACCGACAAACGCCTGAAACGGGCCAAGAGCCGGGTTGACCTGTTGCTGTCAGAAATCGATGAATACTACGGCAACTTCCGCGTCTCAAACGACCTGATCGAACTGCGTAACCTGGCCCTGGTGGCCAAACTGATCATCCGTAGCGCCCAGCGGCGCAAGGAAAGCCGCGGCTTGCACTACACCCTGGATTATCCCGCAATGGACGATTCACAGCCGGCGCAAAACACCATCCTGAACCCAGACAGCTAACCGAATACGAGCACCAACATGTCCGAACTCCCCCTGGTCATCGAACCCGAACAACTGCAGCAACATCTCAACGACGACAATCTGCTGATCGTCGACCTCAGCAAACAGGCCCAGTATGCCCAGGCTCACATCCCCGGTGCCGTGTTCCTCGACTATGGCTATATCGTGGGGGCCAGCAACCCGGTCATGGGCTTGTTACCCGACGCAGACCAGTTTAGCCAGGCGCTGTCATCCATCGGCTTTAGTGAAGACAAACACATCGTCGCCTATGACGAGGAAGGCGGTGGCAAGGCCGCGCGGCTGATCTGGACTCTGCATGCGGCCGGTTTCTTCAAAACCTCATTACTCAACGGCGGCCTGATCAGCTGGTACCGTGAACAGCATCCACTGAGTGCCGATCCGGTGGCCATTCGGCCCAGAGACTATGAGGCTCACTTTACAAACATGGATGTGGTCGCCGACGCGGACTACATCAAACAGCAACTGGAGCGTGACGACTTCGGCCTGCTCGACGCCCGCAGCCTGGAAGAATACACCGGCGCCCGCCGCTACGCGGCGCGCGGCGGACACATCCCCGGCGCGAAACGTTTCGAATGGACCCAGGGTATGGATGCGGATCACAACTACCGCCTGCTACCGGTGGACACCTTAAAACCGCAACTCACCGAGCTGGGATTGACTGACGACAAGGAGATCGTCGTTTATTGCCAGACTCATCATCGTTCCGCCCTGTCCTATTTAATGCTGAAATACCTGGGTTATGAGCGGGTCAGGGGTTATCCCGGTTCCTGGTCGGACTGGGGGAATCGGAACGATACGCCTGTCGAAGAATAAAAAAGAAAAAGAATTAGAACGCTAACAACGCGAATGAAAGCAGATG
>CBDULQ010000382.1:0-1706 GCA_965368115.1 uncultured Gammaproteobacteria bacterium | reverse complement strand
CACCGGCGGGATGCGCACCTGGTCGCCGGCCTGCAGGCGGTAATCCGCCTTCTTGCGCCCCTTGTTGACGCGTACCTGGCCGCTGCGCAGCAGTTTGTAGATGCGGCTTTTCGGCACACCCTTCAGGCGGGCGAGCAGGAAGTTGTCCAGGCGCTGGTCCTGGTGGCGCTGGTCGATGTCGACCAGTTGAACTTTGTGCTGGGATTCGGTCATAACCCGCGCATGATACCTGCAAACGGCCGTCATGACTGCCTGTGGTGTAAAATACACCGGCACGGGCCGATATCGCGGGCTATGCTTGAAGAAGGGGATAATATTTATCACCGGAAGGTTGACCCGGATGCCGCAATTTGCAAAACTCCCGGTATTCAGTTGTCCTGCTAAAAGACTCTTTTTTCTGGAAATTTCCCTGTCTGACGAGTCGCATTAGAAGTCGTCGGCGATATACCGAAAACGACGGACGATAAGGCGGGTAACTGGATAAATGACTGGACTCCAGTCCGGCGCAACAGAATTTCGATACCTGACCAACCAGGTATCCGAAGGTCCTCCGACAGCCATAATTGCCGGAAAACAACAGGTTTTTATCAATGCATTACACGCCGCAAGCTCACATAGGCCATGCCATCCATAGCGCCCTCTGGGACAGCTACGTGACCATCATGTGCATGTTCGTACTGTTACGACGTGGTCAGGCCGCTGCATCGGTTTCTGCGCAGCCTGGCGCCATGCCGGCGTGTCAATCCGAATCAGGTTCAATTCAGAATGAAAAGAATATTAATCAACGCACTCCAGAAAGAGGAGATTCGCGTGGCCATGGTCGATGGCCAGCAGCTCTACGATCTGGACATCGAGGTTCCCTCACGGGAGCAGAAAAAGGCCAACATCTACAAAGGCACCATCACTCGGGTCGAACCGAGTCTGGAAGCCGCGTTCGTAGATTACGGCGCGGAACGCCACGGCTTTCTGCCGTTTAAGGAAATTTCCCGCAGCTATTTCAGTGATGCTGCAAGAAACGCCGAAGGGCGCCCTGATATCAAGACCGCCATCAAGGAAGGTCAGCAGGTCGTCGTTCAGGTGGACAAGGAAGAACGGGGCAATAAAGGCGCCGCACTCACCACATTCATCAGCCTGGCCGGGCGTTATCTGGTGCTTATGCCCAATAACCCGCGTGCCGGTGGCGTATCGCGCCGCATCGAAGGTGACGATCGTCAGGAAATCCGTGAAGCACTGAGTCATCTGGACGTGCCCCAGGGCATGGGCCTGATCGTGCGCACCGCGGGTGTCGGCCGTAGCCCCGAGGAACTGCAATGGGATATGGAATACCTGCTGCAGATCTGGGCCGCCATCGAGAAAGCTGCCGACGAGCGCAAGGCGCCGTTCCTGATCTACCAGGAAAGCAACGTCATCATTCGTGCCCTGCGTGATTACTTCCGTACCGATATCGGTGAAATCCTGGTCGACAGTCCGGAGGTGTTCCAGACTGCGCAGGATTTCATTTCCCAGGTGATGCCGAATTATCAGCGCAAGCTGAAGCTGTATGAGGACAGCATTCCGCTGTTCAATCGTTTCCAGATCGAAGGCCAGATCGAATCCGCTTTCCAGCGTGAAGTGACGCTGCCCTCCGGCGGTGCCATCGTGATCGACCACACCGAGGCGCTGATTTCCATCGACATCAACTCGGCGCGCGCCACCAAGGGCAGCGA
>CBDULQ010000381.1:0-1729 GCA_965368115.1 uncultured Gammaproteobacteria bacterium | reverse complement strand
TCAATATCCTGCCAACCTTTCTGAATGTAGCCAGGTTCTGAAATCTTATTTTGTCGGCAGATGACAATATGTACCGACTTTTTAAGATTGTCACACCTCGCCATTTATCTATGGCTTTGAAAAATAGATCTGTCGCCATTTTGCTGGATGCCCGCCTTCGCGGCATGACGTGTTAGCGGAGCAGCATCGTGTATTATCCCCATTGATTCATTGACCTGAAACCACCAGACTGGTCGATCGACGAGCCTCGCCCCGAGATGGATGAATAGAAAACCACCCATCACGAGGTAGCGCTGATTCCGGCTTTAATCAGTTCAATACTCAGGGAATAAATACATCATGCCAAGGTTTAAAATAGAAAACGAATGGTACACCGCCGACACCTATCAGCAGGCTCGAGAAATGCACCGTTTGAGTAAGCCGGTTATTCAATCGATTCCCGCACCTTCACGAAACCGGCAACTGCGCTTTCAGATCGACGGTACCTGGTACAACGCCCCTACCTATTCTGCAGCAAGACAACAGCATCTCGCCGCGCAGGTGCAGGTCTCTCCCGTAGCGGCAGTCGTCGCGGCGGCTCCGCCTCAGGTAAAATTCATCGCTGTTCTAACGCCTGACGCGGATTTTGTTAATCGCAGCACCACGCGTTTTGGTGTGGGCGAAAAAATCGAACTCAACTTTAACACCGACCCGGCAGGTCGGACGGCCGCATCTTTTGGCGGCTTACGCTGGGTTGTGCGCAGCGGCCCGGCTGTGGTCGTCAATAATCCGGCCAACAACGGAAGTGCACGATTAACCTGCGGCACAAAGAGCGGCGCCGTGGTTCTTGAGCTACAAACGGCCACTCAGCAGCCGGAAACCAAACTTACAAAACGCATTCAGGTGGTTCGGCCCAACCGGATTGTTTTTGCACGTGAACCCAACACCGGAACCTACCATCGGCAGGGCGTACCGAGTGCAGGCTTTTCGGCTATCACCTATCTGGAACCCCGCGATGTTTCGTTTTCATTTATGGAATACCGTGAAGGTGGAGCGTCCTATGAAGGCAGTGGCGCTTACAAGATCGATGAGTCATCATTGGCGGATTTACAAACAGACTATGAAGTTATACATCCGGTACGCGGTGACTGGTGCCTGGTGGACGGCGGTGACAACATTGCGACCGGCTCCCTGGTCGATGGAAGCGACGAAATTAAAAGCGGCCCCGTTCCCAACCTCGGACAGCAGGGCCGATTCTGCTGGAAAATTCCCCAATACGGTCGAGTCGCCGGCACCCGGGATGAGTTTCTTATTGAAACCCTTGATCACGTGGAGACGGTCACCGCCAACGGGCAACTAACCATCTCAAAAGGCGGCGTAGTGGTCACCCACAATCAGAATGACCCGAATTCTGATATTTAATCCACCTGGCATATCCAGGAAAATGAAGAAAGGTAACAGATCTATTTGTTCTTCCCGTCAGATCCTGAGGCTCCGTAAAATGAATCTGTTACCTTTCTTCCTTTTCTCATCACTCTGATGCCTGCCACCATCATGCCAGAATTTAAATCTGGACATGAACCGGGGCTATGACGAATAGGACTCAAGCCACTGCTGTCCCAGTAAACGAAAGCCGAGCTTTTATAAAATGCAGCTATTCTCGCATCTCGATGACCAGGACATCCGCCTGGACATGAAATGCCAGAAGCAGAAATCATGTCATGCCCGCGCAGGCGGGTATCCAGTATGT
>CBDULQ010000380.1:0-1747 GCA_965368115.1 uncultured Gammaproteobacteria bacterium | reverse complement strand
GGGTATGGACTTGCCCCGCGATTTTTTGATGACGTTATGGGCAGGCGAGTAAAGCACCCGGTTCCCCGGGGGACGCCGTTGAGCTGGGATATGCTGGAGGATTGAGCCTGGGTGGTTCAAGGGTAGCCCCTATGAAACATGTCTTTCTTGTTAAATCGCCGTTGCAACTGCTAAATGCCATCGAGGCCAGGCATCATTACGCGCTAGCGAAGGAAGACTGTTACCTGGTCATCATGGCTGATCGTAAAAGCTATCCTCAGCTCATGAGGCAGGTTGTCGCGAGTGAGCAATGGCAACATGTAATTCCAATTTACACAGTTCCATTATGTTTTGGCGATCCATGGCGTGAAATCGCAGATTTCAAGGACTTTATGCGCCATCGAGATACTCGTCTGCGTAGTAGTTTTTTTAGTATCCGGCGACTGAACCGGCTGGTGAGAAGCATTCGAAATGTGGGGTATGTATTTCTCGGTGACAACAATAATGTATACATGCGACATTTTGCGCACCGTGTCAGACACCAGCAAACGGTTTTGCTTGACGATGGGACTGCTACCCTGGAAATTGCCAGACAGCGATTGCAAGGTATCAAGCGGCGTAAACCCGACCGAATAATCAGAGAATTAAAACATCTTGCCAAGAGATATCTACAGGGGCTGAGAGATGAACAGCTTGCGCAGGTTGAATTTTTTACGGTTTACAATATTGAGATCGCCTTGCCAGATCAGCGCGTGGAAAACCGGTTTCAATATTTGCGCCGGCATGCGCAGCAGCTCGAACAGAGTCAGGATGCCTATTTCCTGGGATCTCCGCTGTCTGAAGTCGGATTGATGGACGAAAATGAATATCTTCGTCAGTTGCATGTTGTTCAGCAGCGCTGGCCCGATGCCAAAATGCTTTATGTTGCGCATCGTCGCGAGTCTGCTGACAAATTGCGGATTATTGAATCGCAACTTGGGCTTGGCGTTGTTCGGTTCGATTTTCCGATTGAGTACCAGGTCGCCGTATTAGGGCCTCGGCCGCAGCAGGTCATTTCATTCTTCACTTCTGCACTGGATAATCTGCAGCAGATTCTGGGTGAAGGCATCCGTATCAGCGCCTGTCGCTTGCCGGCAGGTAGCTATCGGGAACCCGAACGTATCGATGCCGTATATCGACACTATGAAACGATTGTTAACGAGCATTTCGAGCTGGTTCAAATCTGATTACGTCAGCTTTCCTGCTCTAAATGAAACCCCTCCGGCCAGACTTCCGTATCATTCCGACAATCATAGCGACGACAGCGGAGCGGACGGTTGTCCCAGATTTTACATTGCAGTTGATCGCGGTCGAGATGAGGACACAGGCCGTCGTCATCCCGGGCGATGAAAAACGGTTTGTCTCGGTTGTACTCGACGACACCCTGTTCCGCTTCCTGCCTGGTGAGTGCAAAAACAAAACCGCAGCAGCGTGCCTCGCATTGACCCAGCATCGAATCACAGGGGGCATCGGCATCGGGTATGTCCTCGTCTTCGTCGCCGTAAACGGCCCCTATTCCCATATCCATCATTTTTTCCAGCACGCTGACGATGCGGCGTTTTTCCGTTTCGCTGAGTGACTGGTAATCGGGATCGTCGGCAAAATCTTCGTCAAGTTCACGTAGAAAGTCGTTCATGTGTCATAGCCCTTGATTGTGCCCCGCGCACTCGATCCGGTGGCCAGGGTGGAATCTAAGTGTTTGATTTAAAATATGAAAAATCTCTCATAT
>CBDULQ010000379.1:0-1801 GCA_965368115.1 uncultured Gammaproteobacteria bacterium | reverse complement strand
CCTTTGGCGCCTTCAGGTATTCGATGAAAGACAGTATGTAGACATTGAACGCCACCTTGTTTTTGCTGTGTTTCCAGTAATCGTTAATCTCATAAGATTCTTTAACGATAAAACGATTGTTTTTCGGGTCATCCTGAAAACTGATGCTCTGCAACGGCCGGATATCCGGATAAAAACGCTTCATGAATTCCAGGTAGTTTTTCTCGATCGCATCACGTGGCTGATTGGCGAACTGGTAGCGCAGGTACTCGGCATTATTGCGATAGTGAACCGAAGTCACATTGAATTTAACCGGACTATGATAATCCTTGACGTAAACATCTTCGAAAAAGTCCGCCCTGGAAGACAGCGGCCTGGCGGCATACATATTACTGAGATCCTTGCTGCCGATGACCAGTGCATAACCATAGTCGGCTACACCCAGTTGGTTGAGCGGCGAACCGCCCTGATATGAGCGTGTACCGTCCAGCCAGTAAGAACGCTTGTTGTGGCGCACATAACTAATCACATGGTTGAAAACGCCAGGGCTCGCCAGCTGGGTTTTGATGCTGTCACGCATGTCGGTCGATACCAGCGCCGGATAGCTTTTGATATTCTTCTGCGCCAGCAGAGCGTTCAGCAGATAGGATTTGTCCTTACAGTCGCCGAAACGCTTTTTCAGGACTTCGTTCGGTGAATGGGGCCGGTGTGAGTTTTCGCCGAACTCCAGGCCCAGATAACGGATCTCGTTCTGCACAAAGGCCAGGGCCCTGGCGATATATTCCTCATCGTTGCGACTTTCCGCGTCCAGCCGTTTGACCAGCGCCCTGAATTCCGCAGAGGGCGGTTCCTTGTCGTCATATAGCCGCATTCCCCACTGGCTGACTTCACGCCAGCTACCGTACTCGGTATATTGCATCCAGGCATAGGGATTGTAATCGTGAGGATACTCCTGCTCGTCGATAACCGGAGTGGGTTTGCTAACGTTCAGCGTATATTCAATCTTGCCATTAACCCTGGATCGGGTTGGCTTGAGATCACTGTTGTACATCTTGATATGCAGAGGCCGGTTGGCCGCGGTGATAAGCCGAATTCTCAGATCATCGATATAGGCAGGAAAACTCAACGGCATGCGACCGAATACCTTCTTGCCGAACACGGTGTTACGACCGGTGATGGAATACTGGTAGTCGATGATGTCGTCCTTGCGAATATCTTCCAGAATCAGCACCGCGGTCACCCGACCTTCCAGCAGGTCGTGATTCAACTGATCTTCCTGCTGGATGAGGCGAATTTTTACCTGGCGTGTCACATCCCGACTCTCGCCGTTGCGGGTAATTAAAATATTATGGATGGTGAGCTGTTCATAAACAGGATTGAAACCGATCTTGATTTCCGAATCCTGCTCCACACCGCTTTCAGTCAACGGCCGGATCACATAGCGAAGGAAAGACTGCTGGGGATACACATCCAGACGAGTCTGGCGATCGATCAACAGATACTGGGAGGGCTGCCCGGCTTCCAGCCGATCATCCCGTTTATAACGATTCTTAAGCACCCAGTCAGGAACCGGTTTGATCTGGTAACTGGGCCCGGATTGACCGCCTCGG
This sequence comes from uncultured Gammaproteobacteria bacterium, assembly GCA_965368115.1. Taxonomy (GTDB): domain Bacteria; phylum Pseudomonadota; class Gammaproteobacteria; order SZUA-229; family SZUA-229; genus CBDULQ01. The sequence goes on along the minus strand of CBDULQ010000379.1, from coordinate 212 downwards.
GTTTCAGCGTGAACCGAAACCATAGCACTCGCCAGCAATATCCAGAAAACCACAAAAACCTGTAACAATCTGATGAAATAATGGCCTGAACGGGCGCCTTGTGAAGCGACATAACGCTTTTGTGTCATAGAAAAACCTGAATCAAGCGGGATAAGAGGGAGGACGGCAAGGCGGTCGGCAACATAGCGGAAACACAGCCCCCGGAAAGTGGA
>CBDULQ010000378.1:0-1807 GCA_965368115.1 uncultured Gammaproteobacteria bacterium | reverse complement strand
ATCCGGCAGGCGACAGTTGTAGGGCTGATGGGTGTGACCGGTAATCATTACGTCGATTTCCGGGTCCAGCGCGTCGTTGATGGCGACGATGGGGCCGGAAATACCGACGCAGGCATCGATCTCACCCGGCGGTGGTGTTTGTGAGCCGCCCTCGTGCAGTAACACGACGATGGCCTGTACACCCTTGCGCTTGAGAATGGGTACCAGGTTATTGGCGGTCTCCGCTTCATCTCGGAAATCCCAGCCCTGGATACCGGCCGCGGCGACCAGGGTATCGGTGGCTTCCAGGGTCATGCCGATGAAGCCGATCTTCACGCCTTCGATTTTCTTGATCCAGTAAGGCGGCAGCGGTGTTTCATTGTTGTATTCGCTGACGACATTGGCGGCCAGCCATTTGAAATCGGCGCCGGCGTAGGGTTGTTCCGGGAAGTAGCAACCTTCCACCGGATGACAGCCACCGTTTTGCATGCGCAGCAGTTCGACAACGCCTTCATCGAATTCATGGTTGCCGACACTGGAAACATCCAGTTGCATGGCATTCAGGGATTCCACCGACGGCTCGTCGTGGAACAGGCCGGAGAATGCCGGTGTGCCGCCGATCAGGTCGCCGGCGGCTACGGTCAGGCTGTGTTCATGCCCGGCGCGGAGCTCGCTCAGTTTAGCGGACAGATACTCACCGCCGCCGCGTGTTTCGCCGAAACCGACTGCATCGGTTTTAACGTGGCCGTGGTAGTCGTTGATGCCGAGTAGCTGCACTTCAACAAATCGGCCTCTGGCTTTGTCGTGATCGCGTTTATGATCTTTGCGATGATCTCTGCTATGGTCCTTGCGGTCCTTGTCGCCACGGTAATCGTGATCATTATCGTGAGCATAAGCCGCACCGGCGGTCAGCGATAAACATGTGATAACCGACAGCGCGATCTTGCGAATATCTGATTTCATTATTGTAACTCCATTCGATTTATTACATTTCGCGGGTGGAGCATATCTGTTTCGAGTCCGGTGACTCGGGTGCACATTGACGAAGACTGATCTGCTATCGGCAGAGGATTGCACAGGCATCAGGAATAGAATCCGTTGCTAAACAGCAAGGCCATCCTGCAGCTCATCGAAACACGATTCTCCACGCGCGCAAATATAGGCCGCGGAATGTAACCAAATCATGAAATAAATATGAAGCTTGGGTATTGAGTGTGTTTCAGCAGGCTATGCAATGAAAATCAGGACGAGGAATGTCCTTCTTCGATGAAGAAAAGTTATCGATGAATGGAGGGACTGGAAAGGCCGTAGTGAGGTGTTGCGCGATTACAGGTATTTTGTCCGGCTGCGCAGATCGTCGATATCCATGACGACATCCTGCAGGTTAGCGCCGCCATCGCTGGTACCAATAACAATCGCCCTGCCGGAAACCGGGATCAGTGTATCGATCTGGAAACGTCCTGCACTGCCGCGCAGAAAGCATTCTTCGTCGAAGAACAGCTGGTCTCCATGGCTGCCCACTGTATCCGACTCGATGGTATCGAAACCCACCTGTTTGACGATGTCGTCCATGCCGGCGATATCGATTTCCTCAATGGATTGTGCTTCAGCAGAAATTAAGTAGGCTTTCATGGCGATGTCCGACGGTGAACTGAGCGGATATGTTAAGCCTTGCCGGCTAGCCGCACAATTGAGAAAGTCGATCTGTTCCCGGGGGGGCAGACCATCGCGAGTGTGACCCAGGTCTCATTACAGCGGCGCATCCGCCGCCTCTCGACACCGTATGGGGTGCTCACCCCATACGTTCCGCTTCGGCACAACCCTAAAG
>CBDULQ010000377.1:0-1814 GCA_965368115.1 uncultured Gammaproteobacteria bacterium | reverse complement strand
CGCCGGTGTTGTTCAACGAACTCATGGTGAACTGGCTGGGCATGATGATGGGCGCAAAAACCTTTGGCCAGAAACTCAAGGCCATCGGCAAACTGCGACCCGCCCATTTCAAACCGGTGATTGCATTATTACGGGGACTGACCGACCCCATCGTCGGTTTATCCATGGGTCAGACCACGGAAAACATCGCCTGGCGTTTCGGCATCACCCGCGAGCAAATGGACGAGTTTGCCATGAACAGCCACATTCGTCTGGGCGACGCGCACGATAAGGGTTATCTGGATGAAATCGAAGCCCTCTACGACGGCAAGGGCAATCACTACGACTTCGACGATGGGGTTCGCCGCGATTCCAGTATGTCCGGCCTGGCTAAACTGAAACCCTATTTCGATCGCAAATACGGCATGGTTACCGCGGGTAACAGTGCACAGATTACCGACGGCGCCGCCATGCTGATTCTGGCCAGCCCGCGCGCCGTACAACGCTACAAGCTGCCGGTCATCGCTAAAATCTGCGACAGTCAGTGGGCCGGTCTCGACCCGGCGGAAATGGGGCTGGGTCCGGCGCACGCCATGGCCCCGATCATGACACGTAACAAATTGAGTATCGATGACGTGGATTACTGGGAAATCAATGAGGCCTTTGCCGGGCAGGTGCTGGGTTGTCGCGAGGCCTGGCAACAGGAGGCGTATTGCAAAGACATTCTCGGGTTGAAACAGGTGATGGGCGAAATTCCACTCGACCGCCTCAACATCGACGGCGGCGGTGTCAGCCTCGGCCATCCGGTGGGTGCCAGCGGTGCACGCATCGTGTTGCATCTGGCAAAAACCTTACAACGTAAAAATGCCACTCGCGGTATTGCCAGCCTGTGTATCGGCGGCGGCCAGGGCGGCGCCATGATGATCGAAAACGTCACCGACAGCAACGTCGCCGGGGAGGGAGAATAAGCATGGCTTATCAACACTGGACGATCGAACGCGACGCGGAAAACATTTGCTGGTTGCATTTCGATAAAGCCGACTCCAGCACCAACGTACTCTCTTCCGCTGTGCTCGATGAACTCAGCGAAGTACTGAACGAACTGGCCCAGTCCGTACCCCAGGGTGTGGTATTTGTCAGCGACAAGAACAATGGCTTTATCGCTGGCGCCGATATCAATGAATTCACCACTATCGAAAGTCGCGAACAGGCACAGGCCTTCCTCGAACATGGCCATGAAATCATGAACAAGATCGAGAGCTTCCCCTGCACAACCGTGGCCATGATCAAGGGTTTCTGCCTTGGCGGCGGCATGGAGCTGGCACTGGCCTGTAATTATCGCATCATGTGTGACGATCGCAGCACCCGCGTCGGCCTGCCCGAAGTCAAGCTGGGTATTCATCCGGGCTTCGGCGGCAGCGTGCGCTCGATTCAGAAAGCCGGTCCACTGGCCGCCATGAATGCCATGCTCACCGGCCGAATGTTGCAGGGTCGCCAGGCCAAACGCATGAACCTGGTGGATGACCTGGTACCGGAACGCCAGCTGAAAAATGCCGCGCGTTTCTTCGTACTGAATCACCCCAGGCCACGCGAACTTAGTATAAAAGACCGCATCATGAATCATCGCCTGGTACGACCGCTGATTGCCAAACAGATGCGCAAGCAGGTGGCGACCAAGGCACGCAAGCAACACTACCCTGCTCCGTATAAACTGATCGACCTGTGGGTTAAACACATGGACAACCCACGGCGCATGTTGCAGAAGGAAGCCGATTCGGTTGCCGAGCTGGTTACCGATTACACTGCACGCAACCTGGTACGTGTATTCTTTTTAC
>CBDULQ010000376.1:0-1830 GCA_965368115.1 uncultured Gammaproteobacteria bacterium | reverse complement strand
CCCTGTTCACGCCGCTGGATTATTACCAGCAGGCCAGCTATGCCGAAATCCGCCTGTTCACCGGTCGCACCCATCAGATCCGAGTGCATGCCGCCCATCTCGGTCATCCGGTGGCTGGTGATCCCAAGTACGGCGACAAAGATTTCAATCAGACCTTGAAAAACAAGGGCTTAAAACGCATGTTCCTACATGCATACAAACTCAGTTTTCGCCTGGACCGGGACTACCAGCTGGTCGCCCCACTGGACGAGGACTGGAAGACCCTGATGGCCGGCTTTAACCGATAGACTTTCCATGACTGACTCGATTCAAACCTATCCCCTGCTCATTTTCGACTGGGACGGCACACTGATGGATTCCCAGGCGCGCATCGTCAATTGCCTGCGCCAGGCTGCCCTGGAACACGGCCATGCCGACCGCAGCGACGCCGAGTTCAAGAACGTGATCGGCCTTGGCCTGCGCGAGGCGCTGCAGCAACTGTTTCCCGACCAGGACGAGGCGCAGATCGAATCCCTGGCCGGCTGTTACCGGAACCATTATCTGTATAGGAACGATACCCCCTCACCGCTGTTCGCCGGCGTTGCCGAGCTGCTGGAAGACCTGGAACAGGCCGGCTACCTGCTCGCCATCGCCACCGGCAAGGGCCGCCAGGGGCTGGATCAGGCGCTGGCGCACAGCGGCCTGGAAAAACGCTTCCATGTCACCCGTTGCGCCTCGGAGACCCGCTCCAAACCGCATCCGCAGATGCTGGAGGAAATTCTCGATTTCACCGGAATGCGGGCTGCACAGGCACTGATGATCGGTGATACCGAATATGATCTGCAGATGGCCAGCAACGCCGGTATGGCTTCGCTCGCCGTGAGTTACGGTGTGCATGAGGCGGATCGTCTGCTAAAACATAAGCCTGTAAGCTGTTTGCATCATATTGACGAACTCGCCGATTATTTAAGAAACCTCGCTTAGGAATGTTACATGGCTGATAACAACTGGGAACGCGACATACTGGAAAAAATTGCCACCGAAGGACTCAGGGAGCAGCGCCGCACACGCCGCTGGGGCATCTTCTTCAAGAGCCTGGGTTTCCTCTACCTGTTCGCCCTGCTGATGATCATGATCCCCGGTGAAGTCCGTCACCCCGGGGTCATACCCGGCGAAAAACACACCGCCCTGGTGGAGCTGAACGGCATCATCGCACCGGGCACCGAAGCCAGTGCCGACCGGGTCATCAGCGGTCTGCGCAAGGCCTTCGAGAACCGCGACACCGCCGGCGTCATCCTGCGCATCAACAGTCCCGGGGGCAGCCCGGTGCAATCCGGTTACATTTATGACGAGATTCTGCGTCTGCGTGAAAAATATCCGGAAACACCTTTTTATGCGGTGATCACCGACGTCTGCGCTTCCGGCGGCTACTACGTGGCCGCGGCAGCGGAAAAAATCTACGCCGACCAGGCCAGTATCGTCGGCTCCATCGGTGTGCGCATGGATAACTTCGGCTTTGTCGACGCCATGAAAAAACTCGGTATCGAGCGACGCACCCTGACCGCGGGCGAAAACAAGGCGCTGATGGACCCCTTCGCACCGGTCGACCCGAAGGTTACCGCCCACATGACCGGTCTGCTCGAGAATGTGCACAACCAGTTCATCAATGCGGTCAAACAGGGGCGCGGCGATCGCCTGAAAGATGTCGACGGCCTGTTTAGCGGATTGATCTGGACCGGCGACCAGGGCGTGGAAATCGGCCTGGTGGACGAACTGGGTAGCTCCTGTCTCTTATAACACATCTCCGAGCCCACGAGACGCTACGCTATCTCGTATGCCGTCTTCTGCTTG
>CBDULQ010000375.1:0-1848 GCA_965368115.1 uncultured Gammaproteobacteria bacterium | reverse complement strand
CTGTCCCTGGCCTGGGCCTGTGCCGAACACCTGGCGAAACAGAGCCGCTCCTTCACCCTGTTTGCCACCCACTACTTCGAACTCACTTCGCTGGTCGATGAAATCGCCAGCATCAGCAACGTCCACCTGGATGCGGTGGAACACGGTGACAGCATCGTGTTCATGCACAGTGTCAAAAAAGGCCCGGCCAACCAGAGTTACGGTTTACAGGTCGCACGACTGGCCGGCGTGCCCGCAAACGTGATCGACAGCGCACGCAAGAAACTGATCAGCCTGGAACGCCAGTCCGCCGGCCAGCACGAGCAGTACATCGAAAAAACCACTGGCCAGCTTGAGTTATTCAATAACAATCCGCATCCTGTGGTGGAACGTTTGCAGCAGATGAAACTGGACGAGCTGTCGCCGAAAGAAGCGCTGGATCTGTTGTATGAACTAACGCGGGACGCGAATAAGGGGTGAGCGAAGTTGTGCCACCTGAAGAAGATTCCCGACAAAAGCATTCGGGAACGACGGGGAATTAAAAGCAACGAATCGTCATTCCCGAATGCTTTTGTCGGGAATCTCGCGACGCCGGGAAAGGTCTATTGAATCATTCTGTCGAAACACGGAACAACCCCCGGCCCGGCCTCCCGCAGATTCATCAAAATAACATTGGTCGACAAGCGAACCGGTGCTAGGCTTAAACAATTATGAAAATCAAAACCATAGGCATCATATCCAAACGCGAAGGGGACGCCACCGGCAAAACCCTCACCGACCTGTACGATTACCTGTCCAGCAAATCGGTCAGCGTACTGCTCGACGAATCCGCGGACGGCGTCATCCAGCGCAAGGACGTACATTTTTATTCCCGCGACCAGATCGGCACCCAGTGCGACCTGGCTATCGTGGTCGGCGGCGACGGCACGTTTCTAAGCGCGGTGCGTTCACTGGCGGATTACAAAATTCCCACCCTGGGCATCAACCTCGGTCGACTCGGCTTCCTGGTGGATATTTCACCAAACGAAATGTTCGAGACCCTGGACCAGGTGCTGGACGACAACTACGTGGAAGAAACCCGTTTTCTGCTGTTCACCCAGGTGCAGCGCAACGGCGAAATCATCAGCGAAGCCGATGCCTTCAATGACGTGGTGGTGCATATTCGCGACGTCGCGCGGATGATCGAATTCGAAACCTATATCAACGGTCAGTTCGTCAACCACCAGCGCGCCGACGGCATCGTCATCTCCACGCCCACCGGCTCCACAGCCTATGCCCTGTCCAGCGGCGGCCCCCTGTTGCACGCCACCCTGGATGCCATGGTGCTGGTGCCCATCTGCCCGCACACCCTGTCCAACCGCCCCATCGTGGTCAATGCGGACAGCGAGGTGGAAATCGTCATCGGCGAGGGTCGCCAGTCCACCGCCCAGGTGACCTTCGACGGCCAGACCGCGGTGGACCTGCAACCACTGGACCGCATTCGCATCAAACGCAAGATCAATCCGATTCATCTTTTGCATCCCGCGTCCTACGATTATTATGATATTCTTCGCCGCAAGCTGCGCTGGAGCGAACAACTGTAGAACCCCCGACCTGTATGCTCACCCATATTCGAATTCGTAACTTCGCCATCATCGATCACCTGGACCTGGAATTCAAAGACGGGCTCACCGCGCTCACCGGCGAAACCGGCGCCGGCAAGTCTATCCTGCTCGGCGCCCTCGGCCTGCTGCCAGGCGACCGTGCCGACAGCGACAGTGTCCGCGCCGGTTCCAGCCAGGCGGAAATCAGCGCCGAGTCCGACATCACCGCACTGGATCCTGTGCATAACTGGCTGAAGGACAACGATCTGGATTCGGACGGTGATTT
>CBDULQ010000374.1:0-1894 GCA_965368115.1 uncultured Gammaproteobacteria bacterium | reverse complement strand
GCACCCGAAGGGCAAGCACTAAAGGGCGCGGCGTTTTTGCTTACTTTTTTCGCTGCAGAAAAAAGTAAGTCGCCAGTGGGCGAAACCCCATGTACAAAGATTAGCACTAGCTATTGAGGTGGCACAAAAAACATACTGCCGCGCTCAAACAGCCCCTCCCTAACCCTCGGCTCTGGCATCCTGCGTTGCTCTACCTCCTCCATCCATGGAGTCGTCCCCCGTAAAGGGGGAGGGAATTAAATGTCCTTTCCAGACTGTTGCAGGAACAAACAACCTCCGAAACAACAAGCACCACTGAATAACACGCAAAAAAAAAGCCACCCCAAACGAGGTGGCACAATTGCAAAGGATCAACGCTGCTAAGAAAAAACCAGTTAAAACACCTCAGGCATAAGTCGGAGCAAAGGCCTTCTCCGGTTCTTCAACCGGGCCATTCTCACCCCAATAAGGTGACAACTTACGCAGTTGCGCCATGATCGGCGGAACCGCGGCGATAACGCGTTCCACATCTTCCATGGTGTTGTAACGCGAGAATGAAAAACGTACCGACCCATGTGCGGCGGTGTAAGGAATATCCATCGCACGCATGACGTGGGACGGCTCCAGGGAACCCGAAGTACAGGCCGAACCGCTTGAAGCTGCGATGCCCTGTTTGTTAAGGAGCATCAGAATCGCCTCACCTTCGACGAATTCGAATGCGATGTTGGCGGTGTTGGGTAAACGATTGTCCGGGTCACCGGTAACGAAGCAATGAGGTACGGCTTCGAGTATGCCCTGCTCCAGTCGATCGCGCATGGCCTTGACCTGGGTGTTTTCGAATTCCATGTGTTCCATGGCCATTTCTGCGGCTTTACCCAGTGCGACGATAGAGGCGGCGTTTTCGGTTCCGGCTCGACGACCGCGCTCCTGGTGACCGCCACGTAGCAACGGACGGAAACGCACACCACGGCGCAGGTACAGCACACCGATACCTTTCGGTGCATGCAGTTTGTGTCCGGAGATGGACAACATATCGATTTTGCTGGACTTCAGGTCCATGGGAATCTTGCCAACCGCCTGGACGGCATCGGTATGAAACATGACACCGGCGGCATTCGCCATTTCCGCCATTTCCAGTACCGGGAACAGGGTACCGGTTTCATTGTTGGCCCACATCACTGAGACGATCGCGACCTTGTCGCTCAACAGACTTTTGTATTCATCCAGGTCGAGACGGCCTTTCTTGTCCACTTTCAAATAGTGAACCTTGTAACCTTCTTTTTCCAGATGCTCGCACAGGGTCAGCACCGCCGGATGCTCGACCACGGTGGTGATGATTTCATTGCGTTCCGGCTGCGCTTTCAATGCAGACAGAATGGCAGTGGAATCGGACTCGGTGCCGCATGAGGTGAAAATGATTTCCGAATCGTGTTCCGCACCCAGCAAGGTCTGAATCTGCTTACGCGCCTGTTTCAGCGCGAAGCCGACTTTATTGCCAAAGGAATGCATGGAAGACGGATTACCGAACTGTTCGGTAAAATACGGCAGCATGGCCTCCACCGCGGCCGGATCGACCATGGTGGTGGCGTTATTGTCGAGATACACGTCGCTCATGATCAGGCCCCCGCTACGGCTTTCGGTAATTCAGTCGCCGGCAATACCTTGATGAATTCACCCAACTCTTCCATCAGGCGTTGTTGTACGCCACCCAGGGTCTGTGCCGCCATCTGGCAACCGCTGCAGGCGCCGACCATGTTGACGTAAATGGTGTCACCGATGACTTCGACCAGCTCGATATCACCTTTATCCATCTGCAATTGTGGACGAATGGATTCGATGACCATCTCGATACGCTTGATACGTTTCAGCGATGTCATACCGGTCGCGCCTTCGGCCAGCGTTTGCGGTGTAGTAT
>CBDULQ010000373.1:0-1914 GCA_965368115.1 uncultured Gammaproteobacteria bacterium | reverse complement strand
GTTTATAACTTTTTAGGATCATTTTAGCCTGCACGAACGACAGGAAGCATGTGCCGTTCCATCTGGTGTTGAGGAATTCTGGCAGTTTGCCTGTGTATCGATCCGGCCTGGCAAAGAAAATTGCGAGCGGACCATTCCATATATGCTTAAGTTGTTGAAAAAAAACAAGATACAACTCATGCCATGAACTAGTCAATGTCCAGCTTTTCAAGCCGGTAGCGCAATTGACGCAGGGTGAGTCCGAGGATTCGGGCGGCCGCTGTTTTATTCCAGCGGGTCTGTTCCAGCGCCTGCAGAATCGCCGCCTTTTCCTGGTCTGCCAGGTTGGTGAGGTCGAGTGCGGTTTTTGCGACAGGTACGGCAGCAGTCGGAGCCGTTAGCGCTGATTTCTGACCGTTTGGCAATTGTAAGTCCTCGACCTGAATCAGATTGTTTTCGGCCAGTGCAAGTGCACGCTCCAGGACGTTTTCCAGTTCACGCACGTTGCCGGGAAAAGTGTAGCTCGACAGGGCTTCGATACTGGATTGAGCCAGTTCAGGGGCCGGCGTGAGACCAGACTTGCTGGCCAGTTGTTGCATCAGGTGTCGGGCCAGCAACGGAATGTCCTGGGGGTGGTCGCGCAAACTGGGTACATCCAGCTCGATGACATTGATTCGATAGTACAGGTCTTCTCGAAATTTACCCTGCTGGACCAGGTCTTCAAGATTTTTGTGACTGGCGCTGAGAATACGTACATCAATCGGTTGTTCTCGATGGTCGCCGACGGGTCGAACCGCTTTTTCCTGGATCGCGCGCAACAACTTAACCTGCATCTGAAAAGGTAGGTCGGCGACCTCATCAAGGAAAAGAGTACCGCCCTCGGCTGCTTTAAACAGGCCGTCCTTGTCCGCACTGGCACCGGTAAAACTACCTTTCTTATGGCCGAACAACTCGCTTTCCATCAGTTCCACGGGTATCGCACCGCAATTCACAGGGATAAACGGTTGGTCGCATCGGGAGCCCAGTTGGTGGATCATCCGGGCGACCAGCTCTTTACCGCAGCCGGATTCACCGTGAATAAAAACCGGCGCCTGGCTGCGCGCCAGTTTGGCTATTTTTTTACGCAGGCTGTTCATGGCCGGTGAATCGCCGAGCAGCTGTTGGGTGCTGGTTTCTTCTTGTACCGGGCCAGGTAGCCGAACCGCGGACGTGACCAGGTTACGCAACACCTGCAAATCGACGGGTTTGGAAACGAAATCGAAGGCGCCGGCTTTCAGGGCACGAACCGCGGACTCCATGTTGCCGTAGGCGGTGATGACGGCAACCGGAATGTGAGCGTAAGCGGTCTGGATATGTTCGACCAGCTCAATACCGTTGCCGTCAGGCAGGTTCATATCGGTGAGGCAGATGTCGATCTTTTGTGATTCCAGCAGGGACTTTGCAGTGGTCAGGTCATTGGCTGTGCAGGTGTCCAGACCCATTCGGCTGAGCGTAATCTCTGCCAGTTCACAAAGGTCGGGTTCGTCATCGACGATTAAGGCCAGCTTGGCAGAATTCGTATTCACTGATGTCTTGCTTGGTGATGGTAAATTAATGCAAACCTGTGATATCACGGGAGATTTTTGATCAACCCAATAGTTAGGCATTGAGTATAGCGTAATCTTCCGCGAGTATGGGGATACTGGATATCGTTGTTATCAGGACGTTATGACCGTCACATGTTCGGGTCGTCTGGTATTTGGTCCGGGATATTCCGAGCTGGGAGCTGGCCGGATCTGCACCTGCAGCACAGGCTTGGGGCAGGCAAAAAAAAGCCTGCCGAGTTATCGGCAGGCTTTCTCAGGACAGGCACTCGAGGTACTTGTCCCTGGTCAGTAGACCAGCACCTACTATGGCAGACCTTTACAGATATTCTCTGTTACACAGGTACCAGTG
>CBDULQ010000372.1:0-1920 GCA_965368115.1 uncultured Gammaproteobacteria bacterium | reverse complement strand
GTACAGATACTGCGTGGATTGTTGACGGTGGCTCAGGGGAAGAAGCGGCCGTCGAAGAAGAACGTCGAGTAGGTTTTTGTTACATAGGTTCTGGTACAGGGTTTCCCGGGTATCATGAGGTCCCCGACAGAAGCATTCGGGGATGACGGTCATTAAATACATTGTCATTCCCGAATGCTTCTGTCGGGAACCTCGTCAATACACTGCACACTCAAACCGAAGCACCATCAACTCCGTACCACCAGCCACGCCAGCCACAACCAGGCGCCCAGAAAACACAGTCCGCCGAATGGTGTCACCGCACCCAGTATTTTTACGCCACTCAGACTCAGTGCGTAAAGACTGCCGGAAAACAGAATGATACCGACAAACATCAGCCAGCCCGCATTTGCCGCAGCCGGCATTTTTTCCGCAATCAGGGCAATCACCAGCAATCCCAGTGCATGGTAAAAATGATATTGCACCCCGGTGTGCCAGATCTGAATGGCGTAGTCGTCGAGTATTTTTTTCAGACCGTGTGCGCCAAAGGCGCCCAGACCGACGGCGAGAAAGGCGTTCAGGCTGCCCAGGATCAGCATGCTGCGTGACATTGTGGATTCACCCCTAATATTTTATGCTTGGCGCATTCTAACAAACCTGGAGCGCAACATGCCTTCTTTCGACGTGGTGTCCGAAGTGGATCAACACGAGTTGAGCAATGCCATCGATCAGATGAACCGGGAAATCGGTAATCGATACGATTTCAAAGGTTCGGATGCAAAGATTGATTTCAGCAATGATGCATTGAATCTAGAAGCGGAAAGCGAATTCCAGATCAACCAGATCGAAGAGATCATCTACCAGAAACTGGCCAAGCGCGGCATCGACACCCGTTGTCTGGACAAGGGCAAGATCGAGGAACGCGGTAAACGCGCCTACCAGGTGATCAAGGTACGCCAGGGCCTGGACAGCGACCTGGCGCGTAAAATGGTGAAAATGGTCAAGGACATGAAAATGAAAGTGCAGGCTGCGGTGCAGGGTGACCAGTTGCGCATCACCGGGAAAAAACGTGACGACCTGCAACAGGTTATGGCCATGTTCAAAGCGGCGGAAAACATCGACATGCCGCTGCAGTACACCAACTTTCGTGACTGATTCGATGAGTGCAGCGCATGCATATCATGAGGTTTCGCCTGAGTATTTCCGCTGACCAGTATCAGCGTTATTATTCCGGCGCGGCAAAATTCGTGCAGGTGATCACCGACGATGGCCGCTCATTGAAATTCCCCGCCAGTAATCTGCAGCCTTTTATTACCCACGAGGGTATTCACGGTCATTTCGAAATGCGCTTCGACAATAATCGCAAGATTATCGATATGCGGCGTATTGGGTGATGTGGGATCTGGTGCGTAACTGAAGGAGATCCCCGAACGCTTCTGTCGGGAACCTCCATAATCCTGCACGTTGTTTAAGAATGGCGGCAAGCTCACCCCAAGGCCGCAACCACATAAACGTCATAACGCGTTTTTTTACTTTCGATGCAGGTGGTCGGTTTCGGTCCCGGTAAGACCTTGGCACCTTTCGGTCGTTTCACCACTACCCGTTTAGCCGCGCACTTCAACGCGGCGGCCAGTAGCTGTTCCGTGTCTTCATCCTGCCCCAGCAGTTTCTGCAGCATCTGCATGTTCTTTTTCACCTGTGCCGATTTTTTGCGCTCCGGATACATGGGGTCGAGGTAAATGACATCCGGTGCCTGTTCGGCGGACAGTGTGCTCAGATAGGCGACAGCCTGGCTGTTGATGAGTGTGAAACCGTGCTCGACCATGGCGGCGAAATCCGCATCCTCCAGGCCGCGTTCGATCCCGTCGGCGAGCAGGGCGGCGACCACCGGCGCGCGTTCTACCAGAGTCACCGGACAGCCCAGGCAGGCCAGCACGACGG
>CBDULQ010000371.1:0-1966 GCA_965368115.1 uncultured Gammaproteobacteria bacterium | reverse complement strand
CGGCTATCCAGGTCGTTGGTGTACAGCCGGAAGAGGGCTCCAGCATCCCCGGTATCCGCCGCTGGCCGAAGGAATATCTGCCGGGTATTTTCGAAGCCAGTCGCGTCGATTAGGTGATCGACGTCAATCAGCAGGAAGCGGAACAGACCACGCGTCGCCTGGCCGCCGAGGAAGGCATCTTCTGCGGTATTTCTTCCGGCGGGGCGGTGGCCGCCGCCATGAAACTCAATCAACAGGTGCAGAACGCCCTGATCGTGTCTATCATCTGCGACCGCGGCGATCGTTACCTGTCCACCGGGGTGTTCCCGGACTGATTCGAATCCCCAGCAAACCCGTTACTGACCTTGCCGTCGCTGCCTGTGCCAGCATGGCGGCACGGCTGCCGAGTACTTTATGCCCAGACCTCGAAGACGAAAACAGAAACTACAGAGCGAGCCGATCCAGACCCGGATCGAAGAACTGACCCCGGAAGGTCGTGGATTTGCCCAGATCGACGGCAAGGCCACCTTCATCGATTTTGCCCTGCCCGGTGAAACGGTGCTGTTCCAGTATACGCGTAGCAGCAGCAAGTTCGACGAAGGGCGTACCCTGGAAGTCATCGAGGCGGCGGCTGATCGCGTGACACCGCCCTGCGAACATTTCGGTGTCTGCGGCGGTTGTAGTATGCAGCACCTGGCCGCCGACGCTCAGGTGTCTGCCAAACAGCAGGCACTGCTCAATCAGTTCCAGCAACTGGCCCAGGTGCAGCCGGAAACGGTGCTGGAACCACTGCGCGGTCCGCAACTGGCGTATCGTTACAAGGCGCGGCTGGGGGTGAAATATGTTGCCAAGAAGGGCAAGGTGCTGGTCGGCTTTCGTGAAAAAGCCAATCGTTATCTGGCCGAACTGAAGACCTGCAAGGTGTTGCATGCCAGCGTCGGCGAACAGCTCGAGCAACTCGGCGGACTGATCATGGGCCTGGAAGCGCGCCAGTCGATTCCGCAAATCGAAGTGGCGGTGAGCGACACGGTCACCTGCCTGGTGTTCCGTAACCTGCAGCCGCTGTCGGAGGCGGATCGCCAGCAACTGAGTCAGTACGCAGCAAAACACATGTTGCAGATCATGTTGCAACCGGCCGGACCGGACAGCATCGTCCCCCTGTATCCGGAACAGGTGAAGCCGTTGTATTACGAATTGCAGAACCACCAGGTGCGCATCGAATTCCAGCCCAATGATTTCACCCAGGTGAATCCGCAGATCAATAAACAGATGGTGGATCGCGCGCTGCAGTATCTCGATCTACAGAACACCGACCAGGTGCTGGACCTGTTCTGCGGTCTGGGTAATTTCACCCTGCCGATGGCGCGGCGAGCGGCACATGTCACGGGTATCGAAGGCGTCGAAGTCATGGTCAGGAAAGCGCGTGACAATGCGCGCCTGAACAGCATCGACAATGTCGAATTTCATGCCGCGGATCTGTCCGCCGATGTCAGCGCCTATCCCTGGTTACGTAAAAGCTACGACAAGATTCTGCTTGACCCGCCGCGGTCCGGCGCCATGGAAGTGTTGCCGTTTCTCGGTAAGCTGGGTGCATCGGTTATTGTTTACGTGTCCTGTCATCCAGCGACACTGGCGCGTGATGCCCAGGTCCTGGTACACGAGTTCGGCTATCGTCTGACGGCGGCGGGGGTGATGGATATGTTTCCACATACGGCACATGTGGAATCCATGGCGGTATTCATCAAGAAACGGAAATAAAAAAGAGCCGCAACATTCGCTGAGTGGGTGGGCGAAGGTTGCGGCTCCCGGGATGGTTCCGGTTGTCGGTGTTTACTGCAGGATGAAGGTCATCTTTACACCGGCGACTTCGATTTCATCGTCATTGGCCAGGGGCTGGGCCTGGCCGCCGATTTCCTCACCATTCACCAGAGGACGTCCCGCATTGTCGCCACCGTCCACATGAATCAGGAAATAACCGGTCGGACGG
>CBDULQ010000370.1:0-1975 GCA_965368115.1 uncultured Gammaproteobacteria bacterium | reverse complement strand
CGCGTGATGTTTGCAATCAAGGTGCCGAAACAGGCCCAGTTGCTGGCCCAGTTCGCGGCACAACGGGATGACGCACGTCCATTGAAAGATCTGAAAATGCCTGTCGACAATCAGCATCTGTTCACCCGCCTGCTGGAAAAACCGCAGTTTCTGCTGATGCAGGAAAGCAATCGCAACAAGGTATTGAAGATGATTCCGGATGGCCTCGCGATGCGACTGAACCGGGAGCGTTTTGTGCTGGGGTCCGTGTTCAACGGCAAGCGTCCGCTTGGGGTGATGTATGCGGATGGCTTCGCTGAGGACCTGTCCACCGGCCAGCTGAAAAAATTTCAGGGGCTTTGCAAGATGCTGTCCAGCGGCATCAATGAAATTCTCAGTAGTAAATCCGCCTAGTGGAACCGGTTGTTATGATGTCGGTCTCCAGGCGGCATGATTACATTTCAATCCCAATTCCGGGCAGGACGTCGATCGCCAGTAGATAGAACAAGGCGCAGAACAGTATTATAAAAATGAACAGGACGATCCGCATTAAGTTGCAGATATGTGTTAAATAAGCATCGTTTAACAATAGAAATTCACGTTTGGCCAGGAATTTAAACAGCCCGATGTTTACTCTTTTTCTATAGATATCCCCGTCGAATAAAGCCGGTTCTCCCCATTCGAGATATTTTAACGGGTGCCTTAATTTTAATCGCCTGAATAAGGTGTTTACCAGAAACAGCCAGATGATCACGACAGGGACGAGTACATAGAACAGTATTGGTGCATCATGCATGTTTTGTCCTGAGCAATCTGTTTACAAAGGCTTGGCGAATACCTTGGAATTACGCTGGTAGTTGTACAGCTGCTGGCGTTCGATGGGCAGGTTCTGTAAGGGTTCTTCCAGAAAACCTTTTTCCTGAAACCAGTGCGCGGTGCGCGTCGTCAGAATAAACAGTTTTTCGAGACCGCGATGCCTGCTCTGTTGTTCGAGGTGAGCGAGCAGCTCTTCACCGCGACCCTGGTTGCGGTAGTCGGTATGTACGGCGAAGCAGGCCAGTTCGGCAATGCCTTCCGCATAGGGATAAATCGCCGCGCAGGCGATGATCATGCCGTCGCGTTCGATGACGGTGAACTTGTCGATTTCCAGTTCCAGTTGTTCACGCGAACGATGCGCCAGCACACCATCGGCTTCCAGCGGCGCGATGAGTTCCAGAACACCACCGACGTCGGCAATGCTGGCGTTGCGAATACCTTCGTAGGTATCTGCGGTAATCATGGTGCCATGACCGTCGCGGGTATAGAGTTCGAGCAGCAGTCCGCCGTCCAGGTTGTGATCCAGCAGGTGCGCGCGGCGAATGCCATGCTTGCAGGCATTCAGTGCGTTTTCCAGATGCAGCAGGGTGAGCTCGTCGTTGTTCTGCTGATCGAGCATGTGTTGTGCCTCCAGCAGGTTCAACTGATGTTGCAGTTCGCCCTGTGCATTCTTAACACCCGGCCCGTCCATCATGAAAATCAGTTTGTCCGCGTTCAGCGCAATGGCGGTGGCGGTGGCGATGTCTTCGGAACGACAGTTGAAAGCTTCGCCGGTGGGTGAATAGCCGAGCGGTGAAATCAGCACCAGGTTGTTCAGTTGCAGTTGTTGTTTGATGGCCTCGACATCGATTTTGCGGACGTCGCCGGTGTAGGCGAAATCGACACCGTTGCGTATGCCATAGGGCCGCGCAGTGACGAAGTTACCGGACACGACGCGTAACCCGGCGCCGGACATGGGCGTATTAATGAGTCCCATCGATAACAGGGATTCGATGTGAACGCGTACCTGGCCGACCGCCTGTTCGATGCCGGGCAACATGGCTTTTTCGGTGATGCGCCAGCCGTTTTCGAAACGCGATTTTAGACCCAGTAAATCCAGCTGGGCTTCGATCTGTGGACGCGCACCATGCACGATGACCAGCCGCACGCCGAGACTGTTGAGCAGGGCGATGTCATGAAT
>CBDULQ010000369.1:0-1980 GCA_965368115.1 uncultured Gammaproteobacteria bacterium | reverse complement strand
GGTATGACCTTTACCATTGAACCCATGGTCAATCTGGGCAAGCGCCATGTCAAACTGCTCAACGACGACTGGACCGTGGTCACCAAGGACCACAGCCTGTCGGCCCAGTGGGAACACACTATACTGGTCACTGAAGACGGCTATGACGTGCTCACCCGACGCCACGAAGAAGACGACCTGTAGGATCCCGTGAATATCAATCCCCTCAAGCAAGACACGCTGTTCGACGCCGACCAGCTCGAACAGGCGCTGGCCCGTAATCCGGAGCAATACCTGAAACTGTTCAAGCAGGCGGTGAGCGACGGCCGTGAAGGCCTGCGCCAGGCGTTCGAACAGGGTGAAGACCCAGTGCTGCTGGTGTTCGAGCGCGCCCGTTTCATGGACCGCATCCTGCAACAGGCCTATCGTCATTGCTTCGCCGGCTGCAAACAGCAACTGGCCCTGCTCGCCGTCGGCGGCTACGGCCGCGGCGAATTACACCCCTATTCCGACGTCGACCTGATGATCCTGGTCGACGCAACCGAAACCGAGTCCACCCGCGATCTGATCTCCGCCTTCTTTACCCTGCTGTGGGATATCCGACTGGAAATCGGCCACAGTGTGCGCACGGTGGAAGACTGTATCCAGGAAGCCGAGGCGGACATTACCGTCGCCACCAACATCATGGAGGCGCGTCTGCTGGCCGGTAATGATGATCTGTATAAACGCATGCAGGCCAGCACCGGACCGGACCGCGTCTGGGACAGCAAAGCGTTCTTCCAGGCCAAGCTGGATGAGCAGATCCAGCGCCACGCCAAGTTTCACGACACCGCCTACAACCTGGAACCCAACATCAAGGAAAACCCGGGCGGCCTGCGCGATATCCAGATGATCGGCTGGGTGGCAAAACGCCATTTCGGCGCCCAGACCCTGGCGGAACTGGTCGACCACGGTTTCCTGACCCCGGGCGAATACCGCACCCTGAGCGAGGGCGAGCAACTGCTGTGGCGCATTCGCAGCCACCTGCACTATATGAATGAACGCCGTGAGGACCGCCTGCTGTTCGACTTCCAGCGCGACCTGGCGCTGGCCTTCGGCTATGAGGACGGCGACAACAACCTGGCCATCGAAGCCTTCATGCAGCGCTATTACCGGGTGGTCATGGAGCTGGAGCGCCTCAACGAACTGTTGCTGCAACTGTTCCGTGAAGCCATTCTCTATGCCGACCAGCCGGAGCAGACCGAAGTCATCAATGAGCGTTTCGTGGTGCGCAACGAATACATCGCCACCCACAGCCCGGCCACGTTCAAGGATACCCCGACCGCACTGCTGGAGATTTTCCTGATCCTGGAAATGCGCCCGGACATCCGCGGCGTACGCGCCGAGACCATCCGCCTGATTCGCGAAAACCGCCACCTGATCGACGACCATTTCCGCAAGACTGAAACCGCACGCCAGCTGTTCATGGATATCATGCGCCAGCGCCGCGGCGTCACCCACGAACTGCGCCGCATGAACCGCTACGGCATTCTGGCCGCCTACATCCCGGCCTTCGAACAGATCGTCGGCCGCATGCAGTACGACCTTTTCCACGCCTACACGGTGGATCAGCACACCCTGTTCGTACTGCGCAACCTGCGTCGTCTCAGCGTGCCCGAATATGCCCATGAATACCCGCTGGCCAGCGGCGTGTTCCACCATCTGCCGAAACCTGAACTGCTTTACCTGGCCGGCCTGTTCCACGATATCGCCAAGGGTCGCGGCGGCCGCCACGAGGAACTGGGCGCTCAGGATGCGATGAACTTCTGCATCGATCACGGTTTGCCGCGGGAAGATGCGGAACTGGTCGCCTGGCTGGTGCGCTACCACCTGCTGATGTCCATGGTGGCCCAGCGCAAGGACATCAGCGATCCGGAGGTGGTCTCCGAATTCGCCCGCCAGATCGTCGACCAGATGCACCTGGATTACCTGTACCTGCGGACCATCTGCGATATTCGCGGC
>CBDULQ010000368.1:0-1984 GCA_965368115.1 uncultured Gammaproteobacteria bacterium | reverse complement strand
CAACACCGGACCCGTCGTTCGTCTCTGATTATTCATGTTTAAAACGCTATCAAGATTTTAAACACCACTTCATTTCACGGGAGGTAACTCAATGAAATTTAATCCAGGACTACTCGCAGCAGCATTGATCGCGGCCACTAGCGGCTTCGCAGTCAGCGCCCATGCCGGCAGTGTTAAGGAAATCACCGGTGCAGGTTCATCCTTCGCCTATCCCATCATTTCCAAATGGGCGGCGGATTACAAACGAGAAACCGGAGTCGAGGTTAACTACCAGTCAGTGGGTTCCGGTGCAGGCATTAAACAGATCATCGCCAAAACCGTCGACTTCGGCGCTTCCGACGATCCAATGAAAGCCGATGAGCTGGCTAAAAACGGTCTGACGCAGTGGCCTTTGATTATGGGCGGCATCGTACCGGTGGCTAACCTGCCCGGTATCAAACCCGGCGAACTGACCATCGATGGTGAAACCCTGGCAAATATTCTTATGGGGAATATCACTCGCTGGAATGATCCTGCCCTGGTTAAACTGAATCCCGGCATGCAATTACCTGATATGAAAATCACCGTCGTTCATCGTTCCGATGCATCCGGCACCACCGCCATCTTCACAAACTATCTGTCCAAGGTGAGTTCAAACTGGAAACAGAAAGTCGGTGAAGGCAAATCCGTCAGCTGGCTTTCCAAAGGCAATCTGGGTGGCAAGGGTAATGAAGGTGTCGCAGCTTACACAGGTCGCATCAAAGGCGCTATCGGTTATGTGGAATACGCTTATGCGCTGCAGAACAACCTGCCTTACATGGACATGATCAACCACGACGGCAAACGCGTTGCACCCACCAGTGATAATTTCGCCGCAGCGGCTGCGGGTGCGGACTGGAAAGGCACACCGGGCTTCCGTGTCGTACTTACCGATCAGCCCGGCGCCGACAGCTGGCCGATCACCGGTTCGACCTTCGCCATCGTGCATCGCCATCCGAAGGACCCGGCACAGGTTCAGGCCGTTCTCGATTTCTTCAAATGGGCGATGGAACATGGTCAGAAAGATGCCCAGGAACTGCATTACATTCCGATCCCGGCCAGCGTTGCCCGACTGATCGAATCGTCCTGGCATCAGAAGATCGCCTTACGCTAACCGCGGCTGCGAGATCGCGTCGAGAATGACAGCCCCCCTGTCATCTCGATGCGGTGTCGGCTACAACAAGCCTGCGACAGGCAGGAGATTTTGACTCCGAAAGGTTTTTATATTGTCCGTCGAATCCGCTCAACATGAGGTAAGCATAACGAGCCCGGTGTCCTTACCCGACAGCCGGGTTCACCGAGCCTCGGCTCGCAGTTTATGGGGTGATCGCATCTTCATCGGACTGACCGGTCTGTTTGCCTTATTGGTGCTGGTGGTTCTGGCCAGTATTATCATCATGCTCAGCAACGAAGCCTGGCCGGTATTCGATCGCTTCGGCACTGACTTTTTTATTACTCAACAATGGAACGTCATCGCAGATCAGTATGGTGCACTGGCTCCCATTGTCGGCACCCTGGTCACTTCATTCATTGCCGTTGCCATCGGCGTACCGATCAGTTTCGGTATCGCGATTTTTATCAGTCTGATGGCGCCACCCTGGTTGAAACGCCCGGTAGGCATTGCCATCGAATTGCTGGCGGCGATTCCTTCGATCATTTATGGCATGTGGGGCATGTTTTATTTCGCACCCCTGTTCGCCGACCATATTCAACCCTGGCTGACCGATACCCTGGGTGAGCTTCCCTGGGTTGGCGTTTTTTTTCAGGGACCACCCATCGGCCTGGGCATGTTCACCGCCGGCATGATTCTGGCCATTATGATCATTCCGTTCATTGCTTCAGTTATGCGCGATATGTTTGATGTGGTCCCGAAAACACTCAGGGAGTCTGCTTATGCCATGGGTTCGACCACCTGGGAAGTGATCTGGAACATTATCCTGCCTTACACCCGTGTCGGTGTTATTGG
>CBDULQ010000367.1:0-1991 GCA_965368115.1 uncultured Gammaproteobacteria bacterium | reverse complement strand
GAGCGGTACAGATAACTGCTGCCGGAACCATTGTCCGCCATGCTGCCCATCTTGCTGGTCATGCCGGCGATGATTTTCAGTTCGCTGGCGGCGACATGGTCGACAAAGGCTTCCATCATCTGCATTTGTGAAATGCAGTTGATATGAAAAATGTTGAGCCAGGCGTGCAGATCGGAATCGCCGAAGCCCACCCGACCGGGGCCGTAGATGCCGGCGTTGTTGAACAGGATATCGATGGGCTGCTGGCGCAGGGTTTCCGCCAGCGCCTGGATCTGTTCCGGGCGGCCGACGTCAAGTGCGTGGACGCTGATCGCCGGGTTCTGCGTGGCCAGCTGCTGCAGGGCGTCCGCTTTTTTCGGTTGTCGGCAACAGGCGAATACCCGCCAGCCGTCGGCGGCGTACTGGCGCACCAGTTCCAGACCGATGCCGCGATTGCTGCCGGTGATAAGAATGCTGTGCGTCATGGTGATTGTCCATGGTAGCTCGGGAAGCTGCACAGCTTAACATCCCGCCGCGCCCCTTTGTACTGTGTAAGCCATGCCGCCGATATTGACCTTGCCGTTGTTCTGCAGGTACATGGGAAAGTGGCCCTGCTGGCCGCTGTCGGTGGCATATTGCAGCAGCACCTGGCCACCGCTCATCGTGATATTCCAGCGTCCGGTGATGCGGTTGGTGGAGGCGCCGCCAGCCTGGCCGGGCACCGACCAGCTGCCTTCGCGGTAATAGCTGTAACGGCCGTTGTGACAGAGGTTGAGTACGGTCAGGGTGCTGTTGTTGCTGATCACCGATCCGTCATAGGCGGTGAGGCGAGCACCGCTGAGACCGTCGCGCCATTGTTGCAGAATATCCGCCGCGGCCACGGGCAGGCTGCAGAGTGCGGCGAGCAGTATCAGTAGTCGGCTGATGAGGGTCTTCATTTATCCATTCTCCTGGCCTGGGTTATCCGTTCGAAGTGTCCTGTATTTAAGGTACACCCAGTTGCAGTGCCGGCGAAAGTCTGTATCTACCACGGGTCGGTGATGGCTGACGACCGGCTGCGCGGGCTTCCGGGATGAGTGGTCGGAGACTGAAAAAAGGTTCGAATCAGCTGCCGTGGCGGGTTAGCAGCACCAGCATGAATACGCCCCATAGAATGAAAGCGCTGCTGATCAGTACCTGGCCGAGAATCAGCCGGCTGCCCAGGCGCGCGACCAGTGCACGACGGATGACAGGCACGGTGAGAGTGGCCATCAGCGCCAGGGTGAGGAACCAGGCATAGGCCAGCAGGCCGATGAACAGGCCGTAGTCGTCGAGGCCGTAATCGAAGAAGTGGGGGCTGAATCCGGTCAGCGCCAGGGCAATCGCGATAACCGAGGCGACGACATAACTGTATACGAAATAATTAGGCATGGTTTGCGGTAGCCGGGATGTTGCTGCGGCCGCCTATGGTAGCGGAATGACCGGTTTAAATAAACCGCATGGCGACACCCCGGTGGCGCGTTTATTCGCCGCCATCCAGACCCTGCAGGTGCTTGTGCGTCAGTTGCTGGAAGCGTGGGCCGGGTCCGGTATCCTCGAAAATGTCGTCGCCAAACTCATCCTGCGCAATGACCCGCCGTCCCGCGACGTAAGGCATGGCCTCTTCGATGTCGTGAAGCGCCGCATGCAGCAGGTCGTTGATGATCTGCTGCTCGCTGCGACCGGGATACATTTCGCCCAGTGCACGGATTTTCGCCAGGGTAGCGACGGGTACATCGATTTTCAGGGATTGTGTGGGGTGCTGATGAGTGTCTTCCGTCTGCCAGGTTTCCAGCAGTTGTCTGAGTTGCGTCATGTCTCACCCGGGGATGACTGGTTAGGGATATCATTAGATTGAACCGGGTGCGCGGCAAAATCAACAGTCTGCGGGCAGGGAAAAAGCGGCTGCCCCGAGAGGCAGCCAGTGGAGAAACACGGTGCCGGTGCGCCGTGACTAAAAACTGTTTTTCCGCGTCAGTGCCCCAGCATCCAGG
>CBDULQ010000366.1:0-2057 GCA_965368115.1 uncultured Gammaproteobacteria bacterium | reverse complement strand
GGAAACCATCGCCCTGTCACACGACCTCGGTCATGCCCCGTTCGGACACGCCGGCCAGGATGCGCTCAACCTGTGCATGAAAAATTACGGCGGTTTCGAGCACAATCTTCAGTCGCTGCGAGTGGTCGATGAACTGGAAGAAAAATATGCCGAGTTTCCCGGGCTCAACCTGACCTTCGAATCTCGTGAAGGCATCCTTAAGCATTGCTCAGTAAAAGATGCGAAAAAACTGGGCGAACTGGGTGATCGATTCCTGGCTAAAAACCAGCCCAGCCTGGAAGCACAAAGTTGTGACCTGGCAGACGAAATCGCCTACAACAATCACGATGTGGACGACGGTCTGCGATACGGGTTGATCACCATCGAACAATTGCTGGATATCGAAATTTTCCGCATCCAGCATGACAAAGTGGTCGCCATATATCCCGACCTGAACAAACGTCGACTGATTCATGAAACCATCCGACGCATGATCAATCGCATGGCGGTCGACCTGATCGAAACCAGTCGTTCCGCACTACAGGAACTCAAGCTGCAACACCCGGACGAGGCGCGCGAACAGGATGGTTATATCATTGGTTTCAGCGACCACATGCGTGAACTCAACCTGGAGCTAAAACGCTTCTTGCGCAGCGAGCTGTACCGCCACTACCGCGTCCATCGAATGACCAAAAAAGCGGCCGACGTCATCACCGCACTGTTCGAAGCGTTTCTGAACGACCCCAACATTCTGCCTCCGGAATTTCGTCAACACTGCAACCGATTACGTGAAACCATGGGCGAAAGTGGAACGGCACGAGGCATAGCCGATTACATTGCAGGCATGACGGACCGTTATGCGATTGTGGAATATGAGCGCATTTTCAATCCCAGACAACTGTCTTTTGCGAACCTGATTCCATAATTGACCGAATTTAACGGGTTGATATAGGCGTAAGCTTTTACACGGCACTACAATTAAAAAAACAGATCGCGACTATGGCAAAAACACCGCAACAGGCAACTCAGCAGATTTCACTCAGCCCGCCAGCGCTGGCATCTCTCGGCCTTGAGCAACAGCCTTTTACGCCCAGCATTCTGCCGCCAGAAGCAGTCTACAATCATGCTTCACTTACCCAGCTTAAAGACACCGTCAAGCACCATCTGCAATTCAGCGAACTGTTACTGATCATCGAAGGTAATTTCGGCAGCGGAAAAACCACTTTTTTCCGCCAGCTGATGCAGGAAGAAATCCCCAACGTATTTCTAATGCCGCAACAGGCGGAAGCCACCGACACCCTGGTACAGATTCAGCAAAAGATGTCGATTCATCTTCGTGAACAGGGCGACGCCAATCATCTCGACGACAATTTGAAAAACATGCAGATGTTCGATCAGACACCGGTACTGATGATCGACGACGCTCACATGCTGAGCGACACCACCCTGCAGGAACTGATTCGCTATCGCCAGCAGTTGTTCAATGAAAAAGAATGTTCACTGAAAATCCTGCTATTCGCGAACAAAGGCATGGCCGCCACCATCAAACACATCAGCGACCTGGAACAGAGTGAAATGTTCGTCCAGGACCTGCCGTCACTGAACAGCAAACAAATCCTGCCGTTTATCCAGCATCGCCTGCTCAGTGCCGGTGCCAGCCAGCAACCCACATTTGATGACAAGACGGTTGAGGCCATTCACACGCGAACCACAGGCAATCCGCTGCAGATCATGGCTCAGGCGGTCGCCCAGATCGAGAAACAGGCCGGCAAGAAATCCCGCGCTCCTGTCAGCATCAGCAAGCCGGTACTGCTGGGTGGTGGACTGCTGGTCGCAGCGGCCGCCGCCGCAGTTTATCTGTTTCTGTTTAGCGCACCGGATCGGGATGACCTCAGTCTGTCCGTAGCGCCGCCCGTCATACCCGAACCACCGGCCAGGCCCGCCGAGCCCCCGGAACCCGTGACTTCGACCGACCTCAGCCGCGAAGAAATGCCGGCACCGGATACCCGTGCACCGGCCCCCGAGCCCATGCCCGCGGAACCCCAGCCTGAAATCGAATCAACCGATTTGAGCGATGC
>CBDULQ010000365.1:0-2073 GCA_965368115.1 uncultured Gammaproteobacteria bacterium | reverse complement strand
ACTTGCTGGATCAATTGCTGAATCGGCGCGCGCTGATTGATCATGGTTTTAATGGCGCTTATGTTTCGCGCCAGCTCAGTGCCGGTTTCTGCTGCCCGGGCGGGGCTGGTGGTTGCGTCTTGTGGCTGGGGCCGGGTTTTCGGCTCCACTGTGCGCTGCGCCTCGACGACGTCCGATGCGGCTGTCTCAGCCCCTGGCGATTTCGTTTTCCTTATCGACGTGTTGTTCCGTTCGGTGCCTGCTTGTGCGGATTTCGGCAGCCGCGGTTCCGCCGGTTCCGGAACATCCGGTCTGGCGACGGGCTCGGGCTCGACAGCAATGGAAGCCGCCTCGGCCAGCCGAAAACTGTCATCCACATAGTCCTCATCCACGAGCATCGGCAACAGTCGCGCCGGTGGCATGTAACCTCGCTGGACAAATTCCTCGGTCAGTTCCAGAGCGCATTGATGCAGACGCGTTTCCACCTCGGCGATCGCTCGTCCCTGATAGCGCGTGATCTCATCCAGACATTGCATGGCCTCCCGGTTATACCAGCTACCGGCACTGATGCGCGCCAGCCGGCTGGCCAGCGCCACCCCGTGAGCCAGGGTAAAACCACTGCCGGTGACGCGTAAAGCATCGACAGTCAGCTCGGACAGTTGCCAGCGTTCCGCCAGAGCCGCGGACAGGGCGCGCATACTGCAGCCGAGCACCTCCTGGGCGGCTTTTTCATAGGCTTCTTTTCTGACCTGCACCCGTTGTTCGATTTGCACCATGGTGTCGTCGCCGTAACACCAGAGAGCCAGTTCAGCCAGGTTCTGTAACAGCCCCGCCAGCTGAACCTCGTCCGGTTCGTTGGCACCACGGAAACGCGCCCAGTCGACGGCCTGATGCGCCGCATGACAGGCCTGTGCAACGTAACGCAGAAAACCCTGCCGGCGGCGTTCGGGCAGATCGAGATCGTCGAGTTTGCGGCATTGCTGGAGCTGGGTTTGCAGGGCGGCCTGGCCGAAATGAGACATGACATTGGCCATGGTGGTGAGTGCGTGGCGACCATTACCGATGCGCGCCTGGTTGGCAATACCCAGCAAACGGCCGGTAAGTGCCGGATCACGCAGTACCGGCTGTGCATACAGCACCACCGACAACTGTTGCTGAGCGATCAGTTGGTCCAGTTCGTCACGTGTAGCGGCAAGCACCGGCAGGGGCTGCTCGGCCAGTTTATCCAACCAGGCCTGCATGGAATCGGGCATAACACTGTGTTCGTCTGTTTAGCGACTGGCAAGAATCAGCGAAAAATAAGCATTGCTGGGTTGTATATGCCTGAGTATATGCAATCCTGCCTGAGTTAGCAGAGCTTCCGCCCCGTCACGGGTATATTTGTGACTGACTTCGGTGAGGATGGATTCCTGCGCCTGCAGGTGCAGCTGTTCGTCCAGGGCATCCAGCTGCACGGTCTGTGCCTGCTCGGAAATCAGGTACATTTCAATGCGCCGCCGGTCACTGTTGTACACGGCCTGGTGACTAAAGCAGTCGACGTCGAAATCACCTTTCAGTTCGCGATTCAGCACCTGCAACAGGTTCAGGTTGAACTGACCTGTAACACCCTGTGCGTCATTGTAGGCCGCATGCAGCACCTGCTCGTCCTTGACCCGGTCTACGCCCAGCAACAGACTATCGCCGGGTTGCATGCATTCCGCCACCTCGTTAACGAAACGCTGTGCTTCGGGCTCGGAAAAATTACCGATGCTGCTGCCCAGAAATACGTATAGACAACTGCCCTGTGGTCGATACAGATGTTGCAGACCGGCGGTGTAATCACCGACCAGCGGCATTACATCGAGCCAGTCATAGCGTTGTCTGAATTCATCGCGTACCTGGTGCAGCATTTCTTCACAAACATCGAAGGGAAGATATTCGCAATGGATATCGAGCTGTTCGCAGGCCTGCATCAGAAAATGGGTTTTTCGGCTGGTGCCACTGCCAAATTCGAGTATGTGCTGCGGTCTGGCCAGATCCAGAATCTCATCGGCATAGCGATCCAGCAGAGCAGCTTCGGTGCGCGTGGGGTAATATTCGGGTGTGTCACAAATC
>CBDULQ010000364.1:0-2073 GCA_965368115.1 uncultured Gammaproteobacteria bacterium | reverse complement strand
ATCTGAAAAAATCGTTTGAAAAGCTCGGACATGTAACGGTATCGGTTATGATGTGCTGCTGATAATATATGCTTTTCAATACAATTTGTAGGAACAGGCTCAAACACGCCCATGACACAACTCACCATTACCCGTCCCGACGACTGGCATCTGCATGTACGTGACGGCGACGCTCTGGCTCAGGTGCTGCCTTTTACCGCTGCGCGATTCGGTCGAGCCATTATCATGCCCAACCTGGCGCCGCCGGTAACCACCACCGAACAGGCACTGGCGTATCGGCAGCGCATTCTTCAGGCACTGCCCGTGAACACCCGCTTCCAGCCGTTGATGACCCTGTACCTGACCGACAACACCCCGGCCGATGAAATCAGTCGAGCCAGAGACAGCGGCCAGATACATGGCGTCAAGCTGTATCCTGCAGGCGCAACCACCCATTCCGATGCCGGCGTCACTGATATTCGAAAATGTTATTCGACACTCGAGGCCATGCAGCAACATGGCTTACCGTTACTCGTGCACGGTGAAGTGGTGGATCCCGATGTGGATATTTTCGATAGAGAAAAAGTGTTCATCGAGCAAGTGCTGCAGCCGACACTCACGGACTTTCCCGAACTCAAAGTCGTGTTCGAACACATCACCACCAAAGACGCCGTCGACTTCGTACTCGACTCGAATGCCCGGGTCGGCGCAACCATCACACCGCAGCATTTGTTGTACAACCGCAACGCCCTGTTCAAAGGCGGCATTCGCCCACACTATTACTGCCTGCCGGTACTCAAACGGGAACAACATCGCCAGGCACTGGTAAGCGCCGCTACCTCAGGTAACCCCAAGTTCTTCCTCGGTACCGACAGCGCACCGCATGCTCGCAATCGCAAGGAAACCAGTTGTGGCTGTGCCGGTATATTCTCGGCACCACTGGCCATCGAACTCTAAGCGCGTTGCTTCGACGAGAACCAGGCACTGGATAAACTGGAGGCCTTCGCCAGTTTCAACGGCGCCGACTTCTACGGCCTGCCGCGCAATACCGATCAGATTACCCTGCAGAAAAAAGACTGGACCGTAGCCGAGCATTTTCCGTTTACCGATGATGTGATTGTGCCCCTGCATGCCGGAGAAACCGAATCCTGGCAACTGCTGGAGTGAAGCCGTTACCTGTTCAGTAAACCGGCGTAACGCGGAAACCACGCTGTTCCAGCAGGTGCAACACACCGTTGTCACCCGGCAGGTGCAGCGCACCGATCGCGATAAAGGCATTGCCCTGACGTAGATATTCCTGCATGCGTTCGACCATGCGCAGATTGCGCTTGTCGATGAGTTCGTACATGAAACGATCATCGATATCCGAGTCGTCATACATATACTGTTGCTGAATATTTACCAGCCCCCTCAGATCACGATTGAGATAAGCCTCCAGCATAATATCCATCTGCGGCGCCGTTTTGTCGAATTCCTCTACCGAGCGATTGAGCAACCAGACCTGTTCGTCCATCGGCAGATTCTCGAACACCGCCAGTTGTTCCTGTGGCGACTCCAGGCCGAGCAGAGGAATCTTGCGTTCCGCGGCACGTCGATACAGCATCATATCCAGCGCCACTTCGGGACTGTCCTGTGATTCACCGGGCATCATCATCGCTGTCAGCACGGCCCAGGGCCGCATATGCTGCACCATGTCTTCAGGCATTTTAAGCGTATCGCCCAGCAGCTTGATCAGCCGCTGATAGTCTTCGGCTTTCATGACGGAGCGCAGGGTGCGGCCATCGTCGAAGAAGCTGTGACTGGTCACGAAACTGATGGCGCGATAATTCAACAGCATTTCCATGGCAAAGCGGTCGGCGCCGTCGAAAGCATCTTCCACCGGTACCGGCAACTCCACCACGCGGCGATCGCCGATATGCATGGTGCCGAAAATATAGCTGGGCACATAACCGGGCCGGTCGATTTTCCACAACAGGCCTTTGGGGTGTAGAATGCGGGTCTGATTTTGCGCCTGAGCTGAGGCCTGCAACGCTGCACCAGCACACAGAACCATCGTCAACACAAAGAGTTTTAGTAATAATTTCATAACAGTAC
>CBDULQ010000363.1:0-2074 GCA_965368115.1 uncultured Gammaproteobacteria bacterium | reverse complement strand
AAATCACCATGGATGTGTTGCCGCAAAATCTCAATGGAGAACAATCGACGCCACTGAAAGCACTGGATTATATTTCGCCGCAGAGCCTGGAAGAAATCGAAGCCTATTTCATCCGCAAGACCCTGCGCGAATGCCAGGGCGATCGCGCGCTGGCCGCCAGCATCCTGGGTATCGACAAGTCCACCCTGTGGCGCAAGATCAAACGTTACGGTCTGGAAGAATAGATCGAGTCGGCATTGCCGGGGAATCCCGGCATTCGACGTATTATCCACTATACTCATCAGGATATATCGTACGCAATGCGGCTCAATGCCGCAGACGCGTCTACATCGCCGGCCCCAAATTCCCAAAGAACCTCGTCAATCGCCGACCGCAGCTCGCTGCGGCAGGACGTTTTTGTGCGGCCGACATAGATTGCAGACAGATAAAATGGATGGAGAGAACATCATGTATAGAACAGGCCTGCTGCCGATCATCATGTTGCTGGCAATGGCCGGGTGTAGCAGCAGTGGCGGTGGCGGAGGCGACACCGAGTCGCCCGTGATTACCATTACTTCGCATGCGGATGGCGATATCCTGGATACCAGTTACAGCGTGACATTGAGTGGGACCGCCACAGACAATGAATCAGTCGATAGTCTGACTATCAGCATCAACGGGGCGGCGGCTACGGCACTCAACTTGAGTAACGGTACGTTCAGTATCGACCTGAGCTTTACCAGCGATAGCAATGAAATCGTCATTACAGCAACAGACACGGCGGGTAACAGTGCCAGTAGCACGCTGAACCTTTACTATGCGGCAACCGGTTTACTGGATACGACGAACTTCAATAGCGTGGGTTTCAATACGTTTAATGCCACCACCAGTCATGATTCAGGTACCGGTGTTTTAGAGGCGGCCGACGGTTCTTACTATGTGGTTGGCTACGCCAATAACGGCAGCAATTACGATATGGCTCTGTGGCACGTGCTGGCGGACGGTACCGCGGATACTGCGTTCGACGGCGATGGCCTGGCTGTGCTCGACGATGCGGCCGGCGGTAGCAACCATGACTTCGGTGACGACCTGGCGATCGATGGAGACGGCAAAATCGTGATTGTCGGTCACAGCCGTACCGCGGGTGGTGACTACGATCTGACCGTCGCCCGTTTCAATAGCGACGGCAGTCTGGACAGCAGTTTCGGTGCTGATGTGAATCCGGTGGACGGTACACCGGATGGCTTCATTACCATCGATGTATCGGGTAGCGGCAGCGCCGAAGAAGGCGCCGGAGTCGCCATCGGCAGCGACGGTAGCATTTATGTCGCCGGCAATACCGACGCTGCGGGCGATAATGATTTTACCCTCTGGAAATTCACTTCGGCCGGGGCGCTGGATACTTCGTTTGCCGGCGGTAGCGGCTATCTCAGTTACGACAGCGGTATCGGTACTTCGGACGATAAAGCTAAAGATATCGTTATGGATAACAACGGCAATTTGCTGGTCACCGGTCGTGCCGCCAATGCACCCGATGTCGGTGATCTGTTTATCTGGCGAGTCACATCGAGTGGTGTCGCTGATACCGCATTTAACGGTAGTGGTGTGGTCATCGAAACCGACGCGATCGAAGGCACCGGTATCAATATCGATGCCGACGGCAACATCCTCATCGCGGGTTTCAAGGTGGTTAGCGGCAATCTGGCCGACATGACCCTGTGGCGGTATACCGACAGCGGCGTACTGGATACGAGTTTTGGCGGCGATTACGATATTAACGGCACGCCCGACGGTTATGTTACCCATGATGGCGCCGGTCTGAACCATAGTCAGGATTACGACTACGGCTTTGCCGTCACTGTGGATGCGGCGGGCAATATCCTTGTGGCCGGTTCAAGTTATGCGAACCATAGCGGCCAGGTCAGGCTGGATATGGTGGTCTGGCGCTTCACGCTGGACGGCGTGCTGGATAACCGTTTCGGCGATGACGTCAATCCAGCAGACGGTACGCCGGATGGCTTTTTCACTCACCATGGCGCAGCCGGGGACAACAATCTCGATCAGGCCAAGGCCGTGATCGTCGACAGTCTGGGGC
>CBDULQ010000362.1:0-2077 GCA_965368115.1 uncultured Gammaproteobacteria bacterium | reverse complement strand
GGGCAAATGGTATTACTCCATTGGCAAGGCCCGTTACGGCCATATGCCGCTGTTCCAGCAGATGGAATCGCCCCATGCGCGAGTTCACGAGATTGGCAAGGAAATTGCTGCTTCTATGCTAAACGACGATATCCATCAGGCGCGTCAAAAAATTGATGAACTGGAACAGACCAGCATCCATCTACTCGGCCTGATCGACCAGCTACTGGAGCACGTACAGACATGATTATTCGGTCCCGCTTACTGATACTGACATTGACCCTGTGCTGTCTGGCCGGGTCGGGAATCAGCACAGCGGGCCCGCAACAGCAAAATCACCGGGCCATCATCGATGCGGTGAAACAGTTTCTCGACCAGCACCCGGACATCAGTGACCATGCCGATCGCCGCATCCGAATCGGCCATCTCGACCCTCGACTCAATCTGCCGGCCTGTACCGAACCCCTGCAAACCTATCTGGCGCCTGGCGCCCGTACCGCGGGTAAAACCACGGTAGGCGTACGCTGCAGCGCCCCCAAAGCCTGGGCGCTGTATGTACCGGCTTCGGTCGACCTGTTTGCCACGGTCTACGAAACCGCCGCCAATCTACCGCGGGGGCACGTCATTGCCGCTGGTGACCTGCAGCCGGTAAAACATAACCTCAGCAGCCTCAATCGCGGATATTTCACCGACATCAAGAGCCTGCTGGGACAACAGACCCGACGCCGCCTGAACCGCGGCCAGGTGGTCACCCCAAACCAGGTCAAGCCGCAACTGCTGGTGAAGCGCGGCGAGCAGGTCGATCTGGTCGCCCGGGACGACAGTTTTGCGGTCCGCATGAGCGGCAAAGCCCTGATGGACGGCGCACGGGGCCAGCGCATCCGAGTCAAAAACCTGTCGTCCAGCCGGATTATCGAAGGCGTTGTGACCCAGGCCGGCCAGGTCACGGTAATGAACTGAAAATAATGCTCAAAACCGCTAAAGTATCCGCCACAACGGCCGCTACCATTAATGAGAGAATGCGATCAGGTAAATAATCATGACCAGTCCTATCAACAACATCAACCGCTCCAGCAGCGATGCGGTCAGCTCCAGCAACGGCAAGACCCGCGCCAGAACCGCTGATGACGCGGCGACTCCGGCCAGTAAACCGGCCACCGGCGACACCGTTAGCCTGTCCGAGGAAGCCTCCCAGGTCCTCGAGCTGCAGAAACAGCTGAACGACGTGCCCGAGGTCGATGCAGACAAGGTTGAAGCCATCAAACAGGCGATTGCCAAAGGCCAGTACCCACTCGACCCGGAACGCATCGCACAGAACATGACTAATCTGGAAAAGGCGCTGACCGACTCATGAACGCTTCCGCCCTGCAGCAGATACTGAATACCACGCTGGACCTGACCAAGCAGATGATGTTGTGTCTGGATCGGGAAAACGCCTGTCTGGTGACACGCCAGTATCAGCAACTGATCGAAACCGCGGAACAGAAACAGCAACTGGCCGAGCAGCTTGAACAACAGGATCTGCAACGCCAGCAACTGGCGGCGGGCATCCCCTTTGAACAGTACCTGAAGGCGCAGGGCGATCAGTCCGCGCAACGTTGCTGGGAAGCCATCGGCCACAACGTGAAACTGTGTACGGAAAAAAACCAGATCAATGGCCGCCTGTTACAGCGTCAGCATCAGATCACCCAGGCCACCATTGCCACCATCACCGGTCGCGGCGACAACTCGAATCGGGTCTATGACGCCAACGGCCAGACCAGCGCTCAGACCTCCCTGCTCCCGAACATCGAAGCCTGAACAGGGTCAGCGAAACAGCTCGCGGCTCTTCAAGGGTTTACCATCCAGGTAAAACGCCAGTACCTGTCGCATCAAACGCTTGGCATCCTTTAAAGCCTGCTCCGATTGCAGTGCATCCTGGTCGAGCGCGAGTAAACTGGCACCCGAGACCACCAGCGTTGCAGCGGTATCCGGCAGCGGATTCAGTCGCACCGGACCGTGTTCGATCTGGTACTGGTATTCAACGTCCGCTTCCACCGCCTCCCCGCTATCCGCATCCACTGACAGGTTCAATGCAAAACCAAGCAGCTCTAACAGG
>CBDULQ010000361.1:0-2114 GCA_965368115.1 uncultured Gammaproteobacteria bacterium | reverse complement strand
GCAATGTCATGAAGTGGATTTTCGCATCGTCGGACACGATATGCAGATGGTGGAAATCGAGCTCGACCCGGGCGAAACCGTGATTGCCGAGGCCGGCGCCATGACCTACATGGAAGATCAGATTGGTTTCGAGGCGAAGATGGGTGACGGCTCCAATCCGGACCAGGGCCTGATGGGCAAGCTGTTCAGCGCCGGCAAGCGCATGATCACCGGCGAATCCCTTTTCATGACCCACTTCACCAACCAGGGCAGCGGCAAGCGCACGGTTGCTTTTTCCTCACCCTATCCAGGCACCATCATTCCGATCGATATGGCGCGCCTGGGCGGCAACCTGCTGTGCCAGAAAGATGCCTTCCTGGCCGCGGCACTGGGCACGCAAGTCGACATCGCGTTCAACAAACGTCTGGGGACCGGTTTCTTCGGTGGTGAAGGCTTTATCCTGGAACGCCTGCAAGGCGACGGTATGGCATTTGTGCATGCCGGCGGTACGGTCATTGAAAAACAGTTGAACAACGAAACCCTGCGCCTGGACACCGGTTGCCTGGTGGCTTTCAGTGAAGGCATCGATTACGACATCGAAATGGTCAGCGGACTGAAGAGTATGTTCTTTGGCGGTGAAGGTCTGTTCCTGGCTACCCTGCGCGGTAGCGGCTCGGTGTGGATACAGAGTCTGCCGTTCTCACGGCTGGCGGATCGCATCATCGAGCATGCCCCGTCCCATGGCGGCAGCAATCGTGGCGAAGGCTCGGTACTCGGTGGACTGGGTCGACTGATCGACGGCAAATAATTTTAACGCGACGCATATTGATTGTTGTGCGTCGCGTTAATCATTAAACGGCTGATTGAATCGCCTGTTGCACACCATTCCAGAACTCGACACGTGCCGCCACCGCCTGGTGCCCGGCATCGATGGCCTGTTGTTCGTACTGCTGCTCGTCACCGGTTAAGGCGGTCAGCAGTTTCAACGACAGTGGTGCATGGAAATCTTCATCCAGATGAATGTGCCGTTTCAGATAGTAGTGAAAAGTCGGCGCCTGTTGATCGGATACTTTCATATCCTTGAGAATCACCCGGAACATGTTGGGAATAATGTGTTCGCGTCCCAACGCCAGTGCGGCGGCGACTTCGTAAGCATTACCAGACTTGATAAACGCAAAGGTTTGCGTGGTGAACTTGCGCGACGGTTCCGGAATGTTGTCACCGGCCAGTGCCGCATCGATACCTTCCTCACGTACCTGTTCCACGAAACGCCAGGCCATGCTGGCATCGGCTCCAATTTCTTCCATGGCACGGCAGTAAAGTTCGAAATGGCTGTTCGCCACTTCCATGCCATTCTGTTCAATGACATCGGATTCTTCTTCCAGCACCAGTTCATTAATGAATCGGCGCACGTCACTATCACCACCAGGTAACCAGGGGTACTGTGCGGGTGCGACGATCTGCTGCAGGTATTTGATCAACGACATGAAATCCCATACCGAATACACGTGATGCTGCATGAAAATGCGCAACGCCTCGATGGAATTGATGGACTTGTAAACGCTGTGATTTTCCAGGGTTTGCTGGAATTCGCGAATCGTCTGTTGACTGATGGTCATGAAACTACCTCGATTTGCCTTCGCCGTTTTACAGGCGGCCATTAAACAATGGGCGGACATTATAAAACACCGTTGAAGTCTGGGGTAATGGGCGCATATTGTGTAAAATCATCATCCCTGCAAATAGTCGACGTTTTTTATGACTCAATCCCCAAATTCCGCGCCCAAAGTCGGATTTATCAGCCTGGGCTGCCCCAAGGCGCTGGTGGATTCGGAACAGATCATCACCCACCTGCGCGCCGAAGGCTACGACATCAGCGCCAGCTATGACGGCTCCGACCTGGTGGTGGTCAACACCTGCGGCTTTATCGACGAAGCGGTGGAAGAATCCCTGGACGCCATCGGCGAGGCACTGAACGAGAACGGCAAGGTGATCGTCACCGGCTGTCTGGGCGCCAAGGGCGATATCGTCGCCAACAACTATCCCCAGGTACTGGCGGTGACCGGTCCACATGCCGCCGACGAGGTGCTGGAAGCCGTACACAGCCACCTGCCACCGCAGCACGACCCCTACAC
>CBDULQ010000360.1:0-2161 GCA_965368115.1 uncultured Gammaproteobacteria bacterium | reverse complement strand
AAAATGATGATGACGGCCAGCACAAAGCCCGAAATGATCGTGCCAGGTATTGATTTCAATGGGTTCATATTTATTTCCTAGGAGTTAATACTTGATTATTTTAGTCGGGCATTAAGATAAGTGAGCCGGCCGCAATTTTCAAGTGATTAATGGCTGTCGCGATTCCGCACAGACCGGTTTCTGTTCCCTGATTTCGCTGCACCAGAGTGTCCTTCAGGTTAAACTTTGCAAGCCGTGCTGTACAGCTACAGTAAAAAATAACCCTTAAAAATACCCTGTTTTTTTATGCTCGATGCCATTGCTCTCAGTGTGTTCGTCAGTCGAATCGAAGCCGTTTGTGATGAAATGGGTGCGGTATTGAAGCGCGTCGCCTTTTCACCCAACATCAAGGATCGGCTGGATTTCTCCTGTGCCGTGTTCGATGCGCGCGGTGAACTCTGTGCCCAGGCGGCGCACATTCCCGTGCACCTGGGCAGTATGGCTTACGCGATGCGCGATATCGTCGCCGGCATCGAATGGCATGACGGCGACATGGTGATGCTGAACGATCCCTACCTGGGCGGTACCCACCTGCCCGATGTCACGGTGATTGCGCCCCTGTTCCTGGATCATGAGTTGCTTGGATTCGTGGTCAATCGTGCCCACCATGCCGATATCGGGGCCAGTAGTCCGGGTTCCATGCCGATCTCCAGCAGGCTGCATGAAGAAGGTCAGGTGATTCCTCCCAGCAAGATTATTCGTAATGGCGTGATGCAGCAGGCGGTACTCGATCCGCTGATGGCGGAAATGCGTAATCCGGCCGAGTCAGGCGGCGATTTCCAGGCTCAGATCAGCGCCAACCAGCGTGGCCTGCAACGGCTGCGTGACCTGGTCGAGGGTATGGGCGCGGCGGCCTATCGGCAGGCGTTGCAGGAACTGAATGATTATGCGCAGCGGCTGGCCGCCGCGGCGCTGGCTGAAATTCCAGCCGGCGAATATCGCTTCAGCGATGTCATGGATGATGATGGTCAGGGACAGCAGGATATCCCGATTCAGGTCTGTGTGCGGGTGCGCCAGGGTGAGGTCGATGTGGATTTCAGCGGCACCGCGGCGCAGGTGAAGGGGAATATCAACTGTCCCCTGTCGGTGGCGGCCGCCGCCGTTTTCTACGTGTTCCGCTGTTTGATGCCGGCACAGACGCCGGCCTGTGCCGGCAGTTTTCGCGGTATTCATATCAGTGCGCCGCCGGCCTGCCTGGTCAATGCGGAGCGCCCGGCGGCGGTCGCCGCAGGCAATGTGGAAACCAGTACTCGCATCGTCGATGTGGTGATGGGCGCGCTGGCACAAGCGATACCGGAGCGCATACCGGCGGCCAGCCACGGCAGCATGAACAACCTGGCCATGGGAGCGGCTCGTGACGGCCACCATGCCGCCTGGGATTATTATGAAACTATCGGTGGCGGCATGGGCGCCGGACCTGATGGTGGTGGGCTCAGTGGTGTACAGACGCACATGACCAATACCCTGAACACCCCGGTGGAAGCCCTGGAAATGCGTTATCCGGTACGCGTTCGGCGCTACGCGTTACGTACCGATTCTGCCGGTGAAGGGCGGCGCGCCGGTGGCGAAGGTCTGTTGCGCGAATATGAAATGCTGGCGCCGACTCAGGCGACCCTGCTCACCGAGCGGCGAAGTCATCGTCCCTGGGGCCTTGCCGGTGGTGACGCCGGTGGCACCGGCGAGAATCGTCTCAATGATCAGGTCCTGCCCGCCAAGGTGTCGCTCAGTCTGCAGCCCGGTGACCGGCTTACGCTACTGACCCCCGGTGGCGGTGGCTATGGCAATCCGGACAGCGATCAGTCCGATTAATCCTCCAGAGCGAATCGCATGACATAGTGGATCGGTAAATGGTCGATGCTGTGCATGCTCTCCGGCAATGGCGGAAATGGCAGCGCGGACTCGACCGACGCCCGCACCGCCTGCTGCAGGGAGCGGTGACCATCGCGGATCCGCAAGCCACGAATGCCGCCATTCGCGAGCAATTCGAAACTCACCTCGACTTCTCCCTCGATATGACGCCGCCGTGCACTGCGCGGATAGAACTTGTGCTGTTCCAGCAGCGCTGCAATCTGTTGCAGGTACTGCTGGCGGACCGATTCCAGGAATGCTGTATCGGCTGATG
>CBDULQ010000359.1:0-2162 GCA_965368115.1 uncultured Gammaproteobacteria bacterium | reverse complement strand
CGTCAACACATCGCCGTCATGCATTTTCTGCAAGGCTTTTTTGGTATACATCTGCGGATGCGGGCAACTGTAACCGCGCACATCCAGTTGAAATTGTCCGTCGCCGGTTTGATCGAACTTTACCGCCATCTTGTCTCTCCTGTTTTATCAGTCATATTCATCATTCAAAGCCCGCAATCATCGAGTTGAGACGCGCGCCAGGATATCCACCAGTTGAATAATTTCACACCGACGTAACCACCGCCGACCATACCCAGCAGGAACAACCAGCCGCTCGGGTCTCCGTTGGATACGGTGGCGAAATAAGCGCCGATGTTGCAGCCCATGGCAATACGTGCACCTATGCCCATCAACACACCACCGATCAATGCAAAGATCGCTGTTTCCAGGCTGGGCAGCTTCCATTTGAATTCGCGGCGCAGCAGGGCAATGATCGCGGCACCGAGGATGATGCCGATGGACATGAAGCCGGGTGCGTTAATCAGGGGATTCGGAATACCGTTGTCGAGGCCGAAGAAAATGTTGTCGCGCATATCCATACCAAAGCTTTCCATCACCCAGGCACCCCATTGCGCTTCCTGGGTGGTGATGTACCAGTAACCGGGATCGAACACCGTATCCTGAATGGACAGTCCGGCGGTGTGACCCATGTCGGCCAGCATTTCACCGAAATTGAAAATACCGTAATGATCGCGCAACGCGCCGGTCACCCAGACATGAAGTCCGGCGAACACGCCCAGGCCGATACCGGCAATCGCCGTGTTACGCGATGACATCATCATCGCCCAGATGCCGGACAGGTGTTGTTTGAGTGTCGGGTGTTGCTGATGCTGTCGACGCATGTAACCTTTACGGAAATAGAAGGCATACAGCACCACCAGCAACAGCAGGGCGGGCAGAATCGTCACCAGCAGGGAATTGGTCAGGAACGCGGCCACAAACGGGTTTTCCACCGACAGCATGTCGGCCAGGGTGCCGCCCTGCAGATCCCAGATGTAGCCGGCGGTGAACAGATCGAACCAGCCCTGGTCGACCGTTAGCGACTCGGGCATCCCCTTGTCCAGGGCCGACTGCGTCCAGGAAGCCGGTGCCAGTTTATCGAACCAGCCGCCGAACACGACGAAGGCCGCCTGGGAAAACGAAATGGCGATGATGACCAGCATCGAGCCCATGTTGCCTTCACCGGCCTTGTACAACGAACCGGTCGCACAACCACCGGTAAAAATAATACCGAAGCCGAAGATCAGGCCGCCGATAATAATGTGCCAGCCCAGCGGATGGGCATGAAAAGCATTGAAACCACTCACCTTGACGAACGCGGCAATCAGCGAATACAGGCAGACGGCGATGATGATACCCACCGCCATGCGCGGTACACCGACGGCAAACAGATCGCGTACCGCAGAGGCCATACAGAAACGGCCGTATTGTAGAAACATGCCGTACACCAGCCCGAACCAGACATAGACCAGCAGATAAACCCAGCGCATGTCTTCCGCCATTGCCCAGATCGAGCCGATACCGACCAGCCCGACAATCAGACTGGCGTATCGATTTTCTTTATTGGCAAACCAGCCGCGCGAACCATCTTCCGCGGTCATATCGACGTAAACGCCTCCGGACTCTTTATTCATATACCTTCACACCCATCAACTTGTTTTCGTTCTGTTTCAATCACAATCGAAGCGCTTCTCTAATCAACACTCTTCTTTGCGTATGTATATTCGCCAGCCACTCTCCGTGTGCACCGTGGCCAGGTGCCGACTGCTGGTCACCATGGTCAATGCCGGAATGGTTTCCACCGTGGTCGGATTGTCCGACACCAGCTCCAGCACATCGCCCTCCTGCATGCTCTCCAGCATGCGCATGGTGATCAGTTGCGGTCTCGGGCAGGCGGCGCCCATGCAGTCCGCGGTATGCGTAATCTGCACCTGTTCACCGCCGGGCAGATCGACCTGATGCAGTTCCCGGTTGACCACCACTTCACGATTGCGAGACAACCAGCTTCTGAATATCGCCGCCAGTCGTTTCATTACCGAGTCCTCGCTATTTCAAGCGCGAACACCCTGGCGCTTGCAGAACTGTTTTGCAGAATCTGTGCCATATGAATTTCCTCTTTAAAAACAGATATTTATTGATTTTTAATATTTTATGATCAGGAC
>CBDULQ010000358.1:0-2179 GCA_965368115.1 uncultured Gammaproteobacteria bacterium | reverse complement strand
GGGTCAGGGAGGGGGCCGCGACGAATATCCACCCTCCCCCTAACCCCCTCCCGTAAAGGGAGGGGGAACTCACATATTCTACTTCCCTACCGAACAATCAAATTTAGCGATGATCGCTCATCTTCTTACTCGGCTGAAACATCCATTTTATATCTTCAACACATGCTCCCGGTAATACACCAGCTCATTGATCGAATCCTTGATGTCATCCATCGCCAGATGCGCCGACTCCTTGGTGAAGCCGTTAGCCACCTCCGGCGCCCAGCGCCGGGTCAGTTCCTTGAGGGTACTGACGTCCAGGTTGCGGTAGTGAAAGAATTCTTCCAGTGTCGGCATGTAGTTGGCCAGGAAGCGCCGGTCCTGGCAAATGCTGTTGCCGCACATGGGTGATGCGCCCTTCGGCACATATTTTTCCAGGAACCCAATGGTCTGCCGCTCCGCTTCCGCTTCGTTGACGGTGCTGTCCTTGACGCGCTGGGTGAGACCGGACTTACCATGCTGGGTGGTGTTCCATTCGTCCATACCGTTGAGGATCTCGTCGCTCTGATGCACGGCAATCACCGGCCCCTCGGCCAGGATGTTCAGGTTTTTGTCGGTGACCAGGGTGGCGATTTCGATGATCAGGTCCTGCTGCGGCTCCAGGCCGGTCATTTCCAGGTCGATCCAGATCAGGTTGTCTTTATCGACGGTACTGGCGTCAGTCATGGGGTCTCCTGTGTCCGGTCTGTCGCCGACCGGTTTATAGCTTCAATTGAATTCCGGGTGATCACAGTAGAACATTTTGCCCAGAAAAGCGATAATCCCGCTCATACAAACACGGAAAGCCCTGATTATGTTCAGGTTTTCCCAAAAATACTGAGGGTTTTCAATGCACACATTCGGGATACTGTTCCTGATCTTTTTCGCCCTGTCGCTGCTCATCAAGTGGTGGCTGGCGCAGCGCCACATCGCTCACATCAGCCAGCACCGGGCTGCGGTACCGGCCGCCTTCAGTGAAAAGATTTCCCTGGACGAGCACCAGAAAGCCGCCGACTACACCACCACCAAGGTACGCTTCGGTCGCTGGCCCATGCTCTATGACGCGCTGCTGTTGCTGATCTGGACCTTCGGCGGCGGTCTGGAACTGCTCGATCAAAGCTGGCGCGGGCTGGGCCTGGAACCGATCTATACCGGTATCGGCGTGATTCTGAGCCTGATGCTGCTGGCCTCCCTGCTCGACCTGCCGTTTTCCATCTACAGCACCTTCGTCATCGAAGAACGCTTCGGCTTCAATCGCACCACGGCTAAAACCTTCGTCGTCGACCTGGTCAAGGGCGCGGCTCTGGCGCTGGCCATCGGCACACCGTTGATCTGGGTTATTCTGTGGTTGATGGAAAAAGCCGGCGAGTTCTGGTGGCTGTATGCCTGGCTGGTATGGACCGGTTTCAGCCTGTTCATCGCCTGGGCCTACCCGACCTGGATCGCGCCGATCTTCAATAAATTCACCCCGCTGGAAGACGGCGACACCCTGCAGCGCATCACCCGCCTGCTGCAACGTTGCGGTTTCAACAGCAAGGGTATTTTCGTCATCGACGGTTCACGCCGCTCCAGTCACGGTAACGCCTACTTCTCCGGTTTCGGCAAGAACAAACGCATCGTGTTTTTCGACACCCTGCTGAAGTCGCTGGACGATGACGAGCTGGAAGCAGTACTCGCCCACGAACTCGGCCATTTCAAACGCAAGCACATCGTCAAGGGCATGGCCATCACCTTCCTCACCTCGCTGGTCGGACTCTGGGTACTGGCCTGGCTAATGCAACATGACTGGTTCTATCAGGCCCTGGGCGTCAGCACGCCGTCCACTTACATGGCCCTGCTGCTGTTCTCGCTGGTGGTGCCGGTGTTCACTTTCCTGCTCAGTCCACTAATGAGCATGTTCTCACGCAAGAATGAATTCGAGGCCGATGCTTTTGCCGCCCAGCAAACCGATGCACATAATCTGATTCGCGCGCTGGTCAACCTGTACCGGGAAAACGCCAGCACGCTGACGCCAGATCCCTTATACTCGGCCTTTTACGACAGCCATCCACCGGCCCCGGTGCGCATCGCTCATCTGGCCAACCAGAATTAGGAGGCATTCATCATGCATACACGATTTATCGGTATCATTCTGCTGCTCACCAGCCAGGCCGTACTGGCC
>CBDULQ010000357.1:0-2194 GCA_965368115.1 uncultured Gammaproteobacteria bacterium | reverse complement strand
GGACCAGGCTTTTCTCGGTGGCGTTATTGAGGATGTTGGCGGCTTCGGTCATTTCCACCATGAAGGTGGAGCGGCCGCTGGCCAGATCGTCGGAAGCACCGATGCGGGTGAAGATGCGATCCACCGGACCGATCACCGCTTTGTTCGCCGGCACGTAACTGCCGATGTGCGCCATCAGCACAATCAATGCGATCTGTCGCATGTATGTGGATTTACCGCCCATGTTGGGGCCGGTGATCATTAGCATGCGCTGCTGGTCGTTGAGCTTGCAGTCGTTGGGTACGAAGCTGTTGTCGGTCACCTGTTCCACCACCGGATGGCGTCCGGCTTCGATGGTGATGCCCGGTTTGGCGGAAAACTCAGGCGCATTGTAATCCAGGCTATCGGCGCGTTCTGACAGGCAGCTCAGGCAGTCCAGTTCGGCCAGGCCGCCGGCGCACTGCTGCAAAGGCGCCAGTTGTTCGAGCAGGGTGTCCAGTAGCGCGTCGTAGAGCGCCTTCTCCCGGGCCAGAGCGCGTTCGCGGGCGCTCAGCACCTTGTCTTCGAAGGCCTTCAGTTCCGGGGTAATGAAACGTTCGGCGGACTTCAGCGTCTGGCGGCGGATGTAATCCTCCGGCACCTTGTCCGCCTGGGCCTTGCTGACCTCGATGTAATAACCGTGCACCCGGTTGTAGTTCACCTTGAGGGTGGGGATGCCGCTGCGCTCTTTTTCGCGCACTTCCAGATCGACCAGGAACTGGTCGGCATGCTTGCTCAGGTTACGCAGCTCGTCCAGCTCCGCGTCGTAGCCCTCGGCGATGACGCCGCCGTCGCGGATCAGCACCGGCGGATTCTCGATGATGGCACGTTCCAGTAGCGCCACCGTATCCGGATGTTCGGCGATCTGTTGGCCCAGCGTCGAGAGCAGGGTGGCGGACTGACGCTGCAGCTGTTGCTGGATGTCCGGCAGCACCTGCAGTGAGCGGCCCAGGGTAAACAGGTCCCGCGGGCGCGCCGATTTGATCGCCACCCGGGTGAGAATGCGTTCGATGTCGCCGATCAGGCGCAGGTTATCCTGTAGCTCGGCATAACTGCGATTGTTGAGCAAGGAACCGATGGCTTCATGACGGCCGCGCAGCTGATCCTGATCGCGCAGCGGCCGGTTGA
The DNA here is from genome assembly GCA_965368115.1 of uncultured Gammaproteobacteria bacterium. Lineage (GTDB taxonomy): Bacteria > Pseudomonadota > Gammaproteobacteria > SZUA-229 > SZUA-229 > CBDULQ01. The sequence continues at coordinate 1,048 of CBDULQ010000357.1, read as the reverse complement.
TCCAGCGCCGCAGGCAGCGGCTGCCCATGGCGGTTGAGGTCTTGTCGATCACCGAAGCCAGGGTGTTGTCCTGGCCGCCGCCCAGGTTGTATTCCAGTTCCAGGTTGCGGCGACTGGCCGCGTCCAGCAGTACTGCATCTTCGCTGCGCTCCAGGCGTAACCCGGTGATGTGCGGCAGGGCGATGCGCTGGGTGTCTTTGACATACTGCATCAGGCAGCCGGCGGCCATCACCGGATAAACCAGGCCGTCACAGCCGAAGCCGGAGAGGTCGCGGGTGCCGAACTGATCAGTGAGCAGGCGGGTACAGGTCTCCAGCTCGAAGAACCAGGGCGGCTGGCGGCGGCAGCCCTTGCGTTCCGCCAGCCCTCTATATAATGCGTCTTCTTCCGAGATCAGCAGTTCGGCCGGCTTGAGGCGCTCCAGCTCGGTGTAGAGCTGTTCGGTGCTGGTCAATTGTTGAACAGTGAAACGCCCGGAGGTCACGTCCAGCACCGCAATACCGATCTCGTCGCCATGACTGGCCAGCGCCATCAGCAGGTTGTCGCGGCGCTCCTCCAGCAGGCTGTCATCGGTGACCGTACCCGGGGTGACGATGCGCACTACCTGACGCTCCACCGGCCCCTTGGTGGTCGCCGGATCGCCAATCTGCTCGCAGATCGCCACCGACTCGCCCATGCGAATCAGCCGCGCCAGGTAGTTTTCCGCCGCATGATAAGGCACCCCGGCCATGGGAATGGCCTCACCGTCGGACTTGCCGCGGGCGGTGAGGGTAATATCCAGCAGCGACGCCGCTTTGCGGGCGTCATCGAAAAACAGCTCGTAGAAATCCCCCATGCGGTAGAACAGCAGAACATCCGGATGCTCGGCCTTGATGCGCAGGAACTGCTGCATCATTGGTGTATGTTGTTCTTTTTTTTCTAATGAACCCATGCCGTTACGCTGATCTACTTATTGATTTATAAGTATTTATCGTTTTTACGTCGTCTCTTGTAGTCTCATCGAGTCTCACGAAATATCATCCAATCTCAGGAAAAAGTGTAACTTGAA
>CBDULQ010000356.1:0-2220 GCA_965368115.1 uncultured Gammaproteobacteria bacterium | reverse complement strand
ATCCAGGTCGAGATAGATCAGCGCACTCATGGTTTCCATGGTTTTCACTCGTTTCACTTCCTTGTCCAGCTGTTCTTCGAAGTAGCGTCGATTGCTCAGCCCGGTGAGATGATCGTGAGTGGCCTGCCAGTGGAGTTTTTCTTCCAGCATTTTGCGTTCGGAAATATCGCGGAATGCAATCACCGAACCCTGTTGATTACCGTCGATAACCAGTGGATAGACGGTGCATTCCACCGGAACGGTTTTCTTGTCCTGATGACCGAATGAGGTTTCCCAGCAACGCAGTTCCACACTTTTACCATAAGCACGATAAAGGCGATCCGACTGCAATACATCGTCGCTCATGTGATAGTGAAACGCATCCTTGGCCTGTTTGCCGATCAGGCCACGGGCATCGCTCTGGCCGATGATGTCGAGCGCCGCCGGATTGACGAAAGTCACTGCGCCTTCGTTGTCGACACCGTAAACACCTTCACCGACCGAAGCCAGAATACCCGCCAGACGTTCACTTTCCTCGATGGTCGCCTTCTGCATTTCGATGAAGCGGCTCATGGCTGCGATACGCGCCAGAAACAGTTCTTCCGCCTCGTTCTTGAACATGCATTCCACAGCACCGGCATCGAGACAATCCTTGATCACCTCGTCCAGATAAGTGCCGGTGATGACAGCACTACGAATGTTCGATGTGCGCGGATCTTCGCGCAACATGCGACACAGCACATAACCGTTCTCATCGGGCATGAAGTAATCGATGATGGCCAGGTCGAAGCTCTGCTCGGTCGCCAGGTTGAAGGCCTCGTCGACCGAAGCGGCGGTTTCGGTAATGTAGCCGTGACGTTCCAGCAGGCGTTTGTAATAGTGACGAATGCTCACCGAATCGTCGACGAACAGGATCCGGATCGGATGGCGATCAGCGATTTCCGGAATTTCGCTGGGCAGATCCGGCCCCAGCAACTTCATCAGTGAGCCAGTGGCTTCCTGGTAATTCTCCCAGGGCACCAGCGCCGATTTCCGCCGCCGGCTCATCCAGTTGAGGATATCCAGGCTGGCATCGTGACTGAGCAGCAACACCGGCGTGGTGGCCCGTGGCCCGTGCTCCAGCACTTCCATCAGTTCACTGGCCGCGGCCTGGCGCAGGTTGTTCGGGCAGCCGACGATGATCGCATCACAACGACTGGCTTCATTGCGCAGAAACTCCGATGCCGAGGCAAAGGCATCCAGTGAAACCAGTTCGTACCCCTGCTTCTGCATGGCTTTGACGAGAATGTAACGTAGAGTGGCCGATTCCTCGACCAGGAGGATGCGTTGTTGATGACTATCCAAGGACATAAAAAAAGAGCCTTTCCCCACCGATGCTCAACGGGTAACCGCTAGCAGCTCCATAAAATTCGTTATAGGTATAGTTTGAGAATTGGTACTGAATATATAGTATGGAACCGGCCTAATAACCAGCCGCGGGGGCGGCTTCCTGTAGCCGTTTTCGACGCAGCCAGCTACTCGCACCGGCGGCGGTGATGATACACCAGACGGCAAACAGGGCGCCGGGCAGCGCGGCTTCCGGGGGGAAGTGGGCCAACGCCAGCGCGACCCCCATGCCGGCATTCTGCATGCCCAGCTCGATCATCAGGGTAATGCGATGGTGACGATCGAAACCGTACCAGGCCGCCAGCCACCAGCCCAGCAGGTAGCCGAGCAGATTCACCAGTACCACACCCGCCACCACCGGCAAGGCCATCTCAGCAATGCGCGCCTGATTGGCGGACACCGCGTAACTGCAGATGATGATGATCGCCAGCGCCGCCACACCGGGCGCGTAGGCCCGTACCGTCTGCAGATGCCGGCCCAGCCAGGGCTGCACGGCGAGCCCGGCGAGCAGCGGCAGCAGCACCGTCAGGCTAATGGTTTTCATCAAAGGCCAGAACTCGACCGGCAGGATGGCGCCGCCCAGCCACTTCACCAACAGCGGAGTCAGCAGCGGCGATAACAGCGTGGCGACGGTGGTCAGCGCCACGGAAAACGCCACCGCGCCACCCGCCAGATACACGATGACATTGCTGGCCATGGCTCCCGGCGCACAGCCGACAATGATGAAACCCAGCGCAACGGCCGGGCTGAATCCGGGATACTGGGCGACCAGGAAAGCGAGCAGGGGCATCACCCCGAACTGGCTCAGAACACCCAGGCCGATACGCCGGGAGGCGCGAAATTCACTGCTCAGAT
>CBDULQ010000355.1:0-2224 GCA_965368115.1 uncultured Gammaproteobacteria bacterium | reverse complement strand
ATCAGCATGAAACTGAAACTGGCGGGTACGGATCGGATGCAATACCTGGCCGGTCAGTACATCGAGTTCCTGCTCGACGATGGCAAACGGCGCGCCTTTTCCATCGCCAATGCGCCGCATAATGACGACCTGATCGAACTGCACATCCGTCATGTACCCGGCGGCCAGTTCACCGATTTCCTGTTTGATCACATGGACGAAAAAACCATGCTGCGCATGGAAGGTCCGCTGGGCAGTTTTTACATCCGCGAAGATTCGCAACGTCCCATTATCATGATGGGCGGCGGCACCGGTTTCGGTCCGCTTAAAGCGATGATCGAACACGCTAACTACATCGGCCTTGAGCGCAATATTCATTTATTCATGGGCGTGCGCGCTCTGCGCGATCTGTACATGGACGACATGGTGCAGCAATGGATGCAGGAAAATCCGCGCCTGCTGTTCACCCCGGTCCTGTCCGAGCCGATGGACGGCGATAACTGGGAAGGTGAAACCGGCTTCGTGCACGAAGCGGTGATCAAAACCTACAATGACCTGTCGCCGTATGAAATTTACATGAGCGGCCCGCCGCCCATGGTCAACGCCGCGCTTGAAGCTTTCGTCGAACACGGCGCCGACACGGATCACATGTATTCCGATGCTTTCGAATTCGCCGCCGATACCCTGAAGGCCATCGCCGAAAGTCGCAAGAACAAAGAGAGCTGATGCTCGGGCAGGACAGGACATGGACATCCGCGAACAACTCAGAGACACCCTGCACAACGAAATTCCCCTCACCCGCGCCATCGGCATCGATGTGGACAACTACAACGGCGAATGCCTCACCCTGCGCGCACCCCTGCAACCCAACACCAACCACAAGGACACCGCCTTCGGCGGCAGCCTCTACTCCGTCGCCGTACTCAGCGGCTGGGGCCTCATCCATCTCAAACTCAAAGAACTCGACATACCCGCCCACATCGTCATCCAGCACAGCAAGGTGGATTACATCCGACCGGTCACCGACGACATCACCTCGGTGTGCTGTTTTGAATCCGAGCAGCAGGTGCAACGCTGTTTAAAGATGTATGAATCGAAAGGCCGCGCCAGGATTGATCTGCATGCCATCATTCGCCAGGGCGAGGACGATGCGGTGCTGTTTTCTGGGCGGTATGTGATTCATCGGTAGGTCTCCTCTCGGATATATCGCTCTAGGGGTAAATGTCTGTTTTCCGAAAAACTGATGTTCTATATGGTTTGTCGACCGTATTGAAAGCCGGCCGCATTAGAAAATTTCTACGCGAAACCAATGGATTAACAAAGGTTCGTTGTGGGAGTAAGATGAAATCCGAAATACCTGGCATTTGAGATCGGCGGCGTGCCGCCTACTTAAGTGTTAGGAGTATAAAGGTGGGAACAGAGTTTTTAGCAATTTTTATCCCTGTGCCATTTGTGTTTTGGGTATGGAATATTTGGCAAATATTACATAAGGCTACGCGTATAAAGGGTGTCTTTTTGTTATCTGTTGGAATAGCATTTTTCTTGTGCATGACACTACCATATTCAACTGAACAGTATTTTATGCAAAGTTTAATGTTTCCTGGGTTTTCATATATTCCGTTTTATTTGGTGGTGTTGATTCTTTATATGCTCGGGAAAGTTATTTACCTGAGGAAACATGCGAATAAATCACCTGACAAGGCGCTCAAGACGGACGCGTAGAAGCACTCCGCTTAGCTTAGCGTTAGGCCGTGCATCACTAATCGCAAAATCCTTAAAGGAAGAAGACTATGGCAAAATATTTGATTTCATTCCCCAGCGAGGCCATGAATGTACCTGACAGCGAGCTGGAATCGATAGATCGAGAGGCTCATGCCGTAATACGCGAGGCAAAGGAAGCAGGCATCTACGTTTTCGGTGGAGGTATTGATGAAACAGTGTCGCCCGTCCTGGTTTCGGCCAATGGCTCAGTCGCTGAGGGAGGTTATCCGTGGGCGCCACCGCTCAATGGTGGATTCACTGTGCTTGAACTGCCTTCAAGTAAGGAGGCCATCGCATGGGCGACACGTTTCGCGAAAGCGTGTCGCTGCGATCAGGAGCTTCGAGTTTTCGGGTTTGATCCAGAGTCTTGAGGTTGGCGTGTTGCCATCGGCCTGACAATCGCTTTTTTAATAAAAATATTTAAGCGTAACTAAGGATTTAACGCATATAAAATTGGCTTGCTGCCAACTAAACGGGTTAGACA
>CBDULQ010000354.1:0-2282 GCA_965368115.1 uncultured Gammaproteobacteria bacterium | reverse complement strand
GGGCGGCATCGATGACGACCTCAGCATGGCCATGTATTTCAATGATGAGAACAATACGGACCTGAGTCCTGCCCCTCTGGTCGATATCAACGCCGGCACGGCCGGATTGATCGTCAATAACTTCAGCTATCGCGCCAATGGCTGGAGGCTCCGCCTGGGTAAACGCTACGGCATCAGCAACGCGGAATTTCACGGCATTCTGGATGAGGTTCGTTTAAGCTCGGTCGCAAGAACAAGCTTCGATGTTTTCCAGGCCACGGATGAAAACCTGTATCGTGGTAAAGATTCTTTTATCGTGATGCAACATCTGTTGTTCGGACAGAACCGACCATCGAACCAGACCATGCTGCAAAACTACGGCATATCTTATCTACCCAGTTTCGGTCATGGCATGGATAAATACTGGGATACCCCTAACGGCGCTAATCCGTATTATGATTTCCCGAAGAAAGATATTGTTCAGGCCTGGGCCAGCACCGAAACCCAACCCTTCGGTTACCTGGATATAGAACATCTGCCCGACGGTTTTCTCGATACCTGGAACGACGATGGCGATGATGGCACTACACCTGCCGTTACTATCGACGATTCCGACAGAAAACGTGCAATAAGAGAACTTGCCGCCATAGCGGACTGGGTACATGCTGCGAATCCGGATCTGAAAATCGGGTATTATGGCGTACTCCCCCAACGCACCTATTTTACTTTCACGGAAGCCTCCCTGCGCCCCACAGAAGTCGCTCAACTTAACGCACGCAATGAAATGTTCCAGGCGCTGGCTCGTCACGTGGACGTTCTGTTTCCGTCCATCTACACGTTTTATAACGACCCGAGCAACTGGAAAATATACGCCAGGGGGATGTACGATACCTCTCGCCAGTATATGAAACCGACTTATGCCTTCATCTGGCCCCAGTATCACAACAGCAACGGACAACTGGGTGGCCAGTTCATCGATGGACAGTACTGGCGTATGCAACTCGAGGAACTGTATCGCCTGGGCTTTGATGGCATCGTCATCTGGGGTGGCTGGCAGCAGGACTGGACGACTTCCGCATCCGATACCGATCCCGGCAACTGGTGGTATCAGACGCTGGATTTTCTGCATAGCAAAGGTATGTTGCCGGAAAACTCAACCTGGACACCCCTCAATTAACAGCTATTCATTTCGGCATAAAACCGAGCCTGCCCAAATGGAGCAGGCTCGGTTTTCCAGTTGGGCCAGGTCATACCCGGGCTACTGAGAGCCCCCACGCCAGCGTCGCCCCTGGTGCTCGCAAGGTTGCTGAAAACGCCGCTCCAGTGCATCCAGCATTTCCGCTTCCGATATACGCTGATCGCCGTTGCTGTCGATGTCGACGAAGTTCAGCGCGCGCCAGCGATAACGATACTGCCGACCTTCACGATGCCGCCGCTGATGATACTGGTGGCGGAACTGTTTATATTCATCGACGCTGATATAGCCGTCGCCATCGAGATCGTGTGTTGAAAAGGGTTTGGGTGTATCGGCGCCGGCCGGCATGGCACAGGCCAGCAGAATCATCAGCAAACCCAAATTGCGATATGGCTTCATTTGCGTGACTCGCGAATGTAATCCTGCAGGGCGCGAATCGATGCCTCGTCCAGTTCGAAACGATGGGCGCGCACCGCATCGCGATTCAGTTTTTCCGGAATCTGCTCGGTCGGTGTGCGCAGACGACTCGGATCGTCGCTGTGGCAGTACACACAATGACTATCGTAGATATCTTTGCCCTGAGCACCGGCAACATTCACATCCAGCACGACCGGCGTGTAAAAGCGATCGTGATCCCAGAACTCCGGTTCGGAACAACCCAGACAGGGATGACCGGAACGAATCGGATCGCTGGTATTGTTGTTCCAGCCGATGCGGGTACAGGCGTTATAGGTCACCGGTCCGCGACAACCCAGTTCGTACAGACACCAGCCCTTGCGCGCACCTTCGTCGTCGAAACGTTTGGCGAACTTGCCCTGCTCGTAAAAATGCAACCGCGAGCAACGCTGATGCACGGTCTCGCCGTAGAACATGCGCGGTCGGTTGAGTTCGTCCAGCTCGGGTACCTTTTTAAAGGTAATCAGATGTGACAGCAGCGCCGCCATCAGTTCCGGCACCGGCGGACAACCGGGCAGATTGATCAGACTGCGCCTGGCCAGCTTACCGCTCTGCATCAGTTGCTCCACCGATTGCGCACCGGTGGGATTGGGTTGCGCCATGGGTAGCCCGCCGAAGGCGGCACAACTACCCACCGCCACCACCATGCTAC
>CBDULQ010000353.1:0-2296 GCA_965368115.1 uncultured Gammaproteobacteria bacterium | reverse complement strand
GGGATCAACTACAAAGTCAACGATAAGCTGGCTGTCGCATTCGACATCAACTACATCATGTATGAACAAGTGGCTTCGATTGGCAATATCGGCCCGAATACCGGTGGTGCACTGTTTCCTGTCAGTCCCGAAGTCAATGAACTGGGCCGAAGTGAAGGTCTGGGATTTGGATGGGAAAATCAGACGGTATTTAAAGTCGGCGCAGAATATAAATACAGCCCCAAAACAACGCTACGAGCCGGCTGGAATTACGGTGCCAGTCCAATCGACGAAAGCCGCGAAATTATATTCAACATCGTTGCTCCGGCAACAACACAACACCACCTCACAATGGGTGCGTCTTATCAATATGACAAAGAAACAGAGTTCAGCTTGTCGTATGTACACGCATTCGAATTCGAGCAATATGGTCCGACATACATTGGTGACACAGGTGAAATATCCATGTCCCAGGACTCCATCGGCATGAGCATGATTATGCAGTTTTAATGCAGCCAGAGTTAGCCTCGAACAGATTTCATAGTGAGACAAGAATATGTTTAATAATCGAAAAAAATACATTAGTGCTACCGTACTGGCAGTTACATCCAGCATTTATGCGTCCCAGGGACTGGCTACCATGCCGAGCAACGCCATCTTAAACTTTGACGATGGCGTTTTTTCATGTCAGGCCGGCGGTACCTACCCGACATGTCAGTATGGCGTTACCACAGTTGCAACAGGCAGCTATTTTACAATGGATACGAACAGCAACTCGACGTTCGATGAAACGGAACGCGTCGCCATCACCAATGCCGGTTCCGGACTCAACCTGGCCGCATCTCAAAGTGTCGGCGAACTCGATAACCAGTGGATCTTTGGCAACAATCCGGGATATCACCACACCTCAACGGCAAACGGTGTACCACAGGTCGTCAGTGACGATAACGGCGGAAACGTCACCATCAATATGAACGGCTGGACGGTATACTGGGGTGCATCCGGTGGCGAAGTGAATATCGACATGGGTACGGGTAGCCCGGCTACGGTCACATGTGGAAATACCTGTGAAAATGGCGATACATTCAGCCTGTCCTATAACACCATCGTACCATCTGGACAACCTTTCGCCGGTGTACCCTATGAGCTGCATCTTGAAGGCACAATCAGTGTCCCAGTTGCACTCACCACCGATGCAGGTGGTTTATCGATCGGAACTTACGCCACGTCGGCATCGTCTTCTGATGGCCGGATCACCATGCAACAACTTGTTGACCAGGGCGTTCCTGCAGACACGAACTATACCTATAACGGTGGTCTGTATGACTTCATCCTGACTGGCGCCGGCGCAACATCAAGAGTGTTAATCACTCTAACAGCACCCATTCCACAGAATGCGGTATATCGAAAATACATCGATGGAGCATGGCAGGACTTCACCGTCGATGCCAATAATACGCTTGCTTCGGCCGCAAAAGTATCGGGGAACTGCCCGGCAATTGGCGATACCGCCTATAACCACACCAATGGACTGGTCGAGGGAGACGAATGCTTACAGATCACTCTGGAAGATGACGGACCTAATGACAGTGATAAGTTTGCAGTCACGAGCAATGCCAACACCATCGCCGACCCGAGTGGCGTGGCGCTTGAGACCATCATTGTAGCCTCAGACAGATCGGCCGGCACCAATGGTTGCAGCATGTCCGCTTCGCCGGCAAACAGCCGTGGCAACGGAGACTGGCTGGTAGTCTTCGGGTTTGTCGCTTTACTGGGCCTGGTAAGAAAGCTTGGGAAGTCTGCTTAAGCCATTGATTAGACGTTTAAAACTAATCATATTCAGTGGCGCAATCGTTACCGGTTGCGCCTTTTTTGATTTTCAGCATCGAGATCTGGTCCTGACCGCCCTGCTTCTGGGCTTGCCGCTTCTTGATATCTACTGGGTCCAATCCTTATCAAAGCGACATTTTCTACCAGACCGCCTGACTCTGATCCTTGGACTAATTTACGCCGCTGTCGTCAGTTTACACCCGGCCTACCTTTGGCAGGCCATATCCATCGTTTTTCTAGTGGCTCTGCCGGAAGAGTGGTTTTACCGGTTATGGGTATTGAAATCTCTTGATCAGAAAACGGCTTTCCCGAAGCACCTGCCTAACGTCTTAACTTCTGCATTATTTGCGGTTGCCCATATGCCAACACAGGGGCTGGCGGGTCTGGTGACGTTCATTCCGTCACTGGTGCTGGGACGTTTTTTTCAGAAAACGAATAACGTGACTAATACCATACTTTTGCATGCGATATTTAATCTTATTTATTT
>CBDULQ010000352.1:0-2303 GCA_965368115.1 uncultured Gammaproteobacteria bacterium | reverse complement strand
CGCAGTGATGCTGCCGGACAGCGCACACCCCACCGAAGCCAGCACATACAACACCTGGCTACCGATGATTACACCGCGTCGACCGAATCGATCGGAGAGCGGCCCCCACAACAGTGTCGACAGGGCAAAGGCGATGAGATATATCCCCAGACTCTGGCTCAATATCTCACGACTGGTGGCAAAATCAGCCTCGATATCGGGGAACGACGGCAGGTAAGCATCGATGGAAAACGGGCCGATCATCGACAACAGGGCGACAACGATGGTGAGGCCTGAGCGCACACCACCGGAAGTTATGGGTTCTTGCATAGGATATTAACGATAAAGCGGGTTAAAAAATTCAGCCACCGAATCAGAACATAACAACATCAGATATTGCGCCACAAACTATCCTGCGCCAATACCAGAGAATCACATGCCATTTAATCACTCAGCGCTTTTAAAACAGCCTGAGGTTCTTTGGCAACCACATTGAGCAGAACAAGTGCCGGCCCCTGTGGTGTTCGGTCGCCTCGTTCCCAGTGACGAAGTGTGCTGACACTGATACCAAAAGCGGAAGCAAATTCATTTTGTGACATTCCAATACGAGTACGAATGTTTTTCACATCTACAGGTGAAAATTCATGAATGACCGCTTTTATTTTTTTACCTTTTGAAAACTCTACAGCTTCTTCAAGGCCTTGTTTGATACTTTCAAATGCGCTACTCATCAGGGCCTCCGTAATTTTTGATCAATAAAGAAGTCAGTTTAGCCAGGTCATTACGTTCCGACCTGGAAAGATTGGCTCTCTCTCCCTTACCGAACAGAGTCAACAGGAACAAAGGTATATTCTCATTATGAAAATAATAAATGACGCGTACACCGCCACTTTTACCCTTGCCATGTGCAGACCATCTTAATTTCCGGATTCCTCCCGTACCCTGCATAATATCACCCGCCGCAGGATGCGCAGATAAATAATTGATTACACTTATTTTTTCTGAGTCACTGAGATGTTTCTCAGCATTCTTCAGAAATTCAGGTAGTTCAACGACGGTCAGCATGGACTGTTACTATAATCCATTGGATTATAGCCTGTCAATACAGGTTCTAATAGCCCGGCAGGCAACTGGCCCAAACGAACAGCGCCTTTCAGATACTGACCGCATTTTTTTGAAATCTGAAAGCATCGCATCTTCTCGATAACATATCAGTGTTAGCTCAATTGAAGTTGCTATGTTTAGTCCCTTTCAGGCAATTCATCACCCAGGGAAAGGTATCAGTCACATAGTAACCATATTGCCCGTCCACCGTCATGCCGTTGCATTCATCCAGGTCACCGCTGCCGGTGGAATATTCCCAGTCACCGCGAAACTGACCGTCGTAATAACTGTGTTGCACGTTACCGGTCACGGTCGGCGTGGTATAACCGGTGACATCCTGCCGCGCCCCCGATTTCAGCACATAACTCGAAGTCGCCTTGCGAATCGTGCCGCTGTCATCAAAACAGGGACCGTAAATCGGGAAGCCATCCGCGGCGAAGCCGATCACCGGTGACACGGACATGTTGGATTCACATTGGGCATCGAACATGGCCAGCGGGTTACCGTGATAATGATAAGTGCCGTCTGGCTGAGTATGCGCGTTATTGTCGTCGGTACCGAAATCATTCAGCGGCGACATGGGATCATAACGCCAGGGATTCTCGATCTGATCCTGTCCGCAACCGATCTTCTCCTGTCCCAACGGCTCGGTGCCCACATCGAAGCAAGCCGCCGGCAACAGATCCAGCTTCACACCGTTTAGAAAGATGGCGCTCTCGCCCAGTTCCAGATCGGTATTCGATGCTGCGAATGCCGGCGACGTCGTCACCCGATAAGTCGCACTCTGCGCCGAAACCGGGGTGGCAAAACTGCCGTTCACATTGAAATCGTGATTGGGTATGGCATTGGTCTGAAATATACAGTCGCCACTGCTGACGCTGATCGCCAGGTCGCCCACAAACGCTGCGGATGACTGGGCATCGATAACATTGGAGAAATAACTGTCCACATAATCGGCACAGTCACCGGAACGCTTGCTGAATTCGCTGTCGGTGATATCCACCGGATCGTCCGTTGTCGTGTTACTGGACGTCGAGGATAAGCTACCGCTGGTGGACGAAGAACCGCCACCGCAAGCCGTCGTCAACACGGCTATCAGTACCACCGGTAAGCAGAAGGCAATGAGCCGGGTACCCGGGTTGAACAGTGGGTATCGGCAGGATGCTGTAAATGATCTGGACAGGTACATGGGCAGGTCTCCTTGCAACGGCCGACAGGTT
>CBDULQ010000351.1:0-2337 GCA_965368115.1 uncultured Gammaproteobacteria bacterium | reverse complement strand
AAGGTAACCGACATGCTCAAGTGGTTTGAGATGCAGTCTGTCGTGCGTCAGCTGGCATTTATTATTTTAATTATTACGGGTTTATTGCTGGGCGGCCTGACCTGGTATGTAAGTCAACATTCATCACGGGCCGCGGTTAACGAAATCGAGAAGGCACTGACCCAGGAAACCGGTATCATCGCCGATAACCTGGAACTGTTTCATAGCAACCTGGTGGTGCAGACGCATCGTGTAGGTGAGCTGTTCTACTCCATGTTTCCCGGCGGTATACGGATCGACGAACAACAGCAGGTCAGTATCGGTGGCCGACAGATTCCGGTTTTAATCAACCAGCAACAGGCCCTGAATCTCGATTTCAGTAAGCCGGATGAATTTACGCGGCTCACCGGTGGTACGGCGACGGTGTTTCAGCGTGTCGGTGATGACTTTCTGCGGGTGACCACTTCTTTGAAGAAACAGGATGGCAGTCGTGCTTTCGGTACTTTCCTGGGCAAGAAGCATCCCGGCTACCAGCAGCTGATCGCAGGTAAACCCTATATCGGTCCGGCCCATCTGTTCGGTCGTGATTACATGACGCGTTATACGCCTTTTAGTGATGGCCAGGGCAGAGTGATCGGTATTCTGTATGTGGGTTTCGATTACACCGAGCAACTCAACAGTTTAAAAAACCATATATTAAAATTGCAGTTCGGCGATACAGGCCACGCCTATATTCTGTCGACCCGGGCGGGCGAAAAATGGGGGCAGATGGTGATCCATCCGAAGCCTTCAATCAACTATCTGGCCGACACCATGAGTCCGGACATGGTTGATGAATTTAAACAACGCCTGAATGACGGCTCCGGTGTCATGCATTACATGCATACCGCCGCGGACGGTAGCGAACGCAAACAGTTGATCGCCTTCCACCAGGTGCCGAAATGGAACTGGGCCATCGTTGCCGGCGGTCATGCGGATGAATTCACCGCACATGCCGACCAGTTGCGCAACGAACTCATATTGCTATCGACATTAACCGGCCTGCTCATTGCCGGACTTGCTTACTGGGCATTGCGCTGGCAGCTGCGTCCGCTGGACGATGTAGGTGAGGGTATGCGGGCCCTGGGTCAGGGTGACCTGACTGTGCATCTTGAACTGGCTGATCGGGCCGACAAAAACACTACCCGTAACGAGTTTCAGCGACTGGCCCACCAGGTCAACCAGATGGCAGTGCAGCTGCGCGATCTGGTCAGCGGCATTATTGATTCGACCAACACACTATCCGCATCGACGGATGAGATGGCGGTGGTATCTACACAGACCAGCGACGGGGTACGCAACCAGCAGAACGATACCGATCTGGTCGCTACTGCAATTACTGAAATGGCGGCCACCACACAGGAGGTGTCACAGAACGCATCCTTGACCGCAGATGAAACGCGCCGTGCCGACGCACAGGCTAGTGAAGGCAAACTCGTGGTCAATGACGTTGTGAATGCAATTGGTCTGCTGGCCGGTGAGGTCGAGTCGTCCGCACAGATCATGGAACAGGTGGAATCGGAAAGTGATGCCATCGGTCATATTATCGAAGTCATCACCAATGTGGCGGACCAGACCAATCTGCTCGCTCTGAACGCGGCCATCGAAGCGGCGCGCGCCGGTGAACAGGGCCGCGGTTTTGCGGTAGTGGCCGATGAGGTCCGTGGGCTGGCGCAAAAAACCCGTGAATCCACCAACGAGATTCAGGCGATGATCGAACGACTGCAGGCCAGCACCCGAGATGCGGCGAGTGCGATGCGCAACGGGCGTGATCGCGCCCAGGCCATGGTCGACGATGCCTCGCGAGCCGGCGACACCCTGGAACTGATTAGCAACTCGGTGTCGACCATTACCAGCATGACCCTGCAAATTGCTACCGCTGCAGAAGAGCAGACGGCCGTGGCAGAAGACATCAATCATCGGGTAGTGAACATCGGTGATGTCGCGAACCAGAACGCCGGCGCTGCGGATGAAATCGCCCGCGCCATGCAGGAGCTGCAGAATGTGGCGTCGCAATTGCGTACCGCAGTGTCGAATTTTCGGGTGAGTGCCTGAACGGATTCGGAGGTAGCGGCGAGTCAGTGTATTGCTGATCGCTTTAAATGCTAAACAGGTGCTGCGTGGATTAATGGAAAGTGATCGTTTATATGTTCGACTTTAAAGTGAATCGAGCAGGTGCTCAGGCGCGGAGCCGAGATATTTATGCCGCCCTCATTAGTTGATATCAGCAGATCGATAGCAGCTCTCTATCCCGGTGACGTTGTATCAGTCGCATACATGTCTTTAAGAGATGTATCAGGCATCAGAATGCTGTGAGAC
>CBDULQ010000350.1:0-2337 GCA_965368115.1 uncultured Gammaproteobacteria bacterium | reverse complement strand
GAACGGGGCAGGGCAACTGGGGCTGAGCACCAGCTTTGGTCGCGTGCCGACACAGATTCCGGGTTTGAGTAATTGCAGCGCGATTGCCGCCGGCAACGCGTTCTCCATGGCCCTGTGCAACGGTCAGGTCTATACCTGGGGGGCGAATGATTTTGGTCAGCTGGGTCGCCCGGCGAATAGCGGAAACGGCGTGCAGGCGGTGGCCGGTCTGTCCGGTGTTAGCGAGATCGCCGCCGGCTCGGCCGCAGCCTATGCCATCCGCGGTGACTGCAGCAATGGCGGTTCGGTCTGGAGCTGGGGTCGGATGCCGGCACTGGGTCGCGGTTCCGATGACGACGAGGCGTTCTCCGCCAGACCGGCGCCGGTCGTCGGCTTCGGTGATCAGGGTAGTTGCACCAGCAGCCGGGTCTGGGTATACCGCACCGGCGACGGTAGCGGCACCCTGAGCAGCGATACCGGCAACCTGGATTGCGACGGCTTTTACTGCTGGGTGGATATCCTCGGTGCGCCGACCAGTATCCAGATCACCGCCACGCCCGCCGCCGATTCCATGCTCGGTGAATGGCGCTGGGACTGTGCCGCGGCCGGTAGCGCCGCCACCGCCACCGTCAATATGAGTGCCGGTCGCCTGTGCAAGGTGCGTTTCGATCGCATGGCGGAAGATTACAGGTTAGATATTTCAATCAGTGGCGCAGGCACGGTGACCAGCACCCCGGCCGGTATCAACTGCGGTGAAGACTGTTATGAGCGCTATTCGGAAAACACCCGCGTCACCCTCAATGCCCAGCCGGCACCGGGTTATCGTTTTGCCGGTTACAGCGGCGCCTGTGTCGAGGGTGTAGTGATCATGAACAGTGACCTCAGTTGCACCGCGTCTTTCGTGCCCGGTGGTAGTGAAGCGGCCACACTCAATGTACGCCACAGTGGTCCGGGTGCCGGGGTCGTGACCAGTTTGCCCACACTGGGTCGACCGCTGGCGATCGATTGCGGTAACGATTGCAACGAGACGTTGCCGATGGGGTCTACCGTGACGCTGGTCGGTAACGCCAGTCCCGGTTCCTTCTTCAGTCACTGGATCGGTTGCGATTCAGTGGAAGTGGTGGATACGGAGATTCGTTGTCTGATCACCCTGAATGCGGACCGGCTGGTGACAGCGGATTTCGAATGATGGTGCGTTATTGTGAGGTATGATCGTGAAGGCCGCTGCATGATGCAGCGGCCTTTTTCGTTCAGGTGTGACACGCGGATGTTGTGCTCACTGTTTTAAATAAGGAGTGTTACTCAGGGTATAGGCGCGATTGTCTGGCGCCGAACCGGCGCCGCTAAAGCCGAAGGTCGGATCGGACAGGAACAGGTTGCTGCCGCTATCGATCTGGTAGATGAGATACAGGGCGGGCAGGGCATTGTCGTCCGGCAACAGGTCCAGTTCACGGGCCGGGCTGCCGTCACTGGCCAGGGTTTCGGCACCCAGCGCATAGCTACCGACGATCTGCGATACCGGTAGCGGTGGCGTATTCGGCATCAGGCCGGTGGCGCTCTGAAATTCGATGGTGTAGGTGTACTGATAGCTGCTGTTGAATCGGTAGGTATAGGTGTAGATACCGTTGATGCCCCCCGATGCGCTGGTCGAACTGATCGCGCTCCGGCTCCATCCGCCGACGATGTCGGCCTCCGGCCCTGCGGAATCACTGCTGCAGGCATTGCCGATCAGTAAAGCGATACCGACACCGAGTGCTGTTCTGATGTTTCGATTCTGGTTGAGCATGCGTCCCTGCCGATGATGTTGGTTTGTGAGTTCTGTTACGCTTAGCCCGCGTCGTTGAGTAAATCGATCATATCCAGAGCCCGGTCGATGCGGTGATCGGCACCCCATTCATCCAGGTTTTCCCAGTCACCGATGTAACCGTACAGCGCAATCACTGTTTGCATACCGGCGTTGCGTCCCGCTTCGATGTCGCGTCTTGCGTCGCCGATGTAGACACAGCCTCCGGGCTGACTGCCGGCACACTGGCAGGCGTGATACATGGGTTGTGGATGGGGTTTGCGATTGGCGGTGGTGTCGCCGCTGACGATGCAACTGGCGCGTTGTTTCAGGGCCAGCATGTCCATCAGCGGTTCGGTGAGCCAGCCCGGTTTGTTGGTGACCACGCCCCAGCGCATGTCATGGTTTTCGATATGTTCGAGCAGTTCGGCCATGCCCTCGAACAGACGCGAGTCCTCGCACAGGTGTTGCTGATAGATGTCGAGATAACGCTGCTTGAGATAGTCCAGCCGTTGCGCGTCCAGCTCGGTACCGAATCCCAGTTTGACCAGCGCCACACTGCCGTTGGACACCAC
>CBDULQ010000349.1:0-2342 GCA_965368115.1 uncultured Gammaproteobacteria bacterium | reverse complement strand
GGATAGAAGGGGGCTCAGTCGAACTCAGCCCAGATCGGGCAGTGATCAGAGGGCTTTTCCATGCCGCGAATGTCGTAGTCGATACCGGCATCACGGCAGCGTTGCAGCAGGGGGCTAGTGGCCAGGATCAGGTCGATGCGCAGACCGCGGCGGGGTTCCCGCTCGAAGCCTTTGCTACGGTAGTCGAACCAGCTGAACCGGTCGTCCGTGTCCGGGTAGCGGCAGCGGAAGGTATCCTCAAGCCCCCAGTCATAAAGCCTGTTCAGCCATTCGCGCTCTTCCGGCAGAAAACTGCATTTGCCGGTTTTCAGCCAGCGTTTGGCGTTGTCCGCACCGATACCCACATCCCGATCCAGCGGGGCGATATTCATGTCGCCCATCACCAGCAGCGGCTGGTCGGGTTTGAAACCCTGTTCGATCCAGTCCTGCAGATCAGCATAGAACTTCTGCTTGGCCGGGAATTTGACCGGATGGTCTCGGCTTTCGCCCTGCGGAAAATAGCCGTTCATCACTGTCAGCGTTTTGCCATCGATGTCGTAACTGGCCTGGATAAAGCGCCGCTGCGCCTCGCCATCATCGCCGGGAAAACCTTTCACCACCTGCAGGGCCGGGTGACGGGACAGCAGGGCGACACCATAATGGGTTTTCTGGCCGTGAAATTCCGCCTGGTAGCCCAGTTGCTCGATCATCTCTACCGGGAAATCCTCGTCGGTCACCTTGGTTTCCTGGATCCCGATCACGTCCGGCTGATGCTTCTCGATCAGTGCACGGAGCTGGTGTTCACGGGTACGGATGCTGTTGGTATTGAAGGAGACGAATTTCATGCTGAAGAATCCAGGGTTAAATTGCCGGTTTACGGATCAGGTCACGGCGCAATACACTATCATCAATGATCGTTTTTGTCCTGATTTAACAATGGCTTGTCACTATGATTGAAATCTTCCCCATTCCCGCTTTTGCCGACAACTATATCTGGTGCCTGCGCCAGCCGAATTCGGTACAGGTGGTGCTGGTCGATCCGGGCGACAAGCGGGTGATCGATACCCTGCAGCGGCGGGGACTGCAGCCGGTGGCGATTCTGATTACCCACCAGCATGTGGATCACGTCGGAGCGGTCCAGGCGTTGCTGAATCAGTTCCCGCAACTGGACGTGTACGGGCCGGCACAGGCGACGGTGGCCGAACCCCGTTTCGGTCCGGAGATGCCCATCCCCGACCTGATTCAGCATACCCTGCGTGAGGGCAATCGCATTCGTATCGACGCTATCGACACCGAATTCCAGGTTTTCGACTTGCCCGGCCATACGCTGGATCACATCGGCTATTATGGTGCCGGCGCCCTGTTCTGTGGCGATACGCTGTTTGCCTGTGGTTGCGGTCGCATCATGGGTGGCGACGCCGAACGTTTCGTCGATTCGTTGCAGAAAATTCGTCGCCTGCCGGCGGATACACAGATTTACTGTGCCCATGAGTACACCCTGGACAATATCGGTTTTGCGCGTTGGGTGGAGCCGGACAATCCGGTGCTGTTGCAACGGGATGAGGATGATATGGCGAAGCAGGAGCGGGGTACACCGACGGTGCCCAGCAGTCTGCAGCTGGAAATGAACAGCAATCCGTTTCTGCGTTTCGACCAGCCCGGGGTGATCCGCGCGGCGGAACAGTATCGCGGCAAGAAACTGGCTTCCGCGGTCGATGTATTCGCCGCCATTCGCGACTGGAAAGACCTGGAATACGATTGATACAGGCGCTGAAAACAGAAACGGCGCCGATCATCGGCGCCGTTGCATAAAACCGGAAAAGACGTTCCGATTTAGTCGTTCAGGTTCTGATAGTAATCGATCAGAATCTGTGCCACCTCGGGACGCGAAAATTCTTTCGGCGGGGCAATGCCCTGACCCAGCATTTCGCGGACCTTGGTGCCGGACAGCAGGATAAAGTCTTCCTTACTGTGATCCGGTGCTTCGCGCATCATCACCACCTTGTTCAGTTTCTTCGAGTAGGCGGTATGGTCGGCACGGAAGATTTCGATCTGCAGTGCATCCTTGGGGACTTCTTCATCGAAGATGGTTTGCGCATCGAAGGCACCGTAGTAGTCGCCGACACCGGCATGGTCACGACCGATGATGAAGTGAGTCGCACCCATGTTCTGACGGAACACGGCGTGCAGTACCGCTTCGCGGGGACCGGCGTACAGCATGTCGAAACCGTAACCGGTGACCATGGCACTGTTCGGTGGGAAGTAGAGTTCAACCATCTTACGAATTGCGGCATCGCGGACCGGTGCCGGGATATCGCCTTTCTTCAGTTTGCCCAGCAACATGTGGATGACCAGGCCGTCAC
>CBDULQ010000348.1:0-2383 GCA_965368115.1 uncultured Gammaproteobacteria bacterium | reverse complement strand
ATTCTGCGCAGGGCGGCCATCGGCGTGGGAATCGGCCTGATCGGATGGATTATCCCCACACTGCATCTGCTGCTGTTCGATCGCCTGTTCCTGCGCCTGGGACGACTGCGCTCGCCCGACCGCCGGGCAGGCGTCATGACATCAGCAGACGGAACTCCCTGAACCAGCGGGCCAACCGTTCGTGGTAGTGGTGGGCGGCGTATTTCGGACCATTGTAGAATCGCGCGACCCGGTGAAAATCGGCCTCGGCGGGGTTTTGCTTTTGGATCTCTGTGCGGCGCGGCTTCAGGAAGCGCGCCACATAGGCCACCTGCTCATCGACCGGGGCGGTAAACAGCGTGCGCGCATCTGGCGCGCCAACCGCGCGGTAATTGCACCCCATGATCTGGCCCAGCCCCAGGCTCATCGACTGCATGCGCAGCTCCTCCAGGTCGCTGTCGGGATGGAGAGAGTTGAGGCGCGACAGATAGTGCTGTTCGAAGCGTGGACGGATAATCCCCGCTGTCTCCTGGCGGATAATGGACAGCACCCACTCGGGCCGGATGTCGATCCCCTCCTGTTGTTGGGCCCGTGAAGCGGCCACGGCGGCATCGCCATAGTGATCCAGAATCGCGCGGCAATCGAGGAAGCGGTTTTCATGCAGGGCGTTGAGGTGGAAGATCGCCAGGTCGATGTCGCCTGACATCACCTGATTGTGTTCACAGCGCTGGTAGGCCGCCAGCAGCATTGCCTGCAGTGTCGCCTGGTCCAGGGTGGTCTCAGGGATAGTATCGATCAGACGACCGGCGCTGTTCCATTGACAGGGATAACAGAGCGCTGCACGGGATATTTTCCCACCGAGCTGGTAGTCGTATTTGAACTGGGCGACCCCCCGGTTGGTCCCGCGGCCGAAGTCGCCGTCGATCAGAAAGGCGCCGCTGGCAGCGGTGGAGTAACCGAGAAATATCATCAGCCGTTGCAACGCCTTGATGGCGGATTCGCCGGCCGATTTCCGGGTCAACCGAATGTCGGAGGCGAGTAGCCTTTTCAGTGCGCTGCGCCAGATGCCGTCCTCGTCGGCAGGGTGCGTAAGAATCTGCTGAATGCGCGGATCGTTGACGAGCGAGACGATGTCCATTTTGATGCCCCCATCCTCTGCCTGACTGTTAAGAGGATAGCAGTGTGCGGCCGCCGAACCAGGGGTAGGTCTGCTCAGCCGAAAGCGTAACCCGACGGGTCGGATGCGCCACCGTTTCACAACCTCGCAACATCTTCGTCGGGTTAGCCGGAGGCATAACCCGACAGGCGGAACCGGTTATTCGCTGTTATCCGGCTCGTACATGGCGTGAAACCGCTCCGCTGCCATGCAGTAGCCATCGGTTTCGTCCGGCTGGTTGAACACCAGATAATCACCTGCGGCGAAGTGCGACTCGCCTTCGCGGGTTTTCAGCGTGCCCGCATGCTCGGTCCTACGCGCCCACACCGGTGTCGACTTGATAAAACGACCGGGGGAGACCTGTCGGTAAGTGCGGGCAAACACATCGGCGGCGACGGTGTAGATGTCACCCGCGTTGTCGACCAGCCAGTCACCGGGCTGGCCATGTTGATTGCCCCCCCATTTGCGATAACGGAGGCCCTCGGTGTCCAGCGCCAGTTTGATAGCGGTAACCGCCTGGTCAGGACGTTTGCGGAAGCGGCGAAGGGTGGCCATAGGCTGAATTTAGCACGCCTTGCAGAATCTGCCGAATGGGGGGAGTCTATGGCGTTGAAGTGTGCCATTCTGCGCCTGGAATGGAGCCCGGCAAATAATCTTCCGAGGTGTCCCGTGTCCTACCGATTCCATCTGACGACTGTCCCATTGATCCTTCTCCTGGCCACACCGGCCGCTGCCGAACCGGATCCCAGAATCCTGGTTGAGTTACCGGCTCCCATGCAGGCGCATATGCTGCAGAATATGCGCGGCCATCTGCAGGTACTCGATCGATTGTTACTGCTGCTTGCGGAAGGGCGGCTGGATGCGGCCGCTGACCTGGCCGAATCGGAACTGGGCATGAGCTCCCTGGAAAAGCATGGCGCCAGCCATATGGCCCCGTTCTATCCTCAGGGGATGCAGCAGGCCGGTACCCGGATGCACCGTTCCGCCAGCCGTTTTTCCCGCATCGCCCAGGAGGGTGATGTGCTGGCGGCTTACAAATCACTGCGCGAGATCACCGCGGCCTGTACCGCCTGCCATGCGGGCTACCGGGTGCGTTGAGCACGCTGCCGGATGGTGACCCGTTTGAAGCTAACGCTGCCCCACATTGAAGCAATGCCTTTTGATTCTTTCGCTGCGCTGCACAAATCGAGTGCGGCCTGTCTGCGTTCACGGCCAAGCTGGAATACTAACTGTTTGTAATATAAAAAT
>CBDULQ010000347.1:0-2396 GCA_965368115.1 uncultured Gammaproteobacteria bacterium | reverse complement strand
GATGAAAGCCTGATGTGATTCGCAACTGTCCTTACTGACACCGATGATGATGGTGTGCAGACCGGCGAATTCGTCCGCCAGCCTGGTGAACTGGTTGGCCTCGATGGTGCAACCGGGTGTGTCATCCTTTGGATAGAAGTAGAGCACGATATTCTGCGCCCTTGAAATCCTTCAGTCCGATAGGATTACCGACCTGGTTCGGTGCCTCGAAATCCGGAGCCGGTTGATTGGCTTTCAGCATGTCATTTCCTTAATTGTTATTAATACGCCTATTGTCGCACAGGCGTGAAATAAAAAAGACTTATCAAGTCTGTGATTTTGCAATAATTTTCAGACCTGTGCCGGAAAACCACAGGGGATGTTTATCCATATCAAATGTCATACTATTGATTCATTATAGGCTGGTTGAGTTCCACTAGACCGAGGTGCTCCATGTCGACTCCCCAGACCAAGACCATCGATGGTAATCAGGCTGCCGCCACCATCGCCCACCGACTCAACGAAGTGGTGGCCATCTATCCGATCACCCCGGCTTCGCCAATGGGTGAGTGGGCCGACCAGTGGTCCTCGCTGGGACAGCCCAATATCTGGGGCACGGTGCCGGAAGTGGTGGAAATGCAGAGCGAAGGCGGTGCCGCAGGCGCCATACACGGCGCCCTGCAGATGGGTGCGCTGACCACCACCTTCACCGCCTCCCAGGGACTGCTGCTGATGATCCCTAATATGTACAAGATCGCCGGCGAGCTGACCCCGACCGTGTTTCATATTGCCTCGCGTTCGCTGGCCGCACAGGCGCTATCGATTTTCGGTGATCACAGCGACGTGATGACCGCACGCATGACCGGCTTCGGCATGCTGTGTTCCAACTCACCCCAGGAAGTGATGGATTTCGCTGTCATTGCCCAGGCCGCCAGCCTGCAGGGGCGAATACCCATGCTGCATTTCTTCGACGGTTTTCGTACCTCGCACGAGATTCGTAAGATCAGCCTGGTTAGCGACGATACCCTTCGCCAGATGATCAAACCTGAATGGGTGCAGCGCCACCGTAAGGATGCGCTGTCTCCGGAACACCCGGTGCTGCGCGGCAGCTCGCAGAATCCGGATATCTATTTCCAGGCACGGGAAACCGTTAATCCCTATTACCAGGCCATGCCCGGTATCGTGCAGAAAACCATGGACTGCTTCGCCCTGTTTACCGGTCGCCAGTACCGCCTGTTCGAATATCTGGGCAGCGACCGACCGGATCGGGTGATTATCGTCATGGGATCCGGCGCGGAGACAGTGGAAGAAACCGTCGCTTATCTGAACGATTGCGGCGAGCAGCTGGGCGTGTTGAAAGTCCGCCTGTACCGCCCGTTCGACGCGGCCGCGCTGATCGATGCCATTCCCGAATCCTGTCGCAGCATTGCGGTGCTGGATCGTACCAAGGAACCGGGTGCCGATGGTGAACCGCTGTACAAGGATGTGGTAACCGCGCTGGCCCAGTACTGTGCCGATGCCGACAATAAATTTGGCACCATGCCACGGGTGATTGGCGGCCGTTACGGTTTGTCCTCCAAGGAATTTCGTCCCGCGATGGTCAAGGCGATATTTGATGAGCTTGCGGTGGAAAAGCCGAGAAATCATTTCACTATCGGCATTCACGATGACGTGACTCACAGCAGTCTGGACTGGGATGATGGGTTCAGGACCAGCGCCAATCGCGATGTCTATCAGGCCATGTTCTACGGACTGGGCGCCGACGGTACAGTGAGTGCCAACAAGAACAGTATCAAGATCATTGGGGATCATACCGATTTGCGAGTGCAGGGTTATTTCGTTTACGACTCGAAAAAATCCGGCGCAGTGACCGTATCGCATTTGCGTTTCGGTCCGGACCATATTCGTTCCACCTACCTGATCGAAAACGACAGTGCCGACTTTGTCGCCTGTCATCAGTCGGTATTCCTGCAGCGATACCCGATGCTCGACAAGGCGGCGAAAGGCGCTGTATTCCTGCTCAATACGTCACTGCCTCGTGACCAGGTGTGGAACAGTTTGCCGCGCAGCATGCAACGACAGATCATCGACAAGCAGATTCGTTTCTACGCCATCGATGCATATGACATTGCCCAGGCCTGCGGGCTGGGGCGTCGCATCAACACCATTATGCAAACCTGCTTTTTCTCGATTTCCGGCATATTGCCTCAGGATCAGGCCATCGACTTCATCAAGCAGGCCATCGAATCCAGTTACGCGCGCAAGGGTCGGCAGCTGGTGGATATCAATAATCAGGCGGTTGATCGCGCGCTGGACGGGCTGTATGAAGTGCAGCCGGCCGATACGGTAACCAGCGATTTCGAAATACCTGGCGCGGTTGGCGCCGAGGCGCCGGAATTCATTCGCAATGTCACCGG
>CBDULQ010000346.1:0-2436 GCA_965368115.1 uncultured Gammaproteobacteria bacterium | reverse complement strand
CGCCTGCTGTGCGCCGCGTTGACGGCTGCGACGACGTTTACGGTTGCGGTTGCCGCCGGTTGCGGCAGCGTTTTTGCCCGGGTTGTTGCGTTTCGGTGCACCTTGGGATGACTGACGCTGCTGGGAGCGGCCGGCATTGATGGGCTCGGCTTCGTAACCGGGCATGGCCTGGCGGGGAATTTCCCGTCCGATCAGCTTTTCGATATCACGCAGCAGGCCCGCTTCTTCACTGCATACCAGGGAGACGGCCTGGCCCGACTGACCGGCGCGACCGGTGCGACCGATGCGATGCACATAATCTTCCGCCACATTGGGCAGGTCGAAGTTCACCACATGGGGCAGCTGGCTGATGTCCAGGCCGCGTGCGGCGATATCGGTGGCGACCAGGGTGCGTACCTTGCCCGATTTGAAATCCGCCAGTGCGCGGCTGCGCGCACCCTGGCTCTTGTCGCCGTGGATGGCGGCGGCTTCGATGCCGTCCTTGCTGAGCTGCCTGGCGAGACGATCGGCACCGTGCTTGGTACGGCTGAACACCAGCACCTGGCGCCAGTTCTGTTTACCGATCATTTCCGACAGCAGTTCCCGCTTGCGCTCTTTCGCTACCGGGTGAATCAGCTGACTGACCCGCTCGGCGGTACTGTTCTCGGCGGCGACTTCGATCTGCACCGGATCGTTCAGCAGCTCATGGGCCAGCTGTTTGATGTCGGCGGAGAAGGTTGCGGAAAACAGCAGCGTCTGTTTATGTTTCGGCAGGCGCTCCAGCACCTTGCGGATATCGCGGATGAAGCCCATATCGAGCATGCGATCCGCTTCATCCAGCACCAGCATGTCGACCCGGGACAGGTCCACCGTATTCTGGTTCATGTGATCGAGCAGGCGACCGGGAGTGGCGACCAGCACATCCACGCCCTTGCGCAGTTTGCTGATCTGGCCCTGGATCTTCACGCCGCCGAACACGGCGGTGGACTTGATGGGCAGGTATTTGCTGTAGGTTTTAACACTGTCTTCCACCTGCATGGCCAGTTCCCGTGTGGGCACCAGCACCAGGGCGCGAATCGCACGATGGCTTTTCGCGGTGCGGCTGGTGGAAACGATATTGTGCAGCACGGGCAGGGTGAAACCGGCGGTTTTACCGGTGCCGGTCTGGGCGCCGCCCATCAGGTCGCGGCCGTCCATAATCGGCGGTATGGCCTGTTGCTGGATGGGTGTGGGTTCGCTGTAACCTTTTTCAGACACAGCACGGACGATATCGGCCAGCAGGCCGAGTTGTTCAAATGACATGGAATACTCCGGGGATCAGCCTGCCAGGTGGCTGCGAACAGCACTTATCGAGGAACGGTCCAGGCGGAAACAAATGTTCGAGGCGAGAGTCTAGGGAATCAATCAGAGGTTCCCAGGGGATCAGCGCGATGACAGGGGTGCAGACCGATGTGCACCGGATGCCGCGCATGATAGCCTATCGGGAAAAAAATAGCTGATTTATTTTTAGCCGCCGACGAGCGGGGGCGAGCGAACGAATCGACCGTCCGCGGGTCTTATCGGCTAACGAGCGGCGGATGATGAACACAGCATGGGTTTGAGCCGATACAACTTCAGACCGGGACGCGGTCCACTCATCAGCCTGGGGCTCGGTCTGAGCCTGCTGCTGTCCTCCTGTTCCCTCAAATTTTTCTATAACCAGCTCGACGCCCTGATTCCCCAGTACGTGGAAGATCTGGTCAGTCTCGACGATGTGCTGGCCGAGCAACTCGATCAACGCACCCGGGTGTTGCTGCGCTGGCATCGCAGTACTCAGTTACCGGAATACGCGGCCTGGATGCAACAGGCACAGCGGGATGTGCTGGCCGGTCCCAGTGCGCAACAGGTACTGGATCATCTGACCCGGCTGGATGGTTTCTGGCAATCCCTGTCCCGCGCGGTGAATGAGCAGATGGCGGTGCTGTTGCCGCGTCTTGATGCGGGGCAGCGAGAACAGCTGTTTGCCAGCCTGGCGGAGAAAAACCAGGAATTTCGTGAAGAGCATATCGATATCGGGGAGCCGGAACGCATCGAACAGTACACGGAACGTCTGCAGGACAGTTTTGAACGCTGGCTGGACGACCTGAGCGAACCTCAGCAACGTCTCATCGAGCGCACTGCCCGACAACTGGTGAGTACCGCGGAGTTGCGCCTGCAACGGCGTCAGGCCTGGCAACAGGGGATTCGAGAAATTCTGGATAGCGGCAGTCACGAAGCGGACAAAAGCCGTCGCCTGCTCAAGTTTCTGCAGGGCTTCGAACAGTTCGACAATGCCGCCATGCAGCAGGCGACCGATCACAATCGCCGTCTGCTGGCGCAACTGACTGCACAGGTCGCGACATCGATGAACGTGCAGCAGCGCACGCATTTCGTCGATACCAGTAACGACTATATCGACATTTTCAGAGAACTGGCCGC
>CBDULQ010000345.1:0-2457 GCA_965368115.1 uncultured Gammaproteobacteria bacterium | reverse complement strand
ACACCTGGAGGGCCAGGTGTTCAACCGTTTCCAGCAGGGCTTCGAACAGAACTGGCAACATTGCCAGTCGGTCGCCGGCGAACTCGACGCACGCCTGCTCGCCATCGGCATACTGCCGACACTGCATGCCGAACACCTGAGCATGCGCAATATCTCCAACCTGAAACGTTACCGCGCACTGAACGACCAGGTATTGCGCCAACGCGAAGGACGTCCGTTTCAACTCAATATCAACGGTCAGGAATCCTTGAAGACCAGTCACCACGACGTGATGCTGGAAGCGGTCTCCACCTCGCTGCAAATTCATCTGCAAACGCCTTTCGATCAGGCCGTGCGATATTACAACGCGTCGATTTTTCTTTCTGCGCCGATGGTCGCCATCAGCACCAATTCACCGTTTCTGTTCGGACGCAACCTGTGGGCGGAAACCCGCATTCCTGTGTTCGAACAATCGGTGGATGTGGGCGGTTTCAGCGGCGCCGCGCACGGCCCTGTGCATCGGGTAAGTTTCGGTACCGGCTACGCGCGCGAATCGATTCTGGAATGTTTCAACGAGAACCTTGAACATTTTCCGGTACTCCTGCCCATGCTGTTCGACGATGAAGCGACGCGTATGAAACATGTCGCATTGCACAACGGCACCATCTGGCGCTGGAATCGCCCCCTGATCGGTTTCGATGACGACGGCACGCCGCACATTCGTATTGAACATCGGGTGATGTCCAGTGGTCCGAGTATTGTCGACAACATCGCCAACATGGCGTTTTTCTACGGTCTGGTACATTACTATGCACAGCACGAAATACCGCCGGAAAAAGTCATTGAGTTCGCCCAGGCGCGGGATAATTTTTACACTGCGGCGCGACACGGACTCGGCGGTCGCATCACCTGGATCGGCTGCGAACGCTGCAGTATTCGCCAGCTGATTCTCAACCGGTTACTGGAACAGGCGGAGACCGGCCTGAATGCACTGAACATCGACCGTCGCGATATCGAATTTTACCTGGGCATCATTCAACAACGGGCGGAGAAACAGCAAACCGGCGCCGACTGGCAACGGGCCTTCATCCGCGACAACGCGGCCAATATGCAGACCATGACGCAAACCTATTACCACAACCAGCAGACCGGCGAACCGGTGCATCGCTGGGATTTAACGAGTATCGTGTAAATGATTAACGAGATCGACCATTACCCGGAACAGTTTCTGGATTGCGAACCGAAAGACCTGCACCAGCTGTTCGGCAAACCAACACTGATGCATCTGCAGGGTGAACGTCCCGAGCCACTGTTCATCAGCACTCTGCTGCACGGCAACGAAACCACCGGCATCTATGCACTGCAACAGTTATTGAAAAAATATCGCAACGATACGCTGCCGCGCAGCCTGAGTATTTTTATCGGCAATGTGG
The DNA here is from genome assembly GCA_965368115.1 of uncultured Gammaproteobacteria bacterium. Lineage (GTDB taxonomy): Bacteria > Pseudomonadota > Gammaproteobacteria > SZUA-229 > SZUA-229 > CBDULQ01. The sequence goes on along the minus strand of CBDULQ010000345.1, from coordinate 1,045 downwards.
AAGCGGCGGCGGAGAACCAGCGTCGACTGGATCGCCAGGCGGATTTCAATCGCATCTGGCCCGGCACTCACGAAGACTTTCTCGCCGAAGCCCATGCCATGAAGCAGGTCACCGAGACCATGCGCGAAATGAAGGCGTTTGCCAGTATCGATGTACACAACAACACCGGACGCAATCCGCACTATGGCTGTATCAACCGACTTGATCCACGCTATCTGGCACTGGCCGGTTTGTTCAGCAACACCGTGGTGTATTTCATTACGCCCAAAGGCGTGCAATCCGCGGCCTTTGCCGAGTTCTGCCCGGCAGTGACACTGGAAAGCGGCCAGTCCGGCGAAGCGGCCGGTATCAGTCACGTGTTCCGCTATCTGGATGTATGCCTGAATCTCGACGAAATCCCCGCACGGGCACCGGAACATATCAACCTGTATCACACGGTCGCCCGCGTCACCATACCCGAAGCCTACTCTTTCGGCTTTTCCGATGACGCCACCATCAACCTGTTGCCGGAAATCGAAAACTATAATTTCACCGACCTGGAACCGGGCACACCGATTGCACACATCGAACCCGGCAACCAGGTCTGCGTACAATCATGGAATGAGTTCGAACAGGAAAACACCCGTGATTATTTTGAACTGAAGAACGATGAAATCGTATTCAAAAAACATGTCATGCCATCGATGCTCACGGTGAACACCCAGGTGATTAGACAGGATTGCTTGTGTTATCTGATGGAGAAGATTTCGCTTGACGAAAAATAGGCTGTTCCAGGCGAGTTGTTTGCGTAGTTCGTAACAAGCAGCGAAATGTTCCGGGATATAGTGCCACGGCCTTGGGTGTTTCCCCAAACACCGCCAGTTTAAGCCGGCTGCCAAAGGCATTCCACAATAGCCGAACCGTTTTCCGTCTTCGACGCTAATATCAAAAATACCAGAATACCTTCGAATAGCGGACAAGCCATCCGGGATCATATCTCATATCCGGTATTTTTATTCATTATTTCCCAGACAGGCATTAACTAATTTATTTTCTTTAGATAGAC
>CBDULQ010000344.1:0-2489 GCA_965368115.1 uncultured Gammaproteobacteria bacterium | reverse complement strand
ACCTGAATGTTCGCTTGCAGATCGGCAGGCAGAGTGCCGTCTTCTTTTAATGACGACACGGCCTGGGTAAGCAGATTTTCAATTTCAAATTTCAAGGTATGCGGCCCGGCACAGATTTCGAAGTGGGCGAATTTTAACAGAGTCGTCTGGCTAAAGCACAAGACTGGGGGCGTTTTTTCGATTCCGGTGGTGAATGAGGCGCGTTTAGTACATATCCTGCGGATCGACATCCAGCGACCAGCGTACCCGTGCGGCGGATTTCAGTTTGCCCAGTTGCGGCACGCAGCGACGCAACAGACCGTGCAGGGTTTTGCGTTGTTCCGCCTGGATGATGAGCTGGGCGCGAAACCGGCCGGCGCGTTTTTCCATCGGCGCCGGTAACGGGCCGAACAGTTCCAGTTCGGCGCCGGCGCCGGATTGCAGGAACTGCATAACCTCGCCGAGGAAACCCAGCGCCTGTTCACGGCGCGGCGCTTCGGCGCGAATCAGTGCCAGGTGGCTGAACGGCGGGAACTGCGCCTGCTGGCGTTCCGCCAGGGCGGCGCTGGCGAAGCCGGGGTAGCCCTGCTCCAGCAGAATCTGCAGCAGCGGATGATCCGGGTGATGAGTCTGGATGTAGACTTCCCCCGGGCGTTCCGCACGACCGGCGCGGCCGGCCACCTGGACGATCAACTGGGCCATGTGTTCGGTGGCGCGGAAATCGCTGCTGAACAGGCCCTGGTCGGTATCCAGAATGCCGACCAGGGTGACGTTGGGAAAATCGTGGCCCTTGGCCAGCATCTGTGTGCCGATCAGAATGCGGGCTTCACCACTGCGTGCCTGCTCGAGTTTTTCATCCAGTTCGCCCTTGCGCCGGGTGGTGTCGCGATCGATGCGACTGATGCTGATGTCGGGGAAGCGTTCCAGTAAAGCCTGTTCGATACGCTCGGTGCCGGCGCCGGGAATATACAGGCTGTCCGCTGCACAGGACGGACACTGTGTCGGCGCCGGTTTTTCATGGCCGCAATGATGGCAGCGAATACGGCCGCTACTCTGGTGCAGGGTCATGTGCGCATCGCAGCGCGGGCATTCGGTGGTCCAGCCGCATTCGTGGCACATCAACAAGGGTGCGTAACCGCGCCGATTCAGAAACAGCAGCACCTGGCCCTGTTGCTGAAGATGACGCTCGATCTGTGCCAGCAACAGATCGGACAGGCCATCGTGAATGGGGCGCCGACGCATGTCCAGGACGTGGATGCCGGGTGGTTTCGCAGCCGCGGCGCGACGGGTGAGTTGCAGGTGACGGTAGAGGCCGCGCTCGACGTTAAACAGGCTTTCCAGTGAAGGTGTCGCAGAACCGAGGAGTACGGGCACATTGGCGTTGCGTGCGCGTACCAGGGCCAGATCCCGTGCGTGATAGCGAAAACCGTCCTGCTGTTTCAATGAGCCGTCGTGTTCTTCGTCGACGATGATCAGACCCAGTCGCGGCAGGGGTGTAAACAGTGCGGAACGGGTGCCGATGACCACCCCGGCCTTGCCCTGGGCGGCCATCTGCCAGGCGCACAGGCGTTGTCGATCATTGAGGGCGGAATGCAGCGCGGCGATCGGTGTGTCCAGGCGGCGCTGGAAACGCTCGGTGAGCTGCGGCGTCAGGCTGATCTCCGGCACCAGCACCAGCACCTGCTGATTTTGCTGCAGGGCCTGTTGTACCAGCGACAGGTAGATTTCGGTCTTGCCACTGCCGGTGATGCCCTGCAGCAGAAACGTGTTGAAACCGCTGCAGGCGCGAAATTGCTGCAACGCCTGCTGTTGTTCATCGTTCAGCTCGGGGCCCGCCTGCGGCGCCGTTTCCGGCTGGCTCAGGCAGGGACGCAATGTGCTGCCGACCAGACCGCGATCGATCAGTGCCTGCATGGGTTTGCGCCAGTTGGCGGACTGGGCATTGAGCTGTTCCGCGTTGCACACCTCATGTTCCTGTAACAGGGTCAGCAGGGCAGCCTGGCGCGGTGCGCGACGTAACTCTTCAGGGTTGGTGGCGGCACCGATCGAAGTCAGGGTCCAGATGCGCTCGCCGCTGACGTCTGGCGCTTCGCCCTGGCGCAGCAATTTGGGCAGGGCGGTGGCGATGACTTCGCCCAGTGGATGCTGATAATAATCCGCTGCCCAGCTCAGCAGTTGCAGCAGTGATGCATTCAGTAACGGCTGTTCATCGAGCAGGGCGGCGACGCTGCGGATGCGTGCGGCGTCCAGTTCACTGTCGGCGTTGAATGCCATGATGACGCCGACCACCGACTGGCGACCGAAAGGCACCCGTACCCGCGCGCCGATCTGTGCCTGGTGGTGTAGATCGTCCGGTAATCGGTAGTCGAAAAGGCCGAACAGTGGCGCAGGCACGGCGACCCTGGCGATGTGTTTATCGGTCATGGACGCTGGCTGGGGCCGAGGGGTGTCGAGGGCCCCTGGTATCGATTCCGGGGGTTTTCCACAAAAGCTGTGGATAACTTTGTGGA
>CBDULQ010000343.1:0-2504 GCA_965368115.1 uncultured Gammaproteobacteria bacterium | reverse complement strand
ATTCCATATTATTTTTATGTCAACGATATAACACTTGAGTGAAGTCAAACCGGGACTCACCACGCTCGTTAATGTAGCCGACATGGTTCATGAAATCACCATAATCAACTGGAGGCTCACATGAAAGTTCATCACCTTGTAACCACCGCGATCCTGCCGGCCGCATTCATGGCCGGATCTGCTTCGCTGGCAGCCGAGGAACCGATTCAGCCCATTAGCCCGGTTAAAGAAATCAATCTGGCGCTGGCCGAACTCGGTAAAAAACTGTATTTCGATCCGCGTCTATCGCGCTCTGGATTCATCTCCTGCAACTCCTGTCACAACCTGAGTATGGGCGGCACCGATAATTTAAAAACCTCCATTGGCGACCACTGGCAGCAGGGTCCGATCAATGCGCCCACCGTTCTCAACTCGAGCATGAACGTCGCACAGTTCTGGGATGGTCGCGCCGCCGACCTGAAAGCACAGGCCGGCGGTCCCATCGCGAATCCGGGTGAAATGGCGTTCACTCATCAGCTGGCCGTCAGCGTACTGGAATCTATCCCCGGTTATGTTACAGAATTCAAACTCGTTTTTGGTAACAGTGACATCAACATCGATAAAGTCACCGACGCCATTGCCGAATTCGAGAAAACCCTGGTCACACCCAATTCACGTTTCGACCGCTGGTTGCTTGGTGATCAGGACGCCCTGACCAGTAACGAAATGGCCGGCTATCGACTGTTTAAAGACAGCGGCTGTGTCGCCTGTCATAACGGTCCTGCGGTCGGCGGCAATTCATTTCAGAAAATGGGCGTGGTCGAACCTTACCAGGCAAAAAGCCCTGCAGAAGGTCTGAGCGCAGTCACCGGCAAGGATGCAGATCGCTTCAAATTCAAGGTGCCCACCCTGCGTAACGTTGAAATGACTTATCCTTACTTTCACGACGGCGAAGCGGAAACCCTGACCGAAGCCGTCGACATCATGGGCCGATTGCAGCTGGGTCGCAAATTCAGCAACAAGGAAAACGCACAGATCGTCGCCTTCCTGAAAACACTCACCGGCGATCAGCCCGCATTTCAACTGCCGATATTGCCACCGTCAACCGACCGGACACCGGCACCCAAACCTTTCTGATCTTTCAGACCATCTATTGCGACAGGACCAGCACGGTCCTGTCGTAAGCAAAATGACGCCGTTTACCTCCAGCGCTCTCATCACACCGAACTTTTTTCCTCTCCATCGCCACCCAGCTCCAGCAACACTGTTTATTCGGTAATCAATATACCCGACTAGGCTGTGCACAGATTGAACAGAACATTGTGAATCCGGCTTTTATCATGACCAACAATTCGAACTCCGACCAGGTCCGTTCTGCACGGCCACAACAGAACGATCAACAAATGCAACAGGCCGTCGAACGACTGATCCTGCAATGGCGACTGGGCCGATTCAATACCCTGGAAGATATCTGGCTTAACATGCAGGAACTTCAGTTTCGCATGGGTAGCAGTAACGAAACACTGCGCAAGCGCCTGAATGGCGCCATGCATGAAGTGGCTCAGGCCCTGTGGAACAAATACCAGAATCAGTAGAACCGGCATGCCCCGCTCAATTGTGAGCCATATCTAATTATTGAAACACACTCCCGATTCAACCCGTTCCTCCCTGAACCCGGATTACAGGCGCACACGACCCAGGGTCGAGCTCAACAGAAAGCGTTGCATCACAACGTTTAAAGAACCCATTGAATCAGGAGAAAACACATGAAAGCCAACAAAACTCAATTGCTCGTTGTACTGCTGTCGGCACTGGTCACCGGTGTGGCTGCTTTGTCACAGGCACAGGCCGTGGAGCGTATGCCAATGCCGAAGCTGCAGATGAAATCAGCTACCGCCCTGCCCGCGGGTCCGGGTGTACTGGCACCGGTACAAGTCAGCTGCGCAACCGGTTTCAACAAAACCCAGCACAGCAAGGACAATCAGGGCGCAACCACCGTACTGAAATGCGAAACCCCGATCATCCACTGCCCCAAGAGCCCGAAATACGCTGGACTCATCATCAAGCCGGAAGCGGTCAAAGTAGGCGGCGGTTTCCGCTTCAGCTACACCTGCAGCTACTTCGATCCCCCGAAGTAATGACCGCACTAAAAAGACAGCGCCTGTCCAAGGGCGCTGTCTTTTCATTTAATCATTATAAAAAATCTGTTGATTATTCCTTTCAAAACGCCTTCAGCAAATATGAACTCCAAGCTACCGCGCCAACTCGATTCACATCATGTCTGATGATATGCCCCATTTTTTAAAAGCCGAAACGAACTGAAAGAATGGTGGCCAGGGGCAGACTAAATTTGTCAGGAACAAATTTGGTTGTGGGACACGCTTTTCGTTCCACAAGCCGCAGGCCGAGCCACAGGGACGATGTACAGGATGTACAAGTGTCGCGGGAGACAAGGATGTCGGGAGCGACCGCACCGAGCTATCGAACTGCGCAGTTCGATTCGGATCAAGTCTGATGAGATGACA
>CBDULQ010000342.1:0-2577 GCA_965368115.1 uncultured Gammaproteobacteria bacterium | reverse complement strand
TCGCGAAAACGGCTATTTAGTATCCGTGACCGTCAAAACATTATGCGCAATCGCCATTTCACCTGAGGTATCCCGCCATGAACTACATCCGTAAATCCGCTGCTTCGGTCAGCGTCAACGACCTGCGAAAGATGAATGAGGCGGGGGGATTGCAACACCACATCAACGCAGGCGATCCGCAGCAGGCGGTGATGGACGGTCACTGGGCCTACCAGTTTCATAGCGGAGGCCTGTCGGCGCACTGTGTGCAGGTCACTGAACTGGAGAATCTCAGCAATGCCTCGGAAATCCCGCCCGGCCTGAGTTTCAATCTACTCTTCGAAGGACGGGTCGATTTTGCGCTCGGTGGCCAACGCCACACCCTGGGTGCCGAGCCGCAACGCCTGCCGGAATGCTCATCGATCATTCTCGCCGAGCCGGACATCATGACCCGCTATCTCAGGCGCGGTATGCGTGTGCACAAGATCAACGTATTTGCACAACGCAGCTGGCTAGAATCACGTTGCAGCAGCGAACAGGAAAGCGAACAACTGGAAAAGATTTTTCAACACCACGCTGTAGTGAGGCACTGGCAGGCCTCGGTACGACTGGTGAAGATGGCTCGCAGCTTCATGCAACGGTTGCCGCGAGACAACAAACTGGCCTCCAGGTTGCGACTGGAACATATGGCAATAGAAATGCTATCCGCCTGCTTGCACGAACTCGATCAACAATTACCGACTACCCTTTCGCAGAACACCGTATCCCGCGAGCGGCGCAGCCGCTACCCGGATCTGAAACAGCGCATCGATGACAATCTGCAACACTACAAAAGCCTGCAGGATATCGCCGCGTCACTGGGACTCAGCACCAGCACTTTGCAGCGTCGCTTCAAATCGGCATACGGCACTACCGTTATCGACTATATTCGCCAGCGCCGTCTGGAAATTGCGCGCAGCGCACTGACCCTGCGCGGCATGAGTATCGGGGAAGCCGCCTACCTGGCCGGATACAATCATCCTTCCAACTTCGTCACTGCATTCAAGAAGCGTTTTGCAGTAACACCGGCGGCACTGGTGAAATCACATCGTAAAGGCGGGTGAAAACGTTATGAGGGATTTTTACATTCACGAAGACTGTTATGGCGATAAGCGGCATAAAAGAAATACAGCAGCGCGAGCAGTAAAATCAATACGGCCAGTAGAATGAACGAAGCTCCATAGCCGACATTATCGACCATGGGTTGTGTCACCAGCGGCGCAACAAACTGGCCGATAAAAAATGCACTGGTGATACCTCCCATGATTCGTCCACGTAGGACAACCGGAATTGCACTCATCAAACCGGTAACCAGGTTCGGTCGCATGATACCGAGCCCGACTCCGCTGACCAGCAGTGCGACCAGTAAACCGGCCAGTGAATCACTCATTCCGATGCCGGCATAGCCGATGGCCAGTAGCAGCAGCCCCAGACCATGGCTGCTCAGAAAACCGATATAACGGCGCAGTCGAGCATAGAACATCGATACCAGCGACATCATCAGCAACATCACGCCGATGTACAGTCCCGCAATACTGGCGGGTTGAGCAACCGTCCAGTCCGGCTGGCTACGTAAATAAAACGGCAGATGCAGGGGCACCATGTACAGGGCAATCATTTCCACAACCGCCATCACATAACAACTCGATACAAATACCCGACGAATGTCGCTGGTCACCGCGTTCTGTTCTGATATTTCAGTATGCCATTCCGGTTCGTTCACATACCGATTCAGGCCCGGCAACAGCAGCAGCGCCAATCCATACAGCAGGAACGGCAGGGTCCAGTGCAAATCACTCATCACCCCGCCAGCCATCATGAACAATACCCCGCCGAAACCACCGAACGCCGCCTGCAAACCAATCACCCGCCCGCGTTGTGGTGGCGGATAATAATCCGCTATCAACGTCGTGGTGACGACCATCACACCGGCAACGGCAAAACCCAGCAACAGGCGACCCACGAGAATAGCCGTCAAACTGGATTCGAGAAAAAAGCCGGAACAACCGGACAGGGCATACAGCAGGGTTGCACCGAGCAACAGGGGTTTACGCCGCCAGCGATCGACCAGCAGGCCGACCAGCGGCGCACTCAAGGCAACCACCAGCCCGGGTAAGGCAATCACCATCTTCACCAGCAATTCCGCCTGGGCAAGATGTTGAAAGTGGCGCTGCATATCCGGTAACGCCGGCGCCAGAGTCGCTCCCGCCATCACCGTCAGCGTGCTGGCCAGTAAGATAAAGGCAATACGTAAACCCGGGCTAACACCGTTCGACATGTTCATCGGCCCATCGCTCAAGGTGCAATCCGCGCGCGTGCAGCCTGCGCCGCGTCCTGGAAATCGAGGAACAGCTGTCGTTCATCCACATCCACCGCGCGGCCATGGCGAATACGAAAACGACCGGCGATCATCACCGAATCTACATCGCGACTACTGCCGGCAATCAGAAACATTTTCAAGGGGTGACTGCAATGACGATAACGCCAGTCATCCATATCGATGAACACCAGGTCCGCCTGTTTGCCGATCCGCACCGAACCGATACGCTCACCCCAGCC
>CBDULQ010000341.1:0-2597 GCA_965368115.1 uncultured Gammaproteobacteria bacterium | reverse complement strand
GTAACCCCTGTGTGGAATACATGCTGAATCAGGGTCTGGCCTATAACTCGGGGCCGCAGTGGTTGGCCGAGCACGTGCTTCGCGACCGCTGGGTGCTGGCAGTGGCCGGTACTCACGGTAAAACCACCACCAGCAGTTTGCTGGCCTGGATACTTGAATATGCGGGTCTGCAGCCCGGATTTTTAATCGGCGGCGTACCGGCAAACTTCGGTGTGTCTGCGCGGCTTGGTGAAGGGCCTTTCTTCGTGGTTGAAGCGGACGAATACGATACGGCGTTTTTCGATAAGCGATCCAAGTTTGTTCATTATCATCCGCGTACCCTGATTCTCAATAATCTTGAATTTGATCATGCGGATATCTTTGATGATCTGGATGCCATCAAGCGTCAGTTTCATCATTTGATGCGTACCGTGCCAGGAGACGGGCTGGTGGTCGTCAATGCAACTGAAAAAAATCTTGAAGATGTGTTGGGCATGGGATGCTGGAGCGCAACCGAGTCGTTCTCCGATCAGGGCGATGCGGACTGGGCCATACCTCAGGTATCCGATGATGGTCGAGGTTTTACGCTGGCGTTAAAAGGCGAGTCTCTGGGTGAAGTGAATGGCCATTTACTTGGGCGTCACAATCGCATGAATGCACTGGCGGCGATTGCCGCGGCCCGCCATGCGGGTGTGCCGGTCGACCAGGCCATTGAAGCCCTGCGTCATTTCAAAGGCGTGAAGCGACGGATGGAGCTACGCGGCGAAGTGAATGGTGTCAGTGTGTACGATGATTTCGCTCATCATCCGACCGCGATTCAGGAAACCCTGTCCGGACTTAGACGAGCGTTACCGGAGAGAAAAATCTGGGCAGTTCTCGAGCCGCGTTCCAATACCATGCGTATGGGGGTGCATCGACAACAGATTGCACCTGCACTGGCTGACGCCGATCAGGTGGTTATGTATCAACCGGCGGATGTCGACTGGGACATGCAGTCGATCATCGATGAGCTGCCCGGGCGCGGACACTTGTGTCGAAGTATTGAAGACATTCTCGACATGTTGAGCAGAGAAACAATGCAGGGCGACCAGGTCGTCATCATGAGCAATGGTGGGTTTGGCGGAATACATCAGAAACTGCTCGATGCCTTGAGCAATGCATAACGGGACAAGTTGATGACAGGCAAACAGAAAACAATCATTCTCGCTTTGACCGGCGCCTCCGGTATCCAATATGGTGTGCGCCTGCTCGAATGTCTACTGGCCGAGAACTGTAAGGTGTATTTGCTGGTGAGTAAGGCGGCCCAGGTGGTTATCAGTATGGAAACCGAACTGGATTGGCCGGCCGGTAGCCAGGTGTTACAGAAATTCCTTGAAGAGCGTTATGGTGTCGATGAACAACAGCTTGCTGTGTGCGGCGAGAGTCAGTGGTCTTCGCCTATAGCCAGTGGCTCCTCGACCACCGATGCAATGGTGGTTTGTCCCTGTTCGATGGGGACCCTGTCGTCGATTGCCGTTGGCGCCAGCAGCAACCTGATGGAACGCGCGGCGGATGTCATGCTCAAGGAGCGTAAACAGTTGATCATCGTGCCGCGCGAGTCACCGTTTTCGGAAATTCATCTGGAGAATATGTTGAAGCTGACACGTATGGGAGTGACCATTATGCCGGCGAATCCGGGGTTTTATAATCGCCCTGAATCGGTTGAGGACGTGTTTGATTTTATGGTGGCCAGGTTACTGGATCATCTGGGGATAGAGCAGAAACTGCAACCAAAATGGGGGGAATGATCACCAGGCTGTTGGCTTTGGTCATCATAATTTGAAGGATAAAGTCCGCTCTTGCTGGCATGCCCTGATGTTGGCGGTGGGCAACGAACATCATCCTGAGTAAGAAAGCAAAAAGCTGGTCGATGATATCGACCAGCTTTTTATTTTAAGAGTCCATTTTGACGCTTACGTCTTCGGCCTGCAGGCCTTTCTGGCTCTCGATCAAATTGAATTCGACTTTCTGGCCATCCTTCAGCGTTCTAAAACCTTCACCACGAATAGCTCTAAAGTGTACAAATACGTCATCACCGGTGTCACGCTCGATAAAGCCGTATCCTTTAGTATTGTTAAACCACTTAACTGTACCAGTTTCACGTTCAGCCATTACTTCTACCTTTATTTCATTTCGCAGGCATGACGTCCTCGCCATACCAGAGACTTTATTATCAAGAGGCGATGGCCACATCCTCGGCCTGTAACCCCTTTTCCCCTTTGGTGATATTGAATTCAACTCGCTGGCCTTCAATGAGTGTTCGATGACCCTGGCCTCGAATTGAACGAAAATGGACAAAGACATCATCGCCGCTATCTCTGGTAATGAAGCCAAAGCCCTTGCTCGTATTAAACCACTTAACGGTACCTGTTTCACGTGATTTATCAATTTTTGCGGTATTTGTCTCATCAATTAGGGAATTAGACCATGCTTTATTAGAGACAACTAATGCAGTTGTTGTGGCGGTAATAAAAAACAAAAATGCCAGTGTGGCGAGGCCGTTTACATCGCTTGTAAGACCGGGAATCTGTGACGCAACAAGTGTTGAAATAGTGGAAAAAATAGCGGCAAAAATAATG
>CBDULQ010000340.1:0-2717 GCA_965368115.1 uncultured Gammaproteobacteria bacterium | reverse complement strand
GGCCGCCTTTGCCAAGCAATATGACGGCGTCACCATCAGCCTGGATATCACCAACCGGGAAAGCCTGCGCCGCCAGCTGGAATATAACGAGCCGGACCTGGTCATCATGGGCCAGCCCCCGGTGGGCGTGGACACCTATTCAGAGATCTTCATGGAAAACCCGCTGGTGATGATCGCCTCCCCTGAACATCCGCTGGCCAAGGAGCGCAATATCCCGCTGGAACACTTCCAGAACGAGCATTTCGTGGTCCGCGAGGCGGGTTCGGGCACGCGGGGGGCGATCGAACGCTTCTTTAATGAACACGGGGTGAGTTTCCATACCGGTATAGAGATGAGTAGTAACGAGGCCATCAAGCAGGCGGTGGAAGCCGGCCTGGGCCTGGGCATCGTATCCATTCATACCCTGGAGCTGGAACTGGCCACGCAAACGCTGGTGCTGCTGGATGTGCAGGACTTTCCGATCATTCGCCACTGGCACCTGGTACACCGCACCGGCAAGCGCCTGTCGCCGCCGGCGGAGGCGTTTCGGCAGTTCGTGCATGCCAATGCCGACAGTATCCTGCCGCGGTTCTCTGCCCAGGCTCGATTCCAGGCGAGTAAATAGAAATGAATTTCAATAACTAACAATGACTTAGGGGCACTATTTCATTATGTTCGCATTTCCGACCGATATTTCCGATCTGATTGACGAATTCAGGATCAGCGATCGCTGTTTCAATTACAGTGAGTTCGTGCCCAAGCTGTACAACTACTGCCTGTCACTGGGCTTCGAGCCGGGCAAGATCATGCCCGCCTGTGCCTTCTGCTCCGATGAGAGCCAGGGGTATCCCACCCTGCAGATCAACAAGCATTTTGGCGTATTTCCGTTCAGCCACGGCCGGGTCGGCGGTATCGTTGCCACCGACCGCCACCGCCCCTACGCCAGTCACGGTAAATACCTGATGATTCTGCAGGCCAGCCATGTCGGCTACGACCCGGATACCGGCCAGTTCGGCGAATATCGCCGTCCACAGACCGAGCACTGCATCTGCACCTCCGACTGCGGCAAGATCGCCAATGTGCTGGAGTGGTACCAGCGTGAATACCTGTTCGCCCGTAGTCATATATATATGGAGCGTATCGATGGCGTCTGTGCCGTGACCATCGACAACCAGTTGCTCAAGGACAGCCCGGCGGACGGCCTGCGCGTCCATCTGAATCGTATCGCCCGTCCGGACAGCAGCGGAAACGTTAGCCCGCTGAGATCCGGCGTACGCGGCAAATCATTCCAGGTCGCCCAGAATCTGCTCGCGGAACTGGGCGAGGATCGCTGGCCCCAGGAGGGTGCTGCCGAGATCGGCGACGGTCTGCAGCCGGAACTCTTTTATTATGTCCGCCAGATCTACCCCACTCCGGAAAGCCGCCAGGAAGGCGAACATCGACTGGAAGAGAACCTGATCGGCTCGATGCCGAGGATCATGACCTCTCCCGCACCGATGTTGATGGCGGCGCGCATCAATACGCAGATCGAATTCGAGCGGGTGTACCACGCCATCGTTCGCGAACCGGCTTACCAGGACAAGAACGTCCTGCTGGTCACCGGGCTCAACATCGATATTTCGCCCGCCGTCGACGGTCGGCCATCGATCACCAAGTTCGTACCCTGGGCGGCTTATTACAAAGCCGACAACGGCGACCATTTCGTGCTCGACCAGTCGGAGCTGTACCAGACCCTGGCGCGACAGAGCATGAACAACCCTGACCAGGTCGACCTGGAACAGTCCATCGGCGCCAGCTACGGTGAAGCGCCTGTCGACTACCTGGACTAGATCCACCGTTGGTCGGTGTCGGTACCGGGTCCGCATCCGCGAGCGGATAAAATGAGACCTGGTACCGATTAATTATTTCACCTTTACCTACAATGAATATCCAGTTGTTCGCTGTATTTGATGTGTGAAGTTATGATGTATCTCGTAAAGAACTGCTTTTTCGTACTGGTCACCGCGCTGTTACTGACTTTCTGCCTGTTCAGCCCCGATGTCACCAGCCGTGTCAGTTTCATTGCCCTGCTCGCGGCATCGCTTACGCTGATGTACATTAGCCAGCCACAACCTTCTACACCCTCGACGGCAACCGGCGACTAAACCGCCCGTCCTTCCCGCCTGCCGAACCTGTTCGGAAATGTGATCGAAATCCTGTTTTTTGGATAACGGTGAATTACACTCTATTTCACCTGGCACTGTTCAAATGATCATATCTCGTTAAACCGCAATCAATTCTCTTGTCAGGGCTTCTTGTTTAAACTCAGGATAATGGTTTACCGATATGGCCTTACATTCACCTAAAAAGAACACTCAGCAGAAAACACCGGATCAGTATTCACGTCTTGAACGGTTGCTTTCATTCAATCCCTTTAATCGCAGCGAAAAACCTTCGCCGACTGACGACAGGGACAATGACTTTATCGATATCGTACTGGATGCGGATTTCTCTCGCAGCGGCAAGGTCAAGAACATTCGGTAGACTATCGGTGATCGCGAAGGGTTGATCCCGAACCGAGGAAATAGAATTTATTTATCACGAAAGCCCGGCCAAACAGTCGGGCTTTTTATTTTCCGATAAAAGAAACAACCGGGAATTTAACCCTGTTTGCGCAATCATTTTTGATCGTTTCTCTTCACTGAATATCGTGTCTGAAAATAGCATCGATATTAAATTAACAATTAATAATATTATGT
>CBDULQ010000339.1:0-2733 GCA_965368115.1 uncultured Gammaproteobacteria bacterium | reverse complement strand
GCCAGGGCATTCGCTTCGGCAAGGCCAAGGGCCAGCTCACCGCGAAAGATTATGCCGAGGTCATCGACCAGGTGAAAGGCCGCCCGGATTTCCATCTGATTCAAACCGTGATGCTGCGCTCGTTGACCCAGGCGGTGTACAGCCCGGACAACCACGGTCACTTCGGCCTGGCGCTGGAATCCTATGCCCACTTCACTTCGCCGATTCGTCGTTACCCGGACCTGCTGGTGCATCGCGCCATTCGCCACATCGTGCAGGGAAACAAACCGGAAAGTTATTTCTATCGCCACCTGGACATGGTCGGCCTGGGCGAACACAGCTCCGCCTGCGAACGTCGCGCCGACGAGGCGACTCGCGATGCGGTTACCGCGCTCAAGTGCGAATACATGCAGAACAAGGTGGGCGATGTGTTCGATGGCGTGATCAGTTCGGTGACCTCCTTCGGTATTTTCGTCGAGCTGCTGGATATTTACGTGGAAGGCCTGGTGCACATCACCAACCTGCCCAAGGATTATTACCAGTACGAACCGGTAAGCCACAAACTGATCGGCGAGCGCGGCGGCCTGGTGTTCCAGCTCGGCGACCGGGTGCGCGTCGAAGTGGCGGGTGTGAACATGGATGAGCGCAAGATCGATTTCAATCTCAGCGATTATGCTGAGGTGGCCGGCAAGCGTCGCAAGAACAGTCGCGGCGACAGGAGACCGGGCCAGGAACGCTCTGGCCAGGAAAAACCGGGCCATGAAAAATCAGGTCAGACGCCGTCAGACCAGAAAAAATCAGGCAAGGGACGTAAGCGTAAACGCAGACGTAAGAGCAAGAAACGGAGCGAGTGATGTTGCGAGCTGTCGGCATAATCTCCGCTGTGTTGCTGTCGATGTTGATATCGATGGCATCGGCTCAGGCCGATGTGGAATTGCAGCAGATTCGCGACCTGCGCGAAGAAGCGGCGCTGGCGCAACAGCAACAACTGCCGCTGCTGGTGCTGTTTTCCACCGACTACTGCGAAGTCTGCGCCGCCATTAAAACCCATGTGCTCAAGCCGATGCTGAAAAACGACGACTACGACAGTAAAGTCATCGTGCGTGAACTGCCGGTGAACGACTACCACACGCTGATCGATTTCGACGGTGAGCGAGTCGGCGGCGATCGGGTGTCCATGCGTTATAAAGTCGATCTGATTCCCACGGTGATTCTCATGGATCATCGCGGGCGACCACTGGCGCCGCCGCTGGTCGGCATGGTGTCGCAACACCATTACGATCAGGCGCTGGACCAGCGTATCGATCTTGCCCTGCAGCGTCTGCGTGGCGCAGAATAAATCGTTTCAATCTTGCACAGTTCCGAGTCGTTGAATGTCATCCCATAAAGTCGAAATTATTTTTGGTTTTCATGCCGTCGAGTCGGTCCTCAACAATGATCCAGCCAACATCCTGCAACTGCTGGTGGAACGCAATCGCCACGACAAACGCCTGCAGGCGATCATCGCCCGCGCCGAGTCCCAGGGCATTGCCATCGATTACCTGAAAGCAGCCGACCTGGAAAAACAGTGCCAGAGCCGCAAGACCCAGGGTGTGGCCCTGCGTTATAAAGGTGTGGCCGGGCAGTCGGAAAAAAGCCTCGACGCGCTGCTGGAAAAAGACGATGTGTTCCTGCTGATTCTCGACGGCGTGCAGGACCCGCATAATCTCGGCGCCTGTTTGCGCAGTGCCGACGCCGCCGGTGTGGATGCGGTGATCGCACCGAAAGATCGCGCCGTCGGCATCACCTCCACGGTGCGCAAGGTGGCCTGCGGCGCGGCGGAATCGGTGCCGTTTATTCAGGTGACCAATCTCGCGCGCAGCATGAAACAGATGCAGCAGGCGGGGGTGTGGATCGTCGGTACTGCGGGTGAAGCGGATGCGCTGATTTACGATGTCGCGCTCACCGGCAAACTGGGGCTGGTGATGGGCGCGGAAGAAAAAGGCATGCGTCGTCTTACCCGCGAGCATTGCGATCACCTGGTCAAGCTGCCCATGGCCGGTCAGGTGGAAAGTCTCAACGTGTCGGTGGCCACCGGCGTCTGTCTGTTCGAAGCGGTTCGCCAGCGTCGCGCTTCATGAATCGTCTTTCACTTTTTATTCCCGGTTTGCTCGGCCCCATGCCCGAACTGGAAGAGTCCGGTGAAATCTTGTCGAGCTGTTTAACGCTGGAAGAATGGCTGGCCCGTGGCGATCTTATACAGACCGGCTGCAAAAATTATCCGGCGGAACTGGCGCATCTGCTCGGCCTCGATCCGGCGGTTTCATCGGCGCAGTTATGCGCACTGGCGGACGGACTGTATCAACCCGGTGAACATATCCTGCGCGCGGACCCGGTGCATTTTCAGGCCGACCTGGACAACGCACGCCTGTTCGGCGGCGAACGCATGAAGATCGACGAGGACGAGGCGCAGGCGCTGGTCGATGCCTTCAACCGGCATTTCGCCGAAGACGATCTGCAATTGTGTTATCGGCAGCCCACCCGCTGGTATTTAAAATCATCCCGCCCGCTTGCAGTGAATACCGTTGCCATCCACGATGCCTTGAGTCGCAACGTGCAGGCGTTTTTGCCCGGCGGTGACGATGAACTGTTCTGGCGAAAAATTCTGAACGAAGCCCAGATGCTGTTTTTTTCGCACCCGGTGAACGAACAGCGCACGGCACGCGGTGAACCGGCCATCAACAGTTTGTGGCTGTGGGGAGAAGGGTGCGATAT
>CBDULQ010000338.1:0-2743 GCA_965368115.1 uncultured Gammaproteobacteria bacterium | reverse complement strand
GCCCGGTTCCTGGCGTCGGCTCGGCGCCGTTGCCCTGCGCTATTGATTTGGCAGAATCAGATCCCACCTTTATAATATCCCGCCATTTTCCTGAGTGTTGTGTTATGCCGATTTACGAGTATCAGTGTAAAAGCTGTGGCCACCAGTTAGAGGCCATTCAGAAAATGTCTGATGATCCACTGACCCTGTGCCCGGAATGCGGCAAACCCGATTTGCAGAAAAAGATTTCCGCAGCCGGCTTCCGTCTCAAGGGCGGCGGCTGGTACGAAACCGATTTCAAGACCGGCAGCAAGAAAAACCTGGCGGAATCGGGTAAGGGCAGCGGTAAGTCATCCGACTCGGGTAGCAAGAGCTCAAGCTGAGTAAGCCCCTGTTTTACGGGATCTTTTCATATTTATTTAACGTGGACTTTTAATTATGCGCAGTCATTACTGTGGGCTGGTCGATGAGCAGCTGATCGACCAGCAGGTGGAACTATGTGGATGGGTGAACCGACGTCGCGACCATGGCGGGGTGATCTTCGTTGATTTACGGGATCGCGAAGGCCTGGTGCAGGTGGTGTTCGACCCGGACGATCCTGACATGTTCGCCATCGCAGAGCGCATTCGCAGCGAATACGTGCTCAAGGTGACCGGCCGGGTACGGGCGCGTAGCGAAGCCACCGTCAATCCGAACCTGAAAACCGGCAAGATCGAAGTGCTGGCTCAGCAGCTCGACGTGCTCAACAGTTCGGAGACGCCGCCGTTCATGATCGACGAAGACGATGTGAACGAGGAGAACCGCCTCAAGTACCGTTACATCGATCTGCGCCGCGAACAGATGCAGCAGCGCATCGGTATGCGCGCCAAAGTCAGTCGTTTCCTGCGTAACTACCTGGAAGACAACGGTTTCTGGGATATCGAAACCCCCATGCTGACCAAGGCGACCCCGGAAGGCGCCCGCGACTACCTGGTGCCCAGCCGCACCCATCCTGGCGCTTTCTTCGCTTTGCCCCAGTCGCCCCAGTTGTTCAAGCAGTTGCTGATGATGTCCGGCATGGATCGTTATTATCAGATCGTGCGCTGTTTCCGCGATGAGGATTTGCGCGCCGATCGGCAGCCCGAATTTACCCAGCTCGACATCGAAACTTCGTTCATGGACGAGAACGAAGTGATGACCCTGATGGAAGCGATGATTCGCGACCTGTTCAAGGCAGCCCTGGATGTGGAGCTGCCCAATCCCTTCCCGCGCATGCCGCACGAGGAAGCCCTGCGCCGTTTCGGTTCCGACAAGCCGGATCTGCGCATCCCGCTGGAATTCGTCGACATCGGCGATCTGATGAAAGACGTGGAATTCAAGGTGTTCTCCGGTCCCGCCAACGACCCGAAAGGTCGGCTGATCGTGCTGCACCTGCCCGGCGGCGCCGAGCTGTCGCGCAAGGAAATCGACGACTATACCGATTACGTCGGCCGTTACGGCGCCAAGGGTCTGGCCTGGGTCAAGGTGAATGACGTCGCCGCCGGCCGCGACGGCCTGCAGTCGCCGATTGTCAAATTCCTGCCCGACGAGGCGATCAGCGCCATCATTGAACGCACCGGCAGCCAGAACGGCGACCTGCTGTTCTTCGGCGCCGGCGACCGCGTCATGGTCAACGAGTCCATGGGCGCGTTGCGCGTCAAGCTGGGTCACGACCGGGGCCTGGTGGCCGAGGGCTGGGCGCCGCTGTGGGTGGTGGACTTCCCCATGTTCGAGTGGAATCCGAAGGACAACCGCTGGGATGCGCTGCATCATCCGTTCACTTCGCCGAATACGGAAAATCCGGACGAACTGGCGGCCAACCCCGGCGACATGCTGTCCCGCGCCTACGACATGGTGCTCAACGGTACCGAACTGGGCGGCGGCTCGGTGCGTATCCACAGCATGGATATGCAGAACAAGGTGTTCGAGATTCTCGGTATCGGCGAAGAGGAAGCCCGCGATAAGTTCGGTTTCCTGCTGGACGCGCTGAAATACGGTTGTCCGCCCCATGCCGGCCTGGCTTTCGGCCTGGATCGCATGATCATGCTGATGACCGGCGCCCAGTCGATTCGCGACGTCATGGCCTTCCCGAAAACCCAGACCGCCGCCTGTCTGCTCACCGACGCTCCGGCGGAAGTGACCGAAGCCCAGTTGCGCGATCTGAACATCCGCATTCGTAAGCCCGCCAAATAAGGCTGAACCTGATCGATCGGCACCGGTCTATGGTGCCGGTCGTTCAGATTGCTGGACGCAAATGATTAAGGAAGCCCATGTCCACACCGCCTTCTATGATGCAAGCGACTGATTTCAAACGCCCTGAATCTGTTCTGGTGCTGGTTTATACCAGTGACGGCCAGGTATTGTTGCTGGAGCGCCAGCAGCCGGAAGGCTTCTGGCAGTCGGTCACCGGCAGCCTGAACTGGGATGAAACCGATCCCCTGCAGGCGGCGATCCGCGAACTGCGCGAGGAAACCGGTATTATCGCCGAGCCGCGCCCTACCGGCCTGGAAAACGTATTTCCCATCCTGCCGGAATGGCGCTATCGCTATCACCCCGAGGTGACCGAGAACCGGGAAACCGTGTTCGCCCTGCAACTGGACAGCCAGTGCAAGATTCAGCTCAATACCGAGGAACATCGGCGTTATGAATGGCTGGAACCCTCCGCGGCCATGCAGCGTTGTTCGTCCTGGACCAACAGTCAGGCCATCGAGCTGCTGATTCTGAATGCCACCCAGGGTGCTCGCTG
>CBDULQ010000337.1:0-2761 GCA_965368115.1 uncultured Gammaproteobacteria bacterium | reverse complement strand
GTGTATGGAATTACAGCTGGTCGATCCTGATCGATAATATTTCGCAGAAAGTTATTTTTACCAGTGACACCATTGTGATCAGTACCATTCTTAGTGTGCCCCTGGTTACTTTTTATGCCATTGCAAATCAGTTAGTGGAATATTTACGACGGTTGATCGATTCCAGTATGCAGGTCATTATTCCTATTGCCAGCGAAATTACCGGCGCACGTCATAACAATGACCTGAAAGGCCTGTTGATACAGAGTACGCGGTTTACCGCATGGTTCTCACTGCCGATTCTGGTGATGTATATCGTGGTGGGGGATACCTTCGTGGGCCTGTGGATGGGGCCGAAATACGCCGATCCGGTGAGGCCGATACTAATGACACTGGCCATTACACAGATACTGGCTGTGCAGCATTATGGTATTACTGTGGTAATGAGAAGCCTGGAAAAGCATAAAATCATCGCGCATCTACGATCCGGCGAGGCGATTGTTAATGTCATACTGAGTGTGATTCTGGCCAAACAGATCGGTCTGATAGGTGTGGCGCTGGGCACGGCCATTTCCCACTCAATCGTGACCGCTATTATCCTGCCCAGGATCGTTACCCGCGAACTGAATATCAGTTATCTGTCGTTCATAATGCCTGCATATTTCAAAACCGCCATCATTTGCGCGTTGATAGCGGGTCTCGCACACTGGATGAATGTGTACTACACGCCGGAGTCTCTGGCTATGTTCTTCCTTAATATGGCTGTCGTGGCTTTTGCCTATATCGTGTTGTCTTACCTGGTGGTCTTGAACGGTTATGAGAGGCAGGCGATAAGCCGGAGAATCCTGAGCAGGCTGGCACCGAGTAAATAATATGGACATGAAAAAGATTAAAGTGGTTATCAATGAAGAGTTCAAGGGGATGAATTCCGGCTGGCCCACTCGTTATGTCGGATTGCTTCGCCAGCTCGAGAAGAATTTCCAGCTGTATCTGTTTGCGCCGGGTAGTACGGACAAATTGAAAGCCGCATTTCCGAACTGTACGGTATGTGACACTACGATCAATGATGAACGGCTGGTCAAAGGTGGTCTTGCCGACTACCTGCTGTCGATTGTCCGGCCCCGGCCTGAAAAAATATATCGTCCAGATTTTAAGTATTATGACCAGTTCAAGTCATTACTCGACAGCGACCAGCAGGCTTATGATGTCAGTTTGTACTTCGGTATGTCCGGTTTTGTAATTTTCAGCGAAAATGATCTCACTCGAAATAAGATCTGCGATTTCTGCGATTCGCGTTTGCGGGCGCTCAAGTCGAAACGTATCAGCCGGCAGAACCTCGGTATGTTGTCTTATATATTCGAATCCACGTACGTTAAACGCATTAAACGTCGCCTGATTTCCGATCGGGTGCTGGGACTGGCGATCACTGACGAAGATGTGCAGGAAATCAGCCGTGCGTTCAAGGGCGCGATGTTGACGATACAGAACGGTATCGATGAAGTCAGAGAAGTCGATGATGAGATCATCGCAGTAGCGCACCAGTCGCCTGAGGTGCTATTTCTGGGCAGTCTGGATTTCGACCCGAATATCGATGCGGTGCGTGCACTGGCGGAGCATATCTGGGTGGATTACAACAAAACCGCTGAGGGTCGGCTGAAGCTGAATATCGTAGGGCGCAGCGCCAGTGATCACATCAAATCCCTGGTGGATGGTGTGCCGAATGCGCAGCTGTATTCAGATGTTCCCAGTACCACACCGTATTACGATAAGGCACGTTTCTTTGTCGTACCGATATACTTCGGCGCCGGAATGAAGAACAAGGTACTGGAAGCGCTGGCCAGGGGTACGCCTGTTCTGACCACGGAAGAGGCGGTCAAGGGGATTCGGTTCGAGGATGGTGTCCACGGCTTTATCGCCAATTCGAATCAGGCGTTCGTGGAAAAATTACGCTATTGTGAATCGATACCTTTCGAGGAATATCGGGCCCTGTCACTGGCCGCAATCGAACTGGCCAGGAGCTACCAGTGGGACCAGACCTGCCGCCCGCTGATCGATCGCATTGCCGCTATGTGAACCACCGGTTTCGCTCAGATAGGCCGTATCCATGGTGATCGGTGGAGGCTGCATTCCCCGCTCACAGGCCGCTAGAATGCGCTAAAACGGCTAAAAATCACCCGTTTGAATTATGTCGACTGTATCAATAAATCTATACGGGCAGCTAATATAATAATGTTAAAATGACGAACGTGTATCGATATTTCACCTGTTGGAGTATTCCATGAGTAAGGTATTTTCTGAAGGCGGTTCAGCACGCCTTTTAGCGCGAGGCTGCGCAGCGTTGATTCTGCTGTGTTCCAGCACCTCGCTGATGGCGGCTCGCTCAATCACGCTGCCTCACGAAGAGCATTTTGACAATGACACCTATACCGGTGACATACTCTGGGTAGAAGATGGTAATGGTACTACCGACCGGGGTGCCACCCATACCTGGGAGCCGCTGGGCGGCTGGAGCGGTGGCGCTGCCAAATTTACGCCACCCACAACCTACCAGGGTTATGCCGGTCTCGGTCAGTTTACCGGTATGAACACCCCGCAGCTCAATGTTCGTTTTCTGATCTATCACGGTAGCACCTGGCTCGAGCGAGCGGCGAACAACAAGGTTATTATCATGAACCGCATTATGCCAGATGGTAGTGCGGGTGATCGTCCGATGATTATTTCCCACCAGTATGACAACAATGAATTCGTGTCTTATGGTGCCTGCGACGGCACTGTCTGTAAC
>CBDULQ010000336.1:0-2774 GCA_965368115.1 uncultured Gammaproteobacteria bacterium | reverse complement strand
GGGCCTGAAAATCGGCGGCTGTCCGCAATCCACCCGTAAGGGCGGTTATTAATATATATCTGAAACCATAGTTCCAGATATGCTGCCTCTATTCCCATTGGGGTAGAGGCAGTCTGCAATTTATCCGGCTATAATCCGCTACAAGATAGCACGGCTGGACTAACAGACTTCAAAGGTGGAGCCCATGAGCGACAGAAACACACTGATCAAAGAATTACTGGAAATGCAGAAGCAGTTCATCGAAGAAGAGCATAAAAACGGCTTCGAAGCGAAAAACTACTTCGCCCCTGAGTCAGGTCATGCACTGGACGGTTACCGTCAGACTTTCATGGATAAAGCCATGGAGCTGGTTGACGCAGCCCACTCTGACAAGGGTTCCAAGCGTTAAGATCTGATCTTAAGCAGAAACTCGAAAAGGCCGCTTTTTAGCGGCCTTTTTTATGGTTCGGGATTTTGTTTCTATACAGGTTTCCCGAGGTTATGGAGGTCCCCGACAGAAGCATTCGGGGATGACCTTGTTCCTTTTGTCATTCCCGAATGCTTCTGGCGGGAATCTCCATCAGGCCTGGAAAACGCTTAGCAGAGCAGTCACGTGACCGCGCTGCCTATACCTCCGCCCACATGCGCACCAGGTTGATGTAGGTGTGATCGATCTTCAGCACTTCGTTGTCGTCCGGATAACGCGCCTGCAGCGCCTCGCGGGTTTTGTGCAGGTTGTACAGTAGTTCGCGCTGGGCCGGGTCGCGAATCATGCTCTGGGCCCAGCTCACCGCCACCAGGCGCACACCATCGGTGACTTCGGCGACATGATGCAGGCTGCCGGAGGGGTAGGTGATGACACCGCCGGCCTCGAGTTTGATCTTCTGTTCGCCGTGCTGGGTATGAATGACCGTTTCGCCGCCCTCGTATTCGCTAGGATCGTTAAGGAACAGGGTCATGGATACATCGGTTCGATAGCGACCGGTGAGCGGACCCATTACCGGGTCGTCGACGTGATCACCGTAAAACTTGCCTTTCACATAACGTGCATAGAAGGGTGTGGCCAGACGATGGGGTAACACGGCAGCCTGAAACGTAGGATGATTGAACAGGCTGTTCATGACCAGATTGTTGAGCTTCGACAGTACCTGGTCACTGGCCGGAATTTCCTCGTTGTTCTTCACCCGGCGCGCAGTCAGTCCTGCGGACAGGCGACCGTCGCTGAAGCGCGCGTTGTCGAGCAGTTCGCGAATGGTTTTTAACTGATCCTGGTTGAGTACACCCGGTATGGCTACAAGCATGATTTTCCCCAGTGTTCGGAGGATTAAAGATTCTGGTCATCTGATATAATGCCATGCTTTCAGTTTCAGGGCAGTGTTTTGCAATGATTTTTAACTTGAGTCTCGATAAGGAAGAATTCAGTATCGACATTCCCGACGCGCTATTGACCGAGGTCGAACCCATCGTCAAGGACATGGACGAAGAATACAATCGTGGTGTGCAGATGGGGCGTTACTGGGTGGACAATCCTTCCGACGAAGAGCGTTGTCAGGTTGCGGCCAATGATCTGGTCAATGCCTTACATGCGGAAAACAAACGCATGGTTTATCTGCTTGCGGCGTATATTCTGACCAAATTTCCCAAGCTGAAAATTGTCGTCATCGATACCGATCTGGAAATTCAGGAAATCGATATTCAGGAATAAACCGCGTGGCCGATCTGTTCACCATGAAAGCACCGCTGATGATTCGTTTCGCCAACGGCGAAAAGCACATCATGGCGGAATATTTCAAACATCCCGAAGGTCTGCTGTTTTTCGATGTGTTCTGGAATCATCCGGATGCCGTTAATGCTATTCATCTCGTCAAAGGTGAATACAAGGGCGAAGGCCCGTGGAAAGTCGGCGATGCGGTCGTTAACGTGCTGGGTTGCCGCGGTGTGGATGCGGAGCTGGCCGGGCTGTTTTCCGAATGGCAGACCTATATGCAGATGGCGGGGGACGAATATCCGTCTGACGACGACATCAAATCCATTGCGCGTTCGCATGGGGCGCTTGTGTAATATTTATAAACATCGGTATGATGTTTACGAGATCCCCGACAGAAGCATTCGGGGATGACTGGCCTCAGGCAGTGGTCTCGTATTCGCACTATCCTCAAACATCGAAATACATAGCCGATTTCGAAATCATGCAGAAATATATCAGTTCGTCATTCCCGAATGCTTCTGTCGGGAATCCAGTCTGTATAAAAGCGGAACAGCCCTAAAGCCAGAATAAAACATTCACGACCGGTAAATATAACATTTCGCGTTTTTTATTTTCTCAACCGGGCCAGCAACCGATCCAGCGCATTCGCAAACTGTTGCCGATCACTCTGGTTCAGCGGCGGCGGTCCGCCAGAGACTTCACCGCTACTGCGCATCTGTTCCATGAAATCACGCATATTCAAACGCTGTTTGATATTTTCTTTGGTGTATTCCTCACCGCGCGGATTGATGACGTGAGCCTGTTTATCGATTGCGTCGGAGGCTAATGGAATGTCCGCTGTAATCACCAGGTCGCCCGCCTGTAAATTATCGACGATATAGTTGTCCGCTTCGTCAAAGCCCTGCGAGACCTGAATCGATTTGATGAAAGCCAGTGGCGGTGTTTTGATGTACTGGTTGGCCACCAGCGTGACCGGCGTTTTTGTGCGTTGTGATGCACGAAACACAATGTCCTTGATGACGTTTGGACAGGCATCGGCATCGATCCAGATATGCATTTATAACACCTTGTTCATTTTGTAATGCTG
>CBDULQ010000335.1:0-2806 GCA_965368115.1 uncultured Gammaproteobacteria bacterium | reverse complement strand
ATATTCGAAAAGCGGCCGAAAAGGCTGGAATCATGAAAAAAGTCAGCACCCATACCCTGCGCCATTCATTCGCGACGCATTTGCTGGAATCAGGTTCAGATATTCGCACGGTACAGGAATTACTCTGTCATTCCGATGTATCCACCACCATGATTGTCGCTCCCGGCTTCCTGCCTCCCGCGACACTTGTTCGTCCTGAACATCGTACACTCACGTTCTGAACAAACCCGGGATCAGCGTCAGCAGCCCACTGGATGTACTCTAATCAAACCAGCCTGTCGTAAAGCGCCAGCATGTCTTTTAACCGACCTGCCAGCCCCGGCGTCAGCACCCCCTCCTGATAACGCCACTGCCAGTTATCTTCGGTGGTACCGGGCGTATTCATACGATGATGCTCATCCAGGCCGAGGATATCCTGTAACGGTAACATGGCAAGTCTCGCCACCGATTGCAGCGCCAGGCGATTGAAGTCCCAGGGCATGTCCAGTTGAGTGTCGCTGTCCAGGCCCAGGTAAGCTTTGATATGGTTTATGGTGTGTTCGTCCAGGCTGTTAAACCAGCCCAGGGTGGTATCGTTGTCATGTGTGCCAGTGTAGACCACGCTGATGGTTTCGTGATTGTGGGGCAGGTAAGGATTTTTGTTGTCGCCGCCGAAAGCGAACTGGAGAATTTTCATACCCGGAAGGTTAAAGTCGGTTCTGAGTCGGGTGACGTCTTCGGTGATGATGCCCAGGTCTTCGGCCACCAGCGACAGCTTATCGAATTCGTCGAACAGGCTTTGCAACAATGCCCTGCCCGGCACCTGGACCCATTCGCCGTTGATGGCGGTTTCTTCGCCATCGGGTATCTGCCAGCAGGCTTCGAAGCCGCGAAAATGATCCACCCGAATCAGATCGAACAGTTCCAGCTGGGTACGAAAGCGCATGCGCCACCAGCTGAAGTTATCCTTGAGCATGTAGTCCCAGTCATATAACGGATTACCCCAGCGTTGGCCGGTGTCGGAAAAGGCATCCGGTGGCACGCCGGCGACAAAAGCGGCTTCGCCTTCGTCATCCATTAAAAAATTTTCACTGCAGGCCCAGACGTCGGCGCTATCGTGAGAAACGAATATCGGCATGTCACCGAACAGCAACACACCATGTTGCCGGGCATAGTCGCGAATCTCATGCCACTGGGTGAAAAACACAAACTGTTCGAAACACACCTGGCGAATTTTCTCTGCGTAATCCTTGCGCGCCTTGTTGAGTGCTTTCTTTTCACGACGTCGCAAACCGTCCGGCCATTCCAGCCAGGGTTTGGCCTGGTGATGATGCTTGATGGCAATGAACAGGGCGTAGTCGTCGAGCCAGGCCGCGTGCTCTTTGCAGAAAGCGTCGAAGCGCGGCATCCAGTCGGCGGCCTGTTCGCTGAAGAAATAATCACCGGCGGCGATCAGGCAATCGAGACGAAAGTCGTCGGTGTCGGTTGCGGTGGTGACACTGTTCAGGTTCAGCCAGCCTCGATCCACCAGCCAGTCAAGGCTGATCAACAAGGGATTGCCCGCCTGCACCGAGAGGCACTGATAAGGTGAACCGTCCACGTGGGTCGGCCCCAACGGCAACATTTGCCACACACTGCAACCGCACTGGTTCATGAATTCGATAAAACGATAGGCACTGTGGCCTATGTCACCGCCCTTGAACGGACCGGGTAAGGATGTGGGATGAAGCAGAATACCTGCGCGACGTTGTTTGAAAGAAGGAAGTGTCGTATCCGACTGCATCAATTCGCCTGTTTACCGGGCAGCATAACACCGCCCATTGCCGGCGAACCGCTACCTTGTGAAAAGGAATGTGACAGGTATTCCGGCGGCTCTTCGCCGAGCAGGGTGTATAAATTGCCCAGGTGCAATCGATACTGCTCGTCGAACGACGACACCGAATCCGCCGGGTTGTAATCGCCGAACCACCAGAACCAGTCGGAACCTTCGCAGATGGCCAGTTGAAGTTCGGCACGCTGCAGTTCCTTGTCGGACATGTGACCGGATGCGACGACGCGGTCGTAAACCTGCTTGGCGTCTGCCAGCATATCCCAGGCCCGGTTCTTGTCGCGATCGCCGATCCAGGTGGAAAAGGTACCGTAGACCCAGCTACCGGCCACCAGGTTGGGTAACTCGTTGGGTGTATCGAATCGATCCAGGTACTCACTGTAGGTGGTGAGGTTGATCGCTTCGTGTTCGACGAGCTTTTCATAAAGCGCGTTCAGAAAATAATAACCGTTCTCCGGGTAATACTCCCAGGCGTTTTCGCCGTCGAGAATGATGGAAGCAATGGCATCTTCCTGGTGATTGCAGGCACTGGCGATATTTTCCAGGTGATGAATCAGGTTGGCTACAGCATCGTCAGCATGCCACTCGGAGTATTTGAAACCGATCAGGTCCGATAACCCGTCGTCACGGAAAAAGCAGCGCGCTTCGGTGCCGTCGAATTTATACGCGGTATGAATACAATGATGGGCGTCCATACCCGATTGCAGCAATGAGTTGCGCAATACGGTTTCGCCACTGGCCACCCAGCGCATCCCCATGTCGGCAATCAGTTTAACCGTGGCATCGCTCACGCTGCCTTCTGAGGGCCAGCAACCCTGCGGCCTGAAGCCGAAATAATGTTCAAAGGTCTGTAAACCTTTCTTCATATGCCAGCGACTGCGTTCTTCACCCCCCGGGTATTGCCGCACAATCGGCAGATGCACATCGTGCATGGCTTCACGCGCGCTTTCGATATCCAGCAACAACGGGACGATGGGATGCGCATAGGGTGTCATCGAC
>CBDULQ010000334.1:0-2817 GCA_965368115.1 uncultured Gammaproteobacteria bacterium | reverse complement strand
CTACGGCCACGACGTCGGCGATGAAGTCCTCATCGGCTTCACCCGGCGCATGCGCCGCACGGTGCGCCCCACCGACCTGGTCGCCCGTATGGGCGGCGAGGAATTCGGTGTCATCATGCATTACACCAAGTCGGAAAATTTCAAACCCTCATCACTGGACCGGCTGCTGTCCAGCATCAACCAGCGTCCGTTCAAGACCTCGGTGGGCGACCTGGAAGTCACCGCGTCCATCGGTGTGTGCTTCTACAAGGGTGACGGCGAACAGCCTTCGGTACAGAACCTGATCAAGTGCGCCGACGAAAAACTCTACCGCGCCAAGGCCAACGGTCGTAACCAGATCGTCATCTGACCCTGAAAAGCAGACAGACACATAAAAGCCATGCTCATCGAGCATGGCTTTTCAGTTGTTAACTGCTGACGATTAAATCAGCTACCCGCCGCCTCGTCGATCATCTTCTGCAGATCACCTTTTTCGAACAGCTCCAGGGTAATATCGCAACCGCCAATCAGTTCCCCGTTGATGTACACCTGAGGAAAAGTCGGCCAGTCGGCGTAACGCGGCAGGTTCTGGAAAATTTCCGGATCCGCCAGTACGTTGCAATAGCCGAATTCCTTACCACACTGCTTGAGTGCTTCCGCGGTACGGCTGGAAAAGCCGCAGGACGGGAACTGGGGGGTACCCTTCATGAATATAAAAATGGGATGCTGTTTGACCGCCTCGTCAATACGCTCCATAACGTCCATAACACACCTCTTGGTTATAAAGACCTGAATTCAATGTTGGGCCAAGTCTAACGGTTTCAAGACCCAATTAACACTCATCGGGGCAGGGGTTGTTGAACCCGTGTCGGGCTATACCCCATCCACATTCCGCTGCAGCCACATTTCCAGCAGCGCCAGGTGCCACAGTTTACTGCCCTGCAGACGGGTATGATAGTCCTCCGGACTGGCCAGCAGTTTTTCCACATAGGCCGGCTGGAACAGGCCGCGCTGACGAGCGGTTTCACTATGTAAAATCTCGCGCATGAAATCGAGAAACTCACCGCGCACATATTTCAACGCCGGTACCGGAAAATAAGCTTTGGGCCGGTCGATCACCGCATCCGGCAACAGGCCCCGAGCAATCTTCTTCAGCACATGCTTGCCCTGTGACTGCAGCTTCATCTGCGGCGGCATACTGGCCGCCAGCTCCACCAGCTCATGATCCAGAAACGGCACCCGCGCCTCCAGTCCCCAGGCCATGGTCATGTTATCCACCCGTTTAACCGGGTCATCGACGATCAGGGTGGTCACATCCAGACGCAGTACCTTATCCAGGTATTCGTCCGCGTCACCTTCGGCCAGCAGTTTCGCAATCAACTGTCCGGTATGGTCGGCACCGTGATATTGAGCGGCAACGGTTTCCAGGTATTCGTCATGATCGCGATCGAAGTAACGGGACGCAAACCGCGTCAGCTCATCTTCATCCTGCGCCTCGTGCATCTGCGGATACCAGAAATAACCGGCGAACACTTCGTCTGCACCCTGCCCGCTCTGTACCACTTTCACTTCCCGCGACACCTGTTCAGACAACATGTAGAAGGCCACTGCATCCTGACCCACCATGGGCTCCGCCATCACGTCGACGGCATCGGGCAGATAATCCAGTACCCGGTCGTTACGAATGAAAAACTTGTGATGCTCGGTACCGAACTTGTCCACCACCTGGTCGGAAAATTCGAATTCGTTGCCTTTTTCTTCCGGCTGATCTTCGAAGCCCACGGTAAAGGTCTTCAGGTTACCGACGCCGGCTTCCGATAACAGACCCACCAGCAGACAGGAATCCAGACCGCCGGACAGCAGTACACCGACCGGCACATCGGCAATGGTCTTGCGTTTCTCGACTGCAGACCTGAGGCTGTCGTGAATCGCATCCACCCAGTCCTGTTCAGTCATGGTCTGTTGTGGACGGGTTGCCCTGAGCTGCCAGTAACGCTGTTCGTGGCAACTGCCATCGGCCTGAAAGCACAGGGTATGCGCGGGACGCATTTTCTTGACGCCATTGAGAATGGTGTTCGGTGCCGGAATCACCGCATGCAGGGTCAGTTGATGATGCAGGCCCACCGAGCTGATCGAAGTATCCAGGTCTCCCGCGGCCAGCAGCGCCTGCATGTTGGACGCAAAACGTAAACGTTGATTATTGAAGGTGTAATACAGCGGTTTGATGCCCATGCGATCCCGTGCCAGCATCAGCCGTTGTTTACGCATGTCCCAGATGGCAAAGGCGAACATGCCGTGCAGTTTTTCCACACAGGCATCGCCCCACTCGGCATAAGCTTTCAGAATGACTTCGGTGTCGCCGTTGGAAAAGAAGCGATAACCGAGGGTCTGCAACTGGGAGCGCAAAGTCGGGTAGTTATAAATGGTGCCGTTGAATACCAGTGCCAGTCCCAGCGCCTGATCCACCATCGGCTGGTTGGCATGTTCCGACAAATCGATAATCGACAGGCGACGGTGCCCCAGTGCGATCGGCCCATCGGAATAACTACCGCCATGATCGGGACCACGCCGTTCCAGCTTGCTCATCATACGATGAGTCAGTGCCAGATCAGGTGTTCGATGATCGAAACGAAATTCGCCGCAAATGCCGCACATGCATAATATCCTGTAAGTTTGATTTGCTTGCCGATGGCAATCGAAAAATAGTAACAAATGCCGCGCCGCGCAGCGAGCCTGTTCACGCACTTAACTGTGTCATCTCACTCGATTCAATCGTCTCTCATCGACACCCAGCAACAAGAATCAACCACTTAGCCTCTGGCATGAAGTCTGCTCAAC
>CBDULQ010000333.1:0-2823 GCA_965368115.1 uncultured Gammaproteobacteria bacterium | reverse complement strand
GTAAAGCGGCGCGTAAAAAAGCAGCCAGAAAGAAATAGACCCTGATCGCAGAGATCAGTAAAAAAGCCGGGGCAACCCGGCTTTTTTGTATCCGATCCGAATACAGATCGATAAGCAAGTGACCGTTTTATTCCGCAACAGCACACCCACTGCCACACGGCACCCGGTTATTCTCCTGATTTAACACGATATTCATACATTGGTACAAAGCATGCTATATATTAGCAACTGCTAAATTGCTCAAATGCACGCGATTTACACAACAGGGACCTGCCTGTTCTGGCCATGATATCGGCGCCAGCAACAACAGAATCAGGGAAAACAAAATGACAAAGCATCCTGGTGTTATCGATTACGGAGAAATGTCATGTTGAAACTGAAATATTTATTGTTGTTAACCTTGCTGACGGCGAGTGCGCTGGTCCAGGCCGAGCCGGTAAGTGAGGATGACAACACCCGGGCAGTGGCCATGTATCGCGAAGCTATGGCGTTGTTGCTGGGGCGCAACGAAACACCCCGGTCACCGGAAAAAGCCGCTCAGTTGTTCCTTACGCTGGCACAGCAGAACTGGATTCCGGCACAGCACATGCTGGGCAATCTTTATCTGAAAGGTCGAGGTGTCAAGCAGGATGACCTGCAGGCCTACCAGTGGCTAAGCCTGGCGTCACGTAATAATCCGCGCCTGGCAGACACCCTGGCCAGCAAACGCAATCAGCTGCGCGCCCGCCTCAACGGCGCACAACGCCAGCAGGCGGATGCCTGGGTCGCGGCCTGGCAACCCAAATCCGGGCTGGCGATGACTTCGATGAACTAGAACGCGTGCGGCCGGAGCCCGTTACAGGCCCCGGCCGCAGTGTTCACGATCAGGCGTTCTGTTCGGCCTTGGCCGCTTCGATGTCCGCCTTCACCTTATCCATATCCAGCGCCTTCACCTGGGTGATCAGCTCTTCCAGGGCATTGCCGGGCAGCATGCCGGCTTCGGCGAAAATGATGATCTGTTCGCGGAAAATCATCAGGGTCGGAATGGAACGAATCTGGAAATGGGAAGCGATGGCCTGCTCGTCTTCGGTATTCACCTTACCGAACACGATATCCGGGTGTTTTTCTGAAACTTCTTCATAGATCGGTCCGAAGGATTTACAGGGGCCGCACCAGGGCGCCCAGAAGTCGATCATAACGATGTCGTTGCCGGTGACGGTGGATTCTAGATTCTGTTCATTCAACTCGATGGTAGCCACTATGCTCTCCCGTTTAGGTTTGAGGATACATCCTGCATCAGCCCAGTATAATCCATTAGCCATTTCTAATATACAGGGCAGGATTCAGGTCTTTATTGCCGGTGTCCATAGAGCTGCTGATACAGACCATCCCGACTGACCAGTTCGTCGTGCTGGCCTTCATCGATGATCTTACCATCATCGAATACATAGGCTCGATCCGCCTGTCTTACCGCACTCAGCCGATGCGCGATAATGAGCGTGGTGCGGCCATTGAGAAAGCGCTGCAAGGCCTGGTGCAACTGGTATTCCGTCTCTGCATCCAGTGCCGATGTGGCCTCATCGAGGATCACCACTTTCGGATCCATCAGCACCATGCGCGCCACCGCAAGGCGCTGCCGCTGGCCACCGGACAGGCGCACCCCGTTACGGCCGACAATCGTATCCAGCCCGGCCGGCATCTGCTCGATCAGGTCTTTCAACTGGGCAATGTCCAGCGCCTGCCACAGGGCGTCATCGTCCTGTTCCCGACCCAGCGCCAGATTGGCGCGCACCGTGTCGTTGAACAGCACCGGATGCTGCAACACCGTGGCGACATGTTCGCGCACGACGTCCAGGCCGATGTCCGACACCTCCACATCATCAAAATACAGGGCGCCCTGCTGCGCCGGATACAGCCCCAGAATCACCTGCACCAGGGTTGATTTGCCGCCGCCGCTGGCGCCGACCAGGGCGATCTTCTCGCCGGGTGCAATGTTCAGCGACACATCGCGCAACACCGCCTCACCGTCACCATAAGCGAAGCTGATGTGTTCCAGGCGAATGCCCACCGTGACGCGATCCTGGAACGGATTCTGGCGATGCGGGTAATGCGGCTCCTGCTGCAGGGCCATGATGCGATTCAACCGACCCAGCGCCGCGTTGGCTGAATAGAAGGCATACTGGATGTTGAGCACTTCCTGCACCGGGGTCATCATGTACCAGAGGTAGGCATAGATGGCGAACATCTGGCCGATGCTCAAACTGGAAAACATCACCATCAGCATGCTGACGCCACGGAACACCTCGAAACCGGCCAGGAACACGAAGAACGACAGCCGATTGGCCGCATCGCTCTTCCAGCTGAATGCGGCGGACTGCTCCTTGACGCCGCGCGCCCGATCCATCACGCGCAGAATGTAATGGCGTTCGCGATTGCTGGCGCGAATCTGCTGGATACCGTCCAGGGTCTCGGTGAGCGCCTGCTGGAACACTTCGAAGGCGGAGTTTTCCCGCCCCTTCAGCCGCTTCACCCGTTTACCCAGCACCGTGGTGAAATAAATTACCATCGGATTCATGATCAGGATGAACAATGCCAGCTGCCAGTGAATCCACAACAGGATCGCCGCCACGCCGATGATGGACAGTACCGCCACAATGAACTTGCTGAGTGCGCTGCCGATGAACGCGTCCACCGACTCCACGTCGGTCACCAGGTGCGACGCAACACCGCCGCTACCCAGGGTTTCATACTCGGCCATGGACACATGCTGCAGGCGCCCCAGCAAACCGCGCCGAATACGATAGGTGATGTCCTTGGCGACACGGGTGAATTCGCGGGTCTGCC
>CBDULQ010000332.1:0-2850 GCA_965368115.1 uncultured Gammaproteobacteria bacterium | reverse complement strand
AAATGACGCGTTATCTGGCCTGTCATCTTGCTACACGTAACATAAGAGTGAATAGCCTGTCTCCAGGTGCATTCCCCAGGCCTGAAGTCAGGCAGACCGCGCCCGATTTTCTATCCAGGCTGGAGCAGAAAATTCCCATGTCCAGAATTGGAGAATCTGGTGAGGTGGTTGGGCCATTGCTGTTTCTGCTGTCTCCCGCAGCATCCTATGTGACTGGTATCGATCTGGCCGTTGATGGTGGCTGGACCGCCTGGTAGTTATTTCAATGCGTATTGCGCTTCGAGTAGATGCTTCCTACGATATTGGAACAGGACATGTCATGCGCTGTCTGACGCTGGCGGAGCAATTGCGTGCAGCATCCGCAGAATGTGTATTCCTGTGCCGAGATCTTCCCGGTAACTGTCTTGAGATTATAGCGGCCAGGGGGTTCGAATTGATTACCTTGCCAAAGCCCGAGTCAGAGGATGCCCGACCCAGTGCGAACGAGCCAAGACATTATCCCTGGTTACAGGTGAGCTGGGAAAAAGATGCTGATGATACCTGTAAAGCGCTGGAGAAGTCAGGTTTCGTGGACTGGTTGGTGGTTGATCACTATGCACTTGATATCAGGTGGGAAACGATACTGAGGCCGAAAGTGGCTCATATAGCGATAATCGACGATCTGGCTGATCGTGAACACGATTGTGATTTGCTGCTGGATCAGAACCTGTATCAGGA
Source organism: uncultured Gammaproteobacteria bacterium (assembly GCA_965368115.1). GTDB lineage: Bacteria > Pseudomonadota > Gammaproteobacteria > SZUA-229 > SZUA-229 > CBDULQ01. The sequence goes on along the minus strand of CBDULQ010000332.1, from coordinate 2,133 downwards.
TATGACGTCACGATATCGTGACCTGGTTCCTGATGGGTGTGTACAGTTAATCGGTCCGGGTTATGCGTTGTTACGTAATGAATTCAGGGATCCACACTACCGTGACCGAAAACGCAGTGGTGAAATCAACAAAATAGTCGTTTTCTTTGGTGGTATCGATCAGTTCAATATGACTGGTATGGTACTCGAAGCATTTGATCTGTCGAAGTATTCAGACATTGATGTCGATGTTGTCGTTGGCGCGGCTAATCCGCATCTGGATCAAATCCAGTTCCAGTGTGAGAGCGCTAACAATATAAATTTGTTCGTTCAAATCGATAACATGGCCGAAGTTTTATCCTCGGCTGATCTGGCAATTGGTGCAGGTGGAATCACAAACTGGGAAAGGCTGGTTCTCGGTCTGCCTTCAGTATTGATCTCCATTGCATTCAATCAGGAGCAGGTCCTGATTGATATGGATAAGATGGGGTTATGTAAATATCTGGGATCCAGGGCCGAGGTTGATGTTAGTGTTATCCGGTCAGCACTTGATGAACTGGTTGGTAACCGGGGGTTGATCAGACATATGAGTAAGGCTGCCAGAAAAATCATGGACAACCCCGGCCCGGATTTCAGTGAGTATATTACTGGGTGGAAGCATGCCTAAACGAGAAGATTTTAAATTACGAAAAATCGAGCCACGTGACAAGGATATGATCCTGCTATGGAGAAATGCGGAGTCGGTACGCAAAAATATGTATACCGAGCACGTGATCTCACAACAGGAACATGATAACTGGTTTGCCAGTATCAAAGAGAATTCTTCTGCAGAATACTTTATTTTTGAGTCGAGGGGTATTCCTGCAGGCGTAGTCAATGTTACCCAGATCGACAGGAACAATGGTAAATGTTACTGGGGTTTTTATTCTGACCCGGAAGCGCCACCAGGTACCGGTTCGACCATGGAATTTCTGGCTCTTGAATATATTTTTAATGAACTGGGGATCAGAAAACTGTGCTGCGAGGTTTTTGCTTTCAATAAGCCGGTGATCAAACTGCATAAGAAGTTCGGATTTGAACAAGAAGGCTATTTCAAACAGCATATCCGTAAAGGCGACGGTTACGAAGATGTCGAGTCGCTTGCTTTGTTTGCATCAGACTGGTCAGGGCTGGCTCCGCGACTTGAAAAAATTGTTTTCAGGTAACAATAAATCTGCAAGATGAGGCCGGCCATTGATATACCAGGCCTCCGGCGCAAAAGCTTATAGGCGATGATGCATGAAACGTATTTCAATTTTAGGGCGAGAAATAGGCCTTTCATTCCCACCTTATATAATTGCTGAAATGTCGGCAAACCATAACGGGGACATCGAGCGCGCAAAAAAAACGATCAGCATGGCACAGGCAATGGGTGCTGATGCTGTGAAAATGCAAACCTATACCGCTGACACTATTACCATCGACTGCGATAGTGAGGATTTTCAGATTCACGGAGGATTATGGGATGGCTATAACCTTTACCGTCTGTACAAATGGGCAGAAACTCCCTTCGCCTGGCATAAGCCACTGTTTGATCATGCGCGTAAGGTGGGTATAACACTGTTTAGTACGCCATTTGACGAATCTGCCGTCGATCTGCTCGAAGACCTCAATGCACCGGCTTACAAAATTGCCTCCTTCGAGGCCGTTGATCTGCCATTGATAAAATATGTGGCGCAAACGGGAAAACCGATGATCATTTCGACTGGCATGGCCAACCAGGAAGAAATACAGGAGGCTGTGGATGCGGCGCGTGAATCGGGTTGTAGTGATCTTGTTTTGTTGCATTGTATAAGTAGTTATCCTGCGCCGATAGAAGAGTCGAATCTACGTACTATCCCTGACCTGGCGCAACGTTATGATGTAGTAGCCGGTCTGTCTGACCATACTCTGGGAACAACGGTAGCGGTTGCGAGTATCGCGCTGGGTGCCTGTGTGATTGAAAAACACGTTACATTAAGTCGCAACGATAAGGGGCCGGATAGTGAATTTTCGCTGGAACCCGAAGAATTGCAGATATTGTGTCGTTCTACGAAGGATGCATGGTTGTCACTGGGCGACATACTCTGGGAACAACGGTAGCGGTTGCGAGTATCGCGCTGGGTGCCTGTGTGA
>CBDULQ010000331.1:0-2882 GCA_965368115.1 uncultured Gammaproteobacteria bacterium | reverse complement strand
CCATTTCGTGCATAGTCGGCATACCGTCCGCATACACATCGTTGAGGCGGTGATAGTCGAGATCGCGGAAGGATATTTCCCGGTCGCGCTGGCGCAGGTTAATGCGATCGAAAATACCGCCGCGCACATAGCCCGATCCCTTGAACGAATAAATACCCCGCGCCATGATGGCGATGGCGTGCTCCCCTTCCTTGAGTTCGGCCATCAACCAGTTGTATTGCGACTCGCCCAGCAAATTACGGCCTACGGTGGGGGCATTGAGATAGGCGTAATACATATCGATGAAGACGTCGTCACGTTGATCGGGCGCTGCTTCATCGATGCCTTCGCCCTCGGTGCCGGCAAAGGCGTCATCCACCTCGCCGCGACTCAGTTGCATACGCCGAATCGCGCCGTTGCCGGTCAGCAGTTTCCAGTCCGCCGGCTCGAACAGTTCGCTACGCACCCGCGCCGGCTTGCGTTGTGCTTCCGGTACGCCCTTGATCAAGCCCAGCGATACGGCAACTTCCCGGGCAGCCCGCATAATGGATTCGTTCATTACCATCACGGTGACCGTGGCGCCGGTGATCGCGTCGATATTCGTGAAACCTTCGCGACTGCCGGCACCGACCTTGAGTCGGTCGGTGACACTCTTCTGCGTATACTGGTCTGCGAAACCGTCCAGCTTCGATTCTGGAATACCCACCAGCAAGATGGGTTCGTGGTGTTCGACGACACGTACTCCGGTAATTTTGCCCTGGGGGTCCAGCCCTACCACCATATCCATCGGCTTGCCGGAATAAGCGGGGATCGGCGCGATGGCCTTGGAATGGAACACGTAGCCGATCACCTCCTTGCCCTTGAACACCCGGGCGACCGGCGGCTCACCCTGAAACTCGCCGAAACCGTCATGGTCTGGAAAGAATTGTTTAACCAGGTCTCTGTCTGCGACCGCGGCCAGGACTCCGTTTGAAAACAGACAGCCGAAAAACAGGCTGAACAGCAGGATCAAGACGTGTTTTCCTGCTCCCCGGGGAGTGATCAAATGCATAGCCAGGTCCTGTCGAATGAATTAAGTTCAAATAAAAAAAGCCCCGACCGAATCCGTCTCGAATTCATCAGAGCTGGTGATAAAACCTACGATAACGCTCAGGTACTGGAGAACTCTTTGACATGAGTCAAATGACGCATGTCATGTGTGAAATGGCATACTGCATCAAAGGCCATTATGAAAGTGTCCTCTCGCCGTTCTGCTGAGAGTGATGCAGCCGGCGATATCAGGCGCATCCTCATGCGTTCCATTGAGAACACGCAATGCAAGTGATCGGATGAGCAGATAACCGGGGTATTAAAAGTTCTGAAAAACTGAACGTAAGAAAAAACAGATAATGAGTTATTTAGATATAATCTATAACTAATTGATTATTATTATTTTACAGTCATGTTTCACGACCTGGCCTATAGCTGGCAGATAATCCGGCCGGTTTTTTATGTCCGAGCTCAACAGTCCAATAGCCTGTCTGCCCATATGGCCGAGGAACTCGATACCGCGACAAAACACATCAGCATCACCGGCCAGACCAAAAACGTACAAATGCCCTTCAAAAAGAGAGGGTAAAGAAACCTGCCATGTCGACATCGTAAGAGATCCATGCCCAATCTGTAGTGGTTGGCACGCGATAAATAAATCTCGATTTCTTCCTACAAATAAAAGAAGGAAGAATTTTTTAAAGCAAAATCACAGGGAACAAAGGATGGAGAGCATAAACAAACATTGTACAAACTTGTGGTGCGTTTGAGATTGAGTTGTTCAGCCAGTAGTATGGGTGAACAGGTCACCACCGGTATCCGTTCCTTTATGTTGTTAGACATCGATTACATGGAGAATTGAGCGATGGCACAGTTGCGAGTTGAAAGTTTTACCATTTCGATAGACGGTTTTGGAGCAGGTCCTGACCAGGATATTAACAATCCACTCGGTGTCGGCGGTGCCGATTTGCACCAGTGGCTTTTTCCAACCTTAACATTCCAGCAGAGCCTGTTCGGCAAAGATGAAGGTACGACGGGCGTCGACAATGATTTCGCCGCACGTGGGTTCAGCAATATTGGCGCCTGGATTCTCGGGCGTAACATGTTCGACCCAAATCGTGGTGACTGGCCGGATAAAGACTGGAAAGGCTGGTGGGGCGACAACCCACCCTATCACGCTCCCGCATTCATTCTGACCCATTATCCGCGCCCCTCGATCGAGATGGAGGGCGGTACGACCTTTCACTTTGTTACAGGCGGTATTGGCGAGGCCCTGGACAGGGCACGTGAGGCTGCTGGAGGTAAGGACGTTCGAATTGTGGGTGGGGTCAACACCATACAACAGTATCTTCGTGAAGGACTCATTGACGAGATGCACATTGCCATATCCCCTGTTCTGCTCGGTCGTGGAGAACGGCTGTTCGAAGGTGTGGACTTGCGGGCCCTGGGGTACGAGTGTGTTGAGTATGTGCCGTCGGAGAAGGCTACACATGTGGTTTTGCGGCACAAATCCCACGAAAGAACTTAAAGAAGAAACCGAGACCGATCTATTCTTGTGTTGAAAATTGAAAAAGGTAGATCTGTCTCCCTTTTCTGAATTCGATGAGTACCGCGGGATGCTCAGATCGTGCTGCTCGTTTCGATCAATCACTGCTCACGTAAATAAAAGAGGATAACAACAGGATCTCGCTCTGGTTGTATCGAGAATTGCGATAGGAGCTATCGTGATATTTCGTGTGACACCCACATTGTGCCATTTATAATCTTCAACATTCTCTCGAGGCACGGGGACGTCATATGAGCAACGAACTTCTGGAACCTCACTTACCGCAGTTTTCTTCAGCGCCGAACCAGGCGCGTAAGGCCGCCAGCTT
>CBDULQ010000330.1:0-2952 GCA_965368115.1 uncultured Gammaproteobacteria bacterium | reverse complement strand
CTTCATACTGATTATAGTGATCGCAATCGTTGTACTGGCTATCAAACCCCCACGCAAAAAATGAACGGTTCTGACGTCAACGCCAGCGCGCTTCATATTCTGCAGAGCGTTTTCGGCTATGCGGATTATCGCCCCCAGCAGCAGGCCATTGTTGAGCAGCTGATCGCCGGTGAAGACCTGGTGGTGCTGATGCCCACCGGCGGCGGTAAATCCCTGTGTTACCAGATACCGGCCATGGTGCGAAAGGGCACCGGCATCGTCGTGTCACCGTTGATTGCACTGATGCAGGACCAGGTCAATGCCCTGCGCCAGTTCGGTGTCAGCGCCGCGTTTCTCAATTCCAGTCTCGATGCCGAACAGGCATGGGGCATCGAAAATCAGTTGCGCGCAGGTGAGCTGGATTTGCTGTACGTGGCACCGGAACGACTGATGACGCCGGGGTTCCAGCAGTTGCTTGCACAAATCGATATCGCCCTGTTCGCCATCGATGAAGCCCATTGCGTATCCCAGTGGGGTCATGATTTTCGTCGTGAGTACCTGCAGTTGTCGGTGTTGCACGAACGTTTTCCCGATGTGCCGCGCATCGCGCTGACGGCCACGGCAGATGAACCGACGCGGCGTGAAATCGCACGACGGCTGGGCCTGGAACAGGCGCATATGTTCATCGCCGGTTTCGATCGGCCCAATATCTGTTACCGGGTGAGCCAGAACGGCAGCAACAGTAAACAGGCGCTGTTACAGTTCATTCGTAACGAACACGACGGTGAAGCCGGTATCGTCTACTGCCTGTCACGCAAGAAAGTGGAAAGCATTGCCGAATGGCTGCAGGAGCAGGGCGTTACCGCTCTGCCGTATCACGCAGGCATGTCCGCGGAAATGCGGCGCCAGCATCTGCAACGCTTCCTGCAGGAAGAGGGTGTGGTGATCGTCGCCACCATTGCCTTCGGTATGGGCATAGATAAACCCGACGTGCGTTTCGTGGCCCATCTCAATCTGCCCAAAAGCATCGAAGCCTATTACCAGGAAACCGGTCGTGCCGGCCGCGACGGCCTGGCTGCCGATGCCTGGATGATGTATGGCCTGCAGGATGTCATCACGCTCAAGCAGATGATGGAAAATTCCGAAGCGGACGATACACACAAGCGGGTGGAGCGACACAAGCTCGATACCATGCTGGGGTTCTGCGAAATCACCAGCTGCCGACGCCAGGCTTTGCTCAAATATTTCGGCGATGCGATGGAACAACCCTGCGGCAATTGCGACACCTGCCTCAACCCGGTGGAGACCTGGGACGCTACGGTTGTGGCGCAGAAAGCCCTGTCCTTTGTGCATCGCACCGGGCAGCGCTTCGGGGTGAATTATTTAATCGATGTATTGCTGGGTAAAGAGATGGATCGTATCAAGCAGTTCGGCCACGACCAGCTCAGTGTGTACGGCATCGGTACCGAGCTGGATGCCAAACAGTGGCGCAGCATTTTCCGACAGTTGATTGCACGTAATTTACTGGCGGTTGATCTCGAAGGATACGGTGCGCTGTTGTTGACCGAGCAATGTCGTCCGGTGTTGCGTGGGGAACAGACGCTGATGTTGCGCAAGGAAAGCCAGGCTAAAGTGAAACAGAAAAAACAGGCGCGCGGCAGTTACGAAATTCGCGACGAAGAACAGGATCTGTGGGATGCACTTCGGGCCTGTCGCCGCGAACTCGCGGATGAACAGGGGGTGCCGCCTTATGTCATCTTCCACGACACCACCCTGTTGCAGATGTTGCAGCATCGACCGGAGTCCATGCAGGCGTTTGCTGAATTATCCGGCGTCGGTGAACGTAAACTGGAGCTCTACGGTGCCGACTTCATTTCAGTGATTCGCGATTATCACAGCCAGGCCTGAATGTTTACAGCGATTGCCAGCCGTCGACCGGCTGGAAACGTTCACCGTATCGACCTTTCAGTTCTTCCATGCGTTTCACCATGTTGTCCTTGCCGACATACTCGATGTAATGCAGCGGGCCGCCACGGAATGGAGCGAAGCCGGTGCCGAAAATAATGCCGGCATCGATCAGTTTGGTATCGTCTGCCACCTTGTCGTTCAGACAGTTCACCGCTTCATTCAGAAAACGCATGATCAGCCGATCCTGAACTTCAGGTAGATTCGCATAGCTCGCATTCTTGTCTTTCTGCGGTTTACCTTTCACCCATTTATAAAAACCCTCACCGGATTTTTTGCCCAGCTTGTTGTTGTCCATCATCGAAATCAGCTTGCGCGGCACTTCCACATTCATGGTTTCCGCCAGTGTCGTGGCGACCGCTTTACACACATCCAGACCGACGGTGTCGGCCAGTTCAATGGGCCCCATGGGCATGCCGAAATTGAGCGCGGCCTTGTCGATCATTTCTTTCGGAATGCCTTCGCCGACCATCTCCACCGCTTCCAGTAGATAGGGCATCAGGATGCGATTGACCAGAAAGCCGGGTGAACTTTTTACCGGTAGCGGCAGTTTGTCGATGTGACGTCCGAACGCCAGCGCTTTTTTCATCACCTTATCGTCGGTGTTTTCACCGCGCACGATTTCCACCAGCGGCATCAGGGCCACCGGGTTGAAGAAATGCACACCGACCAGCCGGCCAGGATTGTTCAGGCAACTGGCCAGTTGTTCCAGCGGAATACTCGAGGTATTGGTCGCCAGGATGGCGTCTTCTTTCATCTGCGGTTCGATGGATTTGTACAGCGTCTGTTTCACGTCCTTGTCTTCGAAGATGGCTTCGATGACGATGTCCGCATGGGCGACACCGAAACCCCTGTGATCGGGTACCAGTCGATCCATGGCGTCACGAATCGCTTTGCGGTCCTTCTTGAATTTCTTTTTGAACATATCCAGTGAACGCTGCATGGTGCCGGCGAGCATGGCCGGTTCGCGATCCTGAACAGTGACATTGAAACCGCGCAGAGCACACC
>CBDULQ010000329.1:0-2960 GCA_965368115.1 uncultured Gammaproteobacteria bacterium | reverse complement strand
GCACATCGCCGTGCTTCGCCTCGCGGATGCCGATCTGGCACAGCTGGTTCAGGCGATTGGCGAAGGCCTCGGTAAACTTGGCCGGCATGTGCTGGATCAGCACGATGGGCAGGGGAAAACTGGCCGGTAACTGGGTCAGCACTTCCTGCAACGCCACCGGGCCACCGGTGGACGTCCCTATGGCCACCAGGTCGTAGTCCCGGGGATTGAAAGCGCGGCCTGCACGCCCGGTCGCCAGCGGGCGCGACGGAACGGGACGCGCCGTGGCCCCCGGGCTGGCAGTGGTTTGCCGCAAACTGCCGGCGGCAGGCGTGGGACTGCCCATGTGGCCGCGCGCCAGGGTCTTGATGCGTTTACACAGGATCGCCTTGGCTTCTTCGCGATCATTGGAAATATCGTCGAAACGTTTGGGCAGAAAATCGGTCGCGCCGGCTTCCAGCGCATCCAGGGTTGCCTGGGCGCCATCATAGGTGAGCGAGGAAAACATCAGAATCGGCATGGGTCGCCGCTTCATGATTTCGCGGGTCGCATCGATGCCGTTCATCACCGGCATTTCGATGTCCATGGTGACGACATCGGGTCGGCAGCTCTGCACCTTTTGCAGGGCCTCCTGACCGTCGGCGGCGGAATCCACCACTTCGATCATCGGGTCGGAATTGAGAATGTCGGTCAGGCGACGGCGAAAGAAGCCGGAGTCATCCACCACCAGGACGCGTATGGTCATTGCGACCTCCACGCCGTCGTCGATACTTCAGCAAATTCCGCAGACACTTGCCGAAAGTCACCTGGCCGAGCCTTGTTCAGATAGCTGTTCAATCGCGTCGTCCCGTCTAGAATCCCTTGCGCGCCTTGGCCTTCAACAGGCTCTGCACGTCAAGGATCAGGGCAATACTGCCATCACCGGTGATGGTAGAGCCGGCGAAACCGGGCAGACCCTGCAGCATGGCACCGAGCGGCTTGATCACCACTTCCTCCTGACCGATCACCTGGTCGGTGACCAGACCCACCAGTCGATTGGCGATAGTGACGATGATCACCTGACCCTGGCCTTCCGGGTATTTCGAGGTTTCACCGGGCATCAGCAACCACTTGGACAGGTAGAACAGGGGCACGGCTTTTTCGCGCACCATCACCATCAGCTGGCCGTCAACCACGTTGGTCTTGCGTTTTTCCAGCTCGAAAATTTCGTTCACATTGGACAGCGGCAAGGCGAAGGTGCGCGCGCCCAGGGAAATCATCAGCGTCGGCAGAATCGCCAGGGTGAGCGGCACCTTGATGGTGAGCAGGGTGCCCTTGCCGAGTTCCGAATCGATATCCAGTATGCCGTTGAGCTGGGTGATGCGCGTCTTCACCACGTCCATACCCACACCGCGGCCGGAGATGTCGGAAATCTCTTCCTTGGTGGAAAAGCCGGCCATAAAAATCAGGTTGAAGCATTCCTTGTCTTCCAGGCGCGCCGCAGTATCCGCATCCATCAGGCCTTTTTCCACCGCCTTGGCACGTAGTTTTTCCGGGTCCATGCCGGCACCGTCGTCTTCGATGGAGAGCAGGATATGATCGCCTTCCTGCTGCGCCGACAGGCTCACCGTGCCTTCCCGGGGTTTACCGTTCTTTTCGCGCACGTCGGGCGGTTCGATACCGTGATCGACCGCGTTACGCACCAGGTGAACCAGCGGATCGGCCAGCGCCTCAACCAGGTTTTTGTCCAGGTCGGTTTCCTCGCCCATCATTTCCAGTTTGATTTCTTTCTTGATCTGTCTCGATAGATCGCGCACCACCCGCGGGAAGCGACCGAACACTTTCTTGATCGGCTGCATGCGGGTTTTCATCACCGAGGTCTGCAGGTCGGAAGTGACCATATCCAGATTGGTGATGGCCTGGGACACCTGGCCTTCAGCCATACTGATGCGCAGGGTCTGCAGGCGATTGCGCACCAGCACCAGTTCGCCGACCAGGTTCATGATTTCATCCAGTCGTTCGGTATCCACGCGCACCGTGGTTTCGGTATTGGGTTTGGCCGGCGCCGCCTTGACGGCTGCAGGGGCCGGTGCGGCAGCCGGTTTGGCCGGTGCTGCGGGTTTGTTGTCCGGCTTCGGCGAGGCAGCCGGTTTAGCCGCTGCGGGGGTCGGCTTATCGCCGCCGGTCGGGCCCTTGCCCTTGCCATGGATATCGTCGAGCAACTGGTCGAATTCGTCGTCGCTGATCAGGTCACCGTCGCCACCGCCGCCCGCTGCAGCGGCTGCGGGGGCCGGCTTGTCGCCGCCGGTCGGGCCCTTGCCTTTACCATGGATATCGTCGAGCAACTGGTCGAATTCGTCGTCGGTAATCAGGTCGCCGTCACCGCGTTGCGCTGTACTATCCGCTTCGGCTTCGGCCTTGGCCGGTTTGCCGCTGTGTTTACCCTTGCCGTGAATCTGGTCCAGCAGGTCTTCGAATTCGTCATCGGTGATTTCGTCAGCCGCGCCGGAGGAGGCTTCGCTTTCGGCTTTTGCAGCAGGCGCCGGCGTATCCTCGTCCATGGCATCGAGCAGGGCTTCGAATTCATCGTCGGTGGCATCATGCTGCGGTGCGGGCGCGGCGATTTCCGCCTCGACCGTTTCAGCTTCGGCGGCGGGTGCCGCAGCGACGCCATCCGGCTCATCATCGCCGGGTACGGAATAGTGTTTGAGGATTTGCAGTAATTCGGGTGTCGCCGGGGTCGGTTCCTGACCGCCCTGAATTTCGGCGAACATGGTCTGCACGGCATCGAGGCCCTGCAACACCGCATCCATCAAACCGGAGGACACAGCCCGATCACCCTGGCGCAATACGTTGAATACGTCTTCGCAGACATGGCAGGCATCCACCATGGGATCGATGGCGAGAAAACCGGCACCGCCCTTGACGGTATGGAAGCCACGAAACACGGCGTTAAGCAGATCAGCATCGCCGGGAGCCTGTTCCAGGTCCACCAGCTGTTC
>CBDULQ010000328.1:0-2960 GCA_965368115.1 uncultured Gammaproteobacteria bacterium | reverse complement strand
ACCCAACACAACATTAGCGTTGATTCGCGTTGTTTGCGTTTTCTTTTTTTAATCCTTTCCAGTTATCACGAGATCCCCGACAGAAGCGCTCGGGGATGACGTGACTGGATAGATTCGGAGAAACCTTCATTTCCCGCCTTACAGCTGAATCACCTCCAGCCCCAACGCTTTCACCTTGTCGAGATTACCGCTGTGAGTGATCACCGCAATACTCGCTTTGTCTTTCTGCAGGTACTGCTGACCGACGCGACGCAGGTCGTCGATGGTGACTTTCAGTACGCACTGGCGGAAACGCTGGCGTTGTTCGGCGGTGCGGCCGTACAGGTTGTTGTGGAAGGCCTGCTTGGCTTCGCCGGCGGGTGAGCCGGGTTTGTCGATGTTGCTGATGACGCCGAGGATGGCTTCTTCCAGTTGCAGATCGTCGTGGTCATGAGTCATCAACCAGTCGATGGATTTATCGAAGTCATCCAGGGTTTCGGTCAGGCGTGGATCGCGGTAGGAGAAGAAACGGAAACAGGCGTTGGAGGGTTCATGGCTGGCGCCGCCGCCGTAGGCACCACCTTGCTCACGGATAGCGCGGTGCAGGAAACCGTTTCTTAAAAAGCCGCCGAGTACGGTCAGGGCCGCAGCGTCTTCGTGTTCAACCGGCACGGTTGGGAACGACTTGGCGCAGAAGTTGACCTGGGTGCTGGTGACCCAGGCCTGTTTAACCTGCTCACTCATTTCCGGCAGATGGAAAGGTGCGAAGCCGTTGCTTTCATTCGCGGCCTGCCAGTAGCTGGCGATATCCCCTTCCAGGGTCTCGTTCATCTCGTGTTCCGCCACGGTCATGTACTGACGCGGTGCACTGTGAATGGCATCATGGATGCGCTGGAACTGTTGCGCCAGTTTTTCGATGCCGGCCTTGTCATTCAAACTGTCGTCCAGTTGTTTAATGAACCTGACGCCGGCCAGGCCGGACAGACGATGCGACAACGCCGCCGCCGGACTCATACCGCTGCTGGCGGCCAGCATGGCCAGGCTATGGCCACTGCCGGTAATGCTCTGTTCCTTGCGCGCACGTTTCTGTGCGATCAGTTCACGAATGCGACCGTGCTCGTCGAAACGCACCGACTCGAAGGTCGCTTTCATCAATTCGTTGAGTTTGTCGTGATTGCGGTTCAGCGCCTTGCCGGACAACACAAAGTGCGCCTTGATCTTTTGCACGTCGTCGACACTGCCGCGCACCGTGGTGTAAGCACTGATGCCACCACTCACACTCATCTGCCAGTGCTGGGCCTGACGATAATCCATATCGCCGCAGCCGAGTTCGGTCATGCAGTAGGTGTAGTAAGGCATGATGTCGATCAGTTCGTCATCCAGTTCAGGCAGTTCGACCACGATCTGTTCGTAGACGATGCCATTGGTGCCCTGGTCGTACATGGACACCATGCTGTGATTCAGCTGCTGGCTGACACCCACCGGAATCTTCATATCCGCGGGCACGTCGTCGAGTCCGACCTTGGGCAGAATGCTCGGATCGTCCACCTGGTTCTGGCGTTCCTGCAACTTGTGCGCACGTTCAACGATAAAAGTTTTGTCCTGCTCGCTGAGCTTTTCCTTCATCGCAGCCAGTCGCGCGGCTTCCGCCTGTTCTTTCTTTTTCGCCAGTTCCGCATCCGGTTTCATGGTGAGCAACACGCGATGCGGATTGTTGAGTAGATGGTCACGCACCAGCTTCTTGATGAAGTCCAGGTCTTTGATGTCTTCGCGCAGTTGTTCCAGTACCGGGTCGAGATTGAGCACCGCCACCGGGTCACCGCCGTGAATCGCCGCCGACAAACCACCGAGAATGAGTTGCAGACCGTAGGGATAGGAATCACCGCCGATTTCGCGCTGACTCAGTTCCAGCTGATGCAATACCGCTTCCACCTGTTCCTGGGGTACGCCGTTTTCGGCCACGTCGTTCAACACGTCCAGCACCAGCCGTTCGACTGCTTTCGAGTTCTCCGGACTGGAACCTTCCAGGCCGCACATAAAACTCATCTCGCGATTGGAATCTTCCAGACCGCACAAGGGTGACGGGGCGGCACCCAGCTCGGAGGTTTCCAGTGCATGGCGCAATGGTGACGAACTGTTGTCCAGCAACACACTGGATAACAGGTGCGCGCGTAACAGGTCCTGCAACGAAGTACTTTTGCCCAGTAACCAGCCGAGCACGATATGGGTTTTGTTATCGAGTTTTTCTTCGTCCAGTGCGTAACTGTCTTCCACTTCCACCGGTTGATCGAAACGCTGTTCATCGTCGACGTGAATGTCCACGTCCAGTTTATCGAAACGCGCCAGCGCCTTGTCTTCGAACATCTGATGATGTTCGTAGGCACTGATGTTACCAAAGGTCATGAACACCGCATTGGACGGATGGTAATGGGTTTTGTAAAACGCTTTTAATTCGTCGTAACTTAAATCGGGAATATTCTCCGGATCACCGCCGCTGTTGTAATGGTAGGTGGTGGTCGGGAACAGGTGCTCGGTCAGCGTCTGCCACAGGGTGCTCACCGGCGAACTCATGGCGCCTTTCATTTCGTTGAAGACAACACCCTTGTACACCAGCGGCGAGTTGGGATCTTCCGGGTTCTCGAATTCCACCCGATGACCTTCCTGGGCGAAGTCCAGTTCATGCAGACGCGAGAAGAACACCGCATCCAGATAAACGTTCAGCAGGTTGTTGAAGTCCTTACGGTTCTGGCTGGCGAACGGATAGGCCGTCCAGTCGCTACTGGTAAACGCGTTCATGAAGGTGTTCAGGGAACGGCGGATCATCATAAAGAAGGGATCGCGTACCGGGTAGCGCTCGCTGCCGCACAATGCCGTATGTTCCAGAATGTGCGCTACACCGGTGGAATCCATGGGTACGGTGCGCAGGGCGACCAGGAAAACATTTTCCTCGTTGTCCGCCGCCAGGTGATAGTGCATGGCGC
>CBDULQ010000327.1:0-2997 GCA_965368115.1 uncultured Gammaproteobacteria bacterium | reverse complement strand
ACATCAGTTTATGAATCAGTCGTCGGTTTCGCCGTTTATTTTTCCAGTTAAAAATAATTTACGCTGGTTGGCCTCGGCTGGAGAGCACCTGTTTGGGCTCAGGCAGTTAAATCATTATTACCATCAGCGTCGAATGGGGATGAGTAGCCGCGAATTTTTGCGCTATACCCTGGAAACACTGGGTGTCGATTACCAGGTCGTTAGCGGAAGCCTGGAACGTATTCCACAGCAGGGTCCGGTTATTGTGGTTGCCAATCATCCCTTCGGTGCTATCGAAGGTGTGGTACTGGCCGAGCTGCTATTACAGCAGCGCGATGATGTACGTATCATGGCCAATGAATATCTGCAGCGAATCGAAGAAATTTCCGAGCTGTTTATCGGTGTCGATGTGTTCGGTTCGGAAAAAGCCGCGCGGGGTAATGTGCAGGGCCTTAAAGCCGCGATCAATCACCTCAAGAACGATGGCCTGTTGCTGGTATTCCCGGCCGGTGAAGTTTCCAGCATCAGCCTGAATCAGAAACGCGTGACCGATCGAGAGTGGAATCGCATGATCGGTATGATGATTCGTAAGACCCAGGCCACCAGCGTGCCCATTTATATCGATGGCAACAACAGTGGCTTCTTTCATTTTGCCGGTCTGATTCATCCGCGTTTCCGCACCCTGTTGCTGGCGCGTGAAATGCTTAACAAACGTCACAAGACCATGCAGTTACATATCGGCGAGTCCATAGCCTTTAGCGAAATTCGTTCACTGGCATCGGATCGGGCGATCACCGATTACCTTCGTCTCAATACCTATCTGCTTGCCGGTCAGGCGCAAACGCAGCGCGCGGTTAAGCAGTTACCACAGCGTACCATGCAGGATATTGCCGACGCTGAACCGATCAGTGGCCTGCAGAGTGACATCGATAATCTGGATGATGAATACCTGATGGTCAGCAAGGATGAGTTGCGTGTGTATTGTGCTCCGGCCAGCAAGTTGAGTTACGTGTTGCCGGAAATCGGCCGCCTGCGTGAACAGACTTTTCGTGCTGTCGGTGAAGGTACCGGCATGGCGCGCGACCTGGATGTTTACGATAACGATTATCTGCATCTCTTCATCTGGAACGATGAGAAAAAAGAAATCGCCGGTGCTTATCGTCTGGGTCGAGTCGATCAGTTACGCAAGAAATACGGTATCCGCGGTCTATACAGTCGCAGCCTGTTCAAATACCGGAAGAAGTTTATCAAGAGTCTTGGGCCGTCGATCGAAATGGGACGCTCATTTATCTGTGCCGATTACCAACGCAGCCTGAACGCATTGCTGTTGTTGTGGAAAGGTATTGGCAGTTTCGTGGCGCGTCATCCGCAGTACACCACCCTGTTCGGCCCGGTCAGTATCAGTAGTGAGTATTCAGAACTGTCACGCAGCCTGATGTCGAGTTTCCTGGAAGTCCATCATTATGATAACGATCGTGCGGTGACGGTGAAGCCGACACATCCATTGAAGAAACCGCGTAACATGTTCTGGACCCCGGCGATGCTGGCGGAGCTGGCGGATAGTCAGATGATTTCCAAACTGATTTATCGAATGGAAGGCGACAAGGGGCTGCCGGTGCTGATTCGCCAGTATCTGAATATGTGCGGACGCCTGGTGTGTTTCAATGTTGACCCGGATTTCAATGATGCGCTGGACGGGATGATTATCGTCGATCTGCGTGAAGTACCGGAGAAAGTACTGGGCCGCTATATGGGCAAGGACGAAGCCAGACGCTACCTGGGTCTCAAGCTGAGACATGATCAGCAGTCATAAAAAAAGGCCTGCTCAAGCAGGCCTTTTTTCATTCCGGGATTGCCGTGTTCTAGAAACGGTAACCCAGGTTGATACCGACCGTGGTAATTTCCAGGCCGATTTTCGCACCCGGTGACAGTGCGCTATTGGAGGTGACCGTGTTAGACGAGGCACGTGAGACATGGAAACCCAGGTCCCAGTGATTGGTCATGCGCCAGTCACCACCGAAGGCGATGTGTTTTTCGACAACCGCCGGCAGGATCAGGTTGTTGCCCGCATCTTCAGGACCGATCGGTGAGTCGGCCTGGTTGAAACCCAGACGCAGGTTGAGTCGATCGTTGACGGCATATTCAAAACCCAGCGCGATGACGGTCTGGTCATCCCAGCCGGCAGGCATGGTCACAACAATGCCGTTGGGGCCGGTGATCTGCATGGTATCCAGCGTGTCGGACCATTTGATGTGCTTGATGTCGAAAGAGATGGTCAGCGGTGTGATCGGCGAATAGGCCAGACCGGCCGCGATGATTTCCGGGAAATCCAGGCCCAGGGTGTAAGTGCCCGCCGGGCAGACATTGCGACCCATGGTGTCGGGAGCTCCACAGGCGGACAGCGGCATGCCGAAGCTGGCGTTACCGACGATATCGCCATAGCCCAGGTTGTAGTCCAGATCACCGAAGGTCTGCTTGCTCTTGTAGCTGGCGCCCACCGTCAGCTGTTCGTTGACGTCGTACATCACGCCCAGTGATATACCAAAGCCAAAGGCCTGTGCGGAACGGCTCAGGTCGATGTTGACCAGGTCGGTATCGGCATTGCCGTCGGCTGTGGTATCGCCGACGAAGCTTTGCTTGAGCGCTACCGACTGATAGTCGATGTTCAGCGATACGCCGAAGCTCAGGTCGTCACTCTGGTTCCAGGCGATGGTCGGCGCCATTTGCCAGAACTGGATGGCAGAGTAGCCTTCGAAATAAATGTCCGGCGATGGGCCGAAGGCGCCGGCCGGAGCCATCAGGGTAATCGGATAATCGGTACCCATGCCGGAGGTGCCGTAGATGCCGCCACCGAAATAGACGTCGCTGCCGTCTTCGATGGGGGCGGTCCAGCCCAGGGCCGGTACGCCGTACTGGTCCGCCGCGCTGTCATTCTTCTGGCCGCCCATGGCGGTAAAGTCCACGTAGCGGTCCGGAGAGAACATTTCCAGGCTGAAATCGGCACGTTTACCGATGCGC
>CBDULQ010000326.1:0-3006 GCA_965368115.1 uncultured Gammaproteobacteria bacterium | reverse complement strand
GATTTCAGTGGCGTGCGACTGCCCGCTAAGGCGCGCAAACTGCCGGACGACCTGGACAACCTGGGCATGAAACTGGCGCAGGCGGAAATCGACCTGAACACCGACAAGATCCTCGCCGAAAGTCTGCAGGATACGGGCAACGTGGTACTGGCCATGCACTTCGCCATCGGCAATCCGGTCGGCAAACCGGATACGGTGTTGCCGGACTATGTCACCCGCAACGAACTGAAAAACGTCAGCAACGATCCGCTCACCAACCCGGAAGGCTACGCGCCCCTGCCTGCGGTGCAGACCCTGTTCCCTATTCCTTCGGTAGGCCCGTTCGCAGACAGCATCGGCGCACTGATCGCCTACCCGGATTCCGACGGCGGCATTCGCTCCGAACCGCTGGTCATCGATTATTACAACCAGCTGTTCCCGTCCCAGTCGCTGATCATCGCCGCGCGCAGCCTCAACCTGGGTGTGGAAGACATCAAGGTCAACCTGGGCGAAGGCGTACAACTGGGCCAGTTGAAGATTCGCACCGACCCGTTCCTGCAGATGAACACCTTTTTCTATAACGCACCGGAAAACAGTCCCGCGTTTCAGGTGGATTCCTTTTACGATGTACTGCAGGGCAAGATCCCCGCGACCAAGTACCGCGGCAAAATCGTGCTCATCGGCGCCACCGCCACCGGCGTGGGCGACAGCATGGTCACTCCCATCGATGCCAACATGGCACCGGTGCTGACCCTGGCCCATTCCGTGTCCAGCATCCTCAACGAAGATTTCTTCATCGAACCGGAATGGTCGATGCAGGCGCGGCTCGGTATCGTGGTGTTTCTGGTGCTCTACATCATCCTGATCCTGCCGCGTCTGAAAGCCGGACTTGGCGCATTCCTCACCATTCTGTTGCTGGGCGGTCTGTTCGCCACCCATTTCGTACTCATGACCCAGCACGCCATGTGGCTGCAACTGATGATGCCGGCGGTGCTGCTGGTGGCCGGTCATGGTCTGCTCACCACCAAGCGCTTCCTGACCACGGAAAAAGGCAAAATGGCACTGGATGCGGAATCCGCCGAAAGTAATCGCATGCTGGGGCTGTCCCTGCAGGGTCAGGGCCAGCTGGATGCAGCCTTCGATAAATTCCGCAAACTGCCGACCAGTAAAGAAGCCCTGGAGCTGCTTTACAATCTGGCGCTGGATTTCGAACGCAAGCGCCAGTTCAACAAAGCGGGCTCCGTGTACAGCTACATGAAGGAACGGGATCCCAAGTTCCGCGACATCAAACAACGCCTCGACCGCGCCCAGGCGATGGAAGAAACCATCATCCTCGGCGGTAGCGGCGGCAGCGGCACCAACGCCGGCCTGATGCTCAACTCCGGCGGCGAGAAACCGATGCTAGGCCGTTACGAAATCGACAAGGAACTGGGTAAAGGCGCCATGGGCGCGGTCTACCTGGGTAAAGATCCGAAAATTTCCCGCGTGGTGGCCATCAAGACCATGGCCCTGTCACAGGAATTCGAAGGCGACGAACTGCAGGACGTTAAGGATCGCTTCTTCCGCGAAGCGGAAACCGCCGGCCGTCTCAGTCATCCCAACATCGTCACCATCTTCGATGCCGGCGAAGAACACGACCTGGCTTACATCGCCATGGAATTCCTCAAGGGCGTCGACCTGGTACAGTTCGTCAAACCGGACGCCCTGTTACCGGTACCCAAGGTGCTGAGCATCGTCGGTCGTGCCGCCGAAGCACTGCATTACGCACACCAGCAGAACGTGGTGCATCGCGATATCAAACCCGCCAATATGATGTATGAAGCGGAAAGCGACACCCTGAAAATCACCGACTTCGGTATCGCCCGCATCACCGACTCCAGCAAGACCAAAACCGGTATGGTGCTGGGTACGCCGTCCTATATGTCGCCGGAGCAGCTGGCGGGCAAGAAAGTGGACGGCCGTTCCGACCTGTTCTCGCTGGGTGTGATGCTGTTCCAGATGGTCACCGGACGTCTGCCCTTCCAGGGCGATTCCATGGCCACGTTGATGTACAAGATCGCCAATGAGAATCATCCGGCGGCGGACAGCATTCGTCCCGACCTGCCCCGTTGCGTAACCGTGGTCATCAATCGCGCACTGGCCAAGGATCGTGACAAGCGTTATCAAACCGGTGCACAAATGGCGTCCGACGTACGCAAGTGTTTACAAATTATCGCAAAAGCCAAGAAGGCCTGATCTGTCTATGAGTTTAAAAGACAAAATCATTATTACGGGCCTCACTGACCAGGGCCTGGTCCGCGACCACAACGAGGACAGTATCGGCAGCGATCCGAATCTGGGCCTGGTGGTGCTGGCGGACGGCATGGGTGGTCACAAGGGTGGTGAAGTCGCCAGCGCTTTGGCTGTGGATACCATACTGAGTGAACTGAGTCGCGAGATACCTGAAATCGAGACCGGCGAAACCGACGCCAGTACCGGTTACAGTCTGGAAAGCATGGCCATCGAACGCGCCATCAAGCAGGCTAATTCGGTCATCTTCAATGCGGCGCAGAACAACGCCCAGTATGAAGGCATGGGCACCACCGTGGTGGTCGTGCTGTTTTACGACAATCGCCTCACTGTCGCTCATGTCGGGGACTCGCGCCTGTATCGCATGCGCGATGGCCGCATGGAACAGATGACCCGCGACCATACCCTGTTGCAGGAGCTGGTCGATCGTGGTTTTTATACGCCGGAAGAAGCGCAGAAGTCGATGAACAAGAACCTGGTCACCCGGGCGGTCGGCGTGAATGAAAATGTCGACGTGGATCTGCTGGAAGATTTTGCAGCGGTCAACGATACCTATTTGCTGTGCTCCGACGGGTTATCCGACATGATCGACGACAAACTGATCGAAGACACGTTACTGAATTATCGCGACAACATGGATCGCATCGCAAAAGAGCTGATTCACCAGTCCAAGCAACACGGCGGTAAGGACAATGTGTCTGCGCTACTTGCCAGACCGGTCAAGTCGTTCCCCGCCAA
>CBDULQ010000325.1:0-3009 GCA_965368115.1 uncultured Gammaproteobacteria bacterium | reverse complement strand
GTCAGGCATGCTGGCGGGTGTTATGGAGCAGGTGGTGTTCGCTTCGGTAATCGTCATGGCCCTGCTGGTCAGCGGACAGCTGGCGCTGCCCGGTGTCCTGCTGATGCCGATGATTGCCCTGTTCGCACTGTTTCATGGCGTGGCTCACGGCAGTGAAGCGACCGGCAGCCTGTACGGCTACATGGCCGGCTTCACGCTGACAACAGCGGTACTGCTGTTCACGGGTTATCGACTGGCTCGCTTCTGTGAGCTGCGTGGGATGATCGGCGCCAGCGGTAAGCTACTGGGCCTGGGCCTGCTGGCCGGTGCCGGCAGCCTGCTGCTGTTCTCATAAGGAGGACACCATGAATACCTCGATTACCGATAAAACCCACGCCGAACCGGCGGTCTACGTGTACGAGGCGCCGTTGCGCCTCTGGCACTGGATCAATGCCCTGTGCATCGTGGTGCTGTGTGTCAGCGGCTATTTCATCGGCAGCCCGCTGCCGAGTCTGCCGGGTGAGGCCAGTGACAACTACCTGATGGGATACATCCGCTTCACTCATTTTGCAGCGGGTTACATCCTGGCGGTCGGCTTCCTGTTCCGCATTTACTGGGCGATTATGGGCAATCATCACGCGCATCAACTGTTCACGCCGCCATTGTTCCGCAAGGACTTCTGGCAGGGCGTGTGGCATGAGGTCAAGTGGTATGCCTTTATGACCCGCGAACCGAAGAAATATGTCGGCCATAATCCGCTGGCCGTGGTGGTCATGCACTTCCTGTTTCTGTGGATACTGGTCTTCATGATCGTCACCGGTTTCGCGCTCTACGGCGAGGGCACCGGCATGGGGAGCTGGCAGTACGACATGTTCAGTTCCTGGGTGATTCCGCTGTTCGGTCAGAGCCAGGATGTCCATACCTGGCACCACCTGGCCATGTGGGCCATGATCTGCTTCATCATTACCCACGTCTATGTCGCGATTCGTGAAGACATCATGTCCCGCCAATCCCTGATCAGCACCATGGTCAGCGGCTGGCGCATGTTCCGGGATGATCGTAAATCCGATGATCTCGACTAAGGGTTTATTCAGGCGAATTTGTTGTATGACCCACTACCCGGACAGTCACTCCCTATGCTGTCCGACCTTTAATTGCCCACGGAAGGGCAATTCTTTTAAACCAGAGGACAGGACGAGTTAAACCAGTCACGGTTCCGGGTGACATTCATGGCGAGCCTCGATTTCTAATCGGGTAGGTCACTCGGAACCGCTTTTAAATTCCTTTTTTGCGCGATAGCGCCGATAAATTGCGGTCATCGGTCTGTTTTGTGCATGGTGTAGAATACATACTTTTCACAACCACAACCTGGAGATGTTTATATGAATCTGGATCGCGTGACCGCCGGCAAAAATGTACCGGATGAGATCAATGTGATTATCGAAGTGCCCGCCAAGGCGGTGCCGGTGAAATATGAGCTGGATAAGGAAACCGGTGCCATGTTCGTCGATCGCTTCATGTCTTCCGCCATGTTTTATCCCTGTAATTACGGTTATGTGCCGCATACGCTGTCCGATGATGGTGACCCGGTCGACGTGCTGGTGCATACCCCGGAGGCGCTGATTCCCGGTTCTGTCATCCGTTGTCGCCCGGTGGGTGTACTGAAAATGACCGATGAATCCGGTGATGACGCGAAAATTCTTGCACTACCTGTGAGCAAACTGTGCCAGGAGTATGCAGATATGAAGACCTACACCGACCTGCCGGATAAATTGCTGGAGCAGGTGGCGCATTTCTTCGAGCACTACAAGGACCTGGACGAAGGTAAATGGGTGCGGGTCGAAGGCTGGGCCGGCCCCGATGAAGCCAAGAAGGAAATCATGAACAGCGTCCGCATGTATCGGGATGCGCCGGAAAAACCCAATTTCTAGACTGCAGACATTGAGGCTGTCGCGATGACGGACGAACACGAACAGAACATACTGGTCGATCTGACCGCCCCCCAGGCCTGGAAGCTGTTACAGAACGATCCGCGTGCCGTACTGGTGGATATTCGTTCAAGTATGGAATTTCTGTTCGTCGGTCATCCGGTCGGCGCCATCAACATCCCCTGGATCGACGAACCGGACTGGGTGGTGAATCCTCATTTTGTCGCCGAAGTCCGGCGTCTGGTGCTGGGGGGTGTCATCTGCAACGAACAGAGTGAATGCGCTCCGGTGATCCTCATCTGTCGCAGCGGTAACCGCACCCGAGAGGCGGCGGAAGTGCTGCTGGCTGCGGGTATGAAGCAGGTCTTCCATGTCGCGGACGGCTTCGAGGGCAAGCTCGACGATCATCATCATCGCAGCAGTCTGGATGGCTGGCGCTACCACGATCTGCCCTGGGAACAGTGCTAAGGCGTCTCTGATTAATTCATGGACGGAAAACTCGAGTCCAGAATGCCCAGCATCTTCGTCGCGAATCGTCTTAATAGCGGGCTATGACGTGCGATCTGCGCCCTGAATTCTAAGATTCCGGTTCTCAATCTTTCTCGCCCGGAATTAACCAGCGGTTCCTTTAACTTGTCAAAATCCAGGTGACCTATTCGGGAACCGGCTCACAGTGTCTGTCACGATCTGATCCCAAGTCCTTGTTAACTCGGCAAAACCGATTATACTTTTCATCGCAGCTCGACAATCGGTCGGGCTGCATCAACATGATCTATTCAAATTCTGCAGACAGGGAAGCCGGACGATCTAAAAACGCCTGCCGGCGAGTCGAAAGCCCCCTTTCCTGATTGCGTACGACATGCCTTGTGATCGCATCAAAAAGAATGCGTACAAAGACTGGTCAACATTTAACCGAGGGGTGACTTCATGGAAGTTGTTAAGTTTTTTCAAAGTGGTGGCGCATTCATGTATCCGATTCTCGTGGTACTCGCCCTGGGCATCGCCATTGCTCTCGAACGCTTCCTGTATCTGACAAAAACCAACGGCCGAACCAGCAAAGTCTGGGGACAGCTGGTGCCAATGCTGAAAGCCAACGATTACC
>CBDULQ010000324.1:0-3068 GCA_965368115.1 uncultured Gammaproteobacteria bacterium | reverse complement strand
GCGTGGAAGATACCGACACCATCGCGGCCCTGAAAAAAATGGGCTGCGACAGCATCCAGGGCTTTGCACTCAGTAAACCGCGCGACTGGCCCACCATCGAACAATGGTTACAGGATCAGGGGCAACATAGTTTCGTCCGCGACCCGGACTAAAGACAACGTCCCCAGACCAGGTACAGGGGATCCGACAGCGGCAACGCATGCCGATCATCTTCCGGTCGCGGTAAACCACGCAGGGAACGACTCTTGACCTGGTCGAAACAGCCGGACGACAGCATATAATCGCTGACCAGCCCCATGCGCTCGAACTCGTGCAACCGAGTCCACAGACTGATCACCTTGGATGGAAACCAGCGATTTGAAAAGCTGACAATGAACAGACCACCCGGCTCCAGCACGCGCGCCACCTCGGCGAATACATCCTGTGGTTTGACCAGATACTCCACCGACAGACTACACACCACGACATTAAAACTTTCGTTATCGAACGGGAAAACCGGATCCTGATTGAGATCGTGAATGACGCGCTCATCGAGGCGCGAATTGGCTTCCAGTTCTTGCCGATTCATACCGAGACCGACCACCTGCTCTGTATCGACTACCCGGCTCAAATGCGAATTGACGCTGCTCATCAGATCCAGCACCCGTGCCTGCTGAGGCACCAGTTCGGCATAGCAGGCGGCAAGCTGCTGAAGTGCCGTAGCGTCCAGGTGATCGGTCATGCGCGGCATGGCATAAAAAGCACCGTCCAGGCTTGCATCGACACGACTGAAAGGATCATCGACCATAAAATCCGTTGGCTGTCCGCGATAACGCAACTGCATACCGGGCCCCGTCAACAGATCCGCAATCGTGTCGTTGCAACGACCGCCGTGCTCGTTGAACTGGCTGTTGATGCCATGTACCTGCAGCGTCAGGTCGATGCTGTACTCGGCCAGTGGATGATTGAAATCGACGAACATACGATCGTCTTCCAGTCCCACCAGGCGTGCCGGGTGCATATCCTCACTGAACGCACCGCCGATACCACCGAACCAGCCGCGCGGATAAAAACGACCGACGCGCGGCTCGATATGTAAACCGGGGCGCGGATCGCGGTTGAATTGCTGGTGGCTGATACAATGCAGCATATTGCCGTCATAGGGCATCAACAGTTCACCCACGGTGTAGCTGAACGTTTGCCTGAAACCATCCCGTTGCCCGAGGATCGACTGCTGCATGTCCTGGGGTAACAGATCCATGTCGCGCCAGACGTTGAATTTTTCGAAATGCATCACGTCGCTGTGCTGACCCTGCTCGCTTTGATAGCTTGCCGCCAGCGAAAGATGAACAATGCTATGGCTGTCGATCTTGACCTTGTCCAACATTGTATTCTCCTTCATGTTACACCGGTTGCATCAGTTGTAAGGGATAGGGTTCGAAGTAATACTGCCCCGCAATATACTCATGAGGATGACGTCGAAAATGATGCTGCAGTAAAACCAGAGGTGTAACACGATCGACCTGCTGTTGGCGATAGGATTCAAACCAGTTTAGTAATTCCACCTTGTCGTGGTGGTCCAGACGATGTTTCAGATACCCCATCATATGCATCAGAACATTCACATGCTGACCGGGGCTGGGCCGGTTTGCCATGAGCGCCATAAACTGCCGGAAATAGGTTCTGCGTACCCGGGCCAGGTTATCCCGATTCGCCGTGGCCACCAGCCGACCAAGCTGTTTTGCACCGCTGTTACTTTTCGCCATGAGCATTAACTTGTAGTCCCGATGGTAGGCCTGGAAGGCCGCCAGGTTAGTGTCCGCATCGGCGATGTGGCGCCAGCGATAGTGGGCGTACACCCGCTCGAGAAAGTTTTCCCGTATCGCCTTGTCGTTGAGCCGACCTTCATCCTCCACCGGTACATCCGGATGCGCCGCCATGAAAGCCCGGGCGAAAAGACCGACACCGTCGCGTTCGCGCATGCCGGTACGATCGTCGTAAACCGGTACCCGAAACGGACCGCAACTGGGTGAATCTTTCTTGAACACGAAGCCGTCCAGTACCGGCAGTTGCTGGATACGCGCCGCCGCGTAATCCGCCATATCGTCGGTCAGGTCACGCGACCTCTGCTTGCTGAAGACCAGCCGCGTATCCGCGTCGAAACGGCGCAGCTGAATCACCGGCCTGGGTATCCCCAGGCCCAGCTCCGCTTCGGGACACATTGCGTGGAATTCAAAAAAGGGCTGACAGTCTTCGAGCAGGAAACGGCAGCGCTTGTGGCCGCCGTCAAAGCGTACCGGCTCACCGAGCAGGCAGGCACTGACACCCAGGCGGGGTTTTTCGGATTCGGACATGAGTCGCTACTCCTTGTACAGAAGTTATACAATAATTGTACACGCAATGTTTGTTTGTACAAGTATATTGTTATACAATTTGCATAACTTAATGCCTGGACATCCCTGTGAACCAGTATCCAATCCGCACCCTGTCCGAGCTGACCGGCATCCCCACCACCACGCTACGCGCCTGGGAACGCCGTTATGGACTGCTGAAACCCCAACGCACCCCGAAGGGGCATCGCCTCTACAGCAACGAGGATATCGAGCTGATCAAGCGGGTGTCCGCCCTGCTGAAGAACAACCACACCATCAGCGAAGCCATCCGCATCATCCGTTCGCCGCAGCAGGACCCCGCCGAATCAGGCAGCCTGGATCACTGGGCCGGTTATCAACAGCAGATGTTGCGCAGCATCGAAAGTTTCAATGAGCAGAACCTGGACCGGGTGTACAACGAAGCACTGGCGATTTACCCCATCGACCTGGTCACCCGGCATGTGGTTATCCCGGTGCTCAAGACCCTGGGTCAGCGCTGGCGCGAACGCGACGCGGGTATCGCCGAAGAACACTTCTTTTCCGCCTACCTGCGCAACAAGCTGGGCGCACGCTTCCACCACGAAGCGCACCGTTCCCGGGGCCGGCAACTGCTGGTCTGCTGCCTGCCCGGCGAATACCACGAACTGGGCGTGATGCTGTACAGCATCGCCGCCATCGGCCGCGGCTACCAGGTACTCTACCTGTGCCCCGACACGC
>CBDULQ010000323.1:0-3084 GCA_965368115.1 uncultured Gammaproteobacteria bacterium | reverse complement strand
GATTATTCTACGCTTTCAGGACTTCTAGAAGTCAGTACCTGATCGATCAGACCGTATTTGGCCGCATCTTCCGAGCTCATGAAATTATCCCGCTCGGTATCCTCGGCGATCTTCTCGATCGGCTGACCGGTATGGGAAGCCAGAATACGATTCAGGCGCTCGCGCATATTGAGGATTTCCCGGGCATGGATATCGATATCGGTCGCCTGCCCCTGGAATCCGCCCAGCGGCTGGTGAATCATCACCCGGGAATGAGGCAGACAATAACGCTTGCCCGCAGCGCCGCCAGCCAGTAGCAGAGCACCCATGCTGGCCGCCTGGCCGACACACAGGGTAGATACATCGGGCTTGATGAACTGCATGGTGTCATAAATGGCCATGCCGGAAGTCACCACACCACCCGGAGAGTTGATGTAAATCGAGATATCCTTGTCCGGATTTTCTGATTCCAGATATAGCAACTGGGCCACCACCAGGTTGGCCATGTGATCCTCGATCGGACCAACAATAAAAATAACCCGCTCTTTCAGCAGCCTGGAATAGATGTCATAGGCGCGTTCACCACGGGAGGTTTGTTCCACAACCATTGGTACCAGGTTCAATGATTCGGCCTGTAATGCACCGCTGTTGGAATCAGATGAAAAATGCATATCGTATCTCTCCAATGGCTGACAATTCTGTTTTGCAACTCGATTAGTCACTGATTGTATGACCTGTAACGATTAATACAAGTACACAAATAAAAAAAGCAGGCTCATGGGCCTGCTTTTTTAATGAAGTTGCTGGTTTTTTAAGCAGCCTGTTGCTCTGACTTCATGACATCGTCAAAACTTTTATCCAGGTCAGTGATTCTGGCCTGATCGGCAATCCAGTCGACCACCATTTCTTCCATAACCAGTGCTTCAATACCCGATTTCAATTGTGGGTTACTCTGGTAATGACTGATCACCTGTTGCGGATCTTCATAAGTATCTGCAATTTCCTGAATCTTCGCAGTCACCTTCTCGCCATCCACCTTAATCTCTGCTTTTTTGACCACTTCACCGATCAACAAACCCAGTTTCACACGACGGGTGGCTTCAGTTTCGAACAGCTCCTTGGGCAACGACATACCACCCTGCAACTGCCCGGCCTGTGCCATTTGCTGCTGCAGATTTCCGCATTCTTCGTCGACCAGCGCTTTTGGGACAGACACCTCATTCGCTTTCAACAAAGCATCCATGACACTGTTCTTCAGCAATGTAGACAGCTTGTTTTTCAGTTCGCGTTCCATATTGGCGCGAACGTCTTTGCGCAACTGATCCATACCGCCTTCGGTAACACCGAAAGCTTTAGCGAACTCATCATCCAGCTCAGGCTGTTTGGGTTTGGCAACTGAAATCACTTTGGTTTCGAAAGTGGCTGGTTTACCTTTCAGGTTTTCAGCGTGGTAGTCTTCCGGGAATGTCACTTCAAAGGAAAATTCATCGCCAACAGATTTGCCGACCAACGCCTCTTCGAAACCGGGAATCATACTACCTGAACCAATCACAACAGGTACATTTTCAGCCTTGCCGCCTTCAAAGGCTTCACCATCGACAAAACCTTCGAAGCTGATGGTGATCTGATCGCCATCCTGAGAAGGACGCTCAACCGCATCGTAAGTGATGCGCTGCTTCTTCAGCGTTTCCATCATGTTGTCGACGTCGGCATCGGTGACTTCCGCCTTGCTGCGCTCAACTTCCAGTGCAGTAAAATCGGACAGCTCGATTTCCGGGTATACTTCAAAAGTCGCCACGTATTCCAGCGGCTCACCCAGTTTCATGTTTTTCGCTTCGATACTTGGCATGCCGGCAGGCTTCAGGGATTCCTTGACCACGGCTTCTCGAAACGTGTTCTGTACCACATCGCCAACCACTTCCTGATGCACCTGGGCGCCGTATTGTTGCTTGATGATTTTCAATGGCA
The DNA here is from genome assembly GCA_965368115.1 of uncultured Gammaproteobacteria bacterium. Classification (GTDB taxonomy): domain Bacteria; phylum Pseudomonadota; class Gammaproteobacteria; order SZUA-229; family SZUA-229; genus CBDULQ01. Next base: position 1,137 of record CBDULQ010000323.1, on the reverse strand, counting down.
CTTTACCCGGGCGGAAACCATCGATCTTGACACGAGATTTCATCGAGTTGAGACGACTCTCCACTTCTTTGTCGACGTCCTCGGCGGGCACCTGGATAGTTAATTTACGTTCGAGACCTTCACCAGTCTCCAGTGAAACTTGCATCGCAAACCTCTTTATATAAAGTGACCATTGATTCAGACCCGGGTAGTCCTCCGGCCCGAAAAAACGATTTCAGTTTTTAAGCAGAAAATTCAGTTGTCTGATCAGCGAATCGGCATTACCTCCCGCCGTCTCCCGCCACCCGCACAGGATGACCTTATCGCTTGCCCAGAACAAAAATGGTGCCGCCCCCGAGACTCGAACTCGGACAGGTCTCCCCACCAGAACCTAAATCTGGCGTGTCTACCAATTCCACCAGAGCGGCATGGTTCCGTGTCGCCCAGAGTCCTGGACCGCTACACGAGGCGCGACATTATATACCAAAATCGGCCGGCTGTTACGGTTTTGTCGTGTTCAGCAGCAGTCGGCAGCCTGGGATATGACCTGGAAAAACCCGTGTACCGGGCTGACGGCATGTCCGCTGGTGGTGGCCCACTGCAAAGTGGAAACGCAACAAGGATCAAGCCCCAGCTCGATGGCGGATATCAATAGATTTTGGTTTCTGGCCGATCGGCCTTAAGAACACCCTCCACGAAGCGTTCTTCATCAGCGGGCGAAAAATGGGGTGGATGATGGGACTTGAACCGTATTTGCGGGTATACAGCTACATGGATGTAGCGGGTAGACAATGCAGGAGCACATTGTCGAGACGACCCGCAAATCTGCTGTCCCGTAGGGACTCCACCGCGAAGCGTACCTAACACAGCGGGCGAAAAATGGGGTGGATGATGGGACTTGAACCCACGACGACCGGAATCACAATCCGGGGCTCTACCAACTGAGCTACACCCACCATAAACTGGCGCGCCTGGCAGGACTCGAACCTGCTACCCTCGGCTTAGAAGGCCGATGCTCTATCCGGATGAGCTACAGGCGCAGTATCTTGTGGTTTGTCCTGCCGGACAGGTTATTTCTTTTACCGGCTCGCAAACTGCGAGCGGGTTCTAATCTGGTCGGGGTAGAGAGATTACGAAATATGTCCCTATATTTCGCCC
>CBDULQ010000322.1:0-3101 GCA_965368115.1 uncultured Gammaproteobacteria bacterium | reverse complement strand
GTGGTGTCTCTGGCGCTGTCCGGGCCGGCGGTGATGGCGAGGATGTCGTAGTCGGAGACATGGCCGGATTTGCGGTCCGGGGCCAGGTCTTCGGCGACCTTGTAATCGCCGCGGGCGTAGGAGCCGAACAGGAGGATCATTTCCAGGTCGTCACAGCGCTCGCGGATGATCTCCGCGACACGGCCGAGTTCCTGTTGTTTGAGGGGTGGCAGGTGGTCGATTGTTGGTTTCATGAGGGGCAATATACTTGATTTACCTGTAAATATAAAAGCCTGCTCCAGGCTCATACAGCCAGCCGTCTATTCACCGTGCGCACATGATTCCACGTCGACTGCAGTAAACCCCGGCATCGACCGCACTTCAGCATCTGATCAAAAAACAGTCAATGGGCGCATTAACCATAAGGTGTGAGTCAGGTTGGGCCGAGTTTGGGAAATGCCTCATCCTTTCTGATAACACCTGTCACAAATAAGACAAATTACTCGCATAATCTCCGGTTGATGTGACCCTGTAAGAACAGGAACAGGCGGTGCCGATTTTATCGACCTGATCGCAGAAAACGGTAACCGGCTCAAATACGATACTGAACACCTGCACCACCCCAGAAAAGTTTTACGCGTTAACAGCAAAGGCCTCATGGAATGAACATCAAACCTTCGGATACCGTACAGGAAACCCATCTCAAATCGGCCCTGGACGTGGCGCTGGAAAATGCCCAGAAAGCACTCACCAGCATGCGCGATAAATTGAAGGATGAACCGCAGAATCTCGCGAAACGTGAGCGGGCGTTCATGATCAGGGAATGCAGCAAGCTGGAAAACATGAGCAACCTGCAGATGAAGCTGGATCAGTATCGGGAACAGCACAGCCGCATGAAACTGGCTGAACGGGTCAAGGAAGCGCAGAATGCCGGTAACTCGGAGAAGCTGGGTCTGCATTTACGGGCCGCCGGTGCCTTCCGCTTAAACAAACACTGGCACGCACACCATATCGTCTGTTCCCGCCACCCCTCCCACGCGGCGGCCCGATTCAAACTGTTCGCTTACCTTCGCATCAACGATCCTTACAACGGCTGCTGGCTGCCGACCAAACACAAATACGCGACCGGCACCATCATGCCTAACGCGGTAGGACACAGCTACCTGCATACCGATAAATATGCCGACTGGGTGAGGCGTGATATAGTGAGCGCATCGGGTAAAAGTGATTTAATCAGCAAATTACAGGGCATTCGTCTCAAGTTGCAGGATGCCAGGAACCTGCCCGACATCCTCACCGACAAAGGCCAGACCGATCTGAGAACAGTGAGTTAGGAAGCACCTATGAGTTTTTACCGCGTCGACAGAGACCTGGACCATTGCATGTATGCCGCTTTCGATGACATGGACATCGTCGAGAAAATGGAAGATTTCGATATCGAAGGTTTCGGCAAACCGCTTAAGTTCAAATGGACGGCGCCGGTGCTCAGCTTTATGGAAGGCGACAGCGGCGCGACCACTCAGCCGGACCTGTCGCAATGGTGCGGCTACGACCTCATCGTGAGCGACCATGCAAAATCCCGGCTTGATGCACTCATCAGCGATAGCGTGGAATACTACCCTTTAATCTGTGACACCGGCTCATACCTGTTCGCCAATCCGGTCCGGCAACTGGACAGTGCCATTGTCGACATCGAGCGGACCCAATCAATTTACTACAACGACGGCTCTTTCGATCGAATCGAAAAGCTGGTGCTGAAAAACGATCAGGAACCCTCCGCCCCTGCCCTGTTTACCCTGGCCATCGACGGCGGCACCACATTGTATTGCACTGAGGCGTTCAGGCAATCGGTTGAACAACATGGTTTAAAGGGACTCAGGTTTACCGCCATTGATTCTGAATAGTGCAGTAAACATTATGTCATGCCCGGTAAAGTAAGTATCCAGTGAGTGATTAATGGGTATAAGCATCACGGTCGCTGGATTCCCGCTTTCGCAGGAATGACGTCCAGGTGGGACAACAGTGGCCTGGAAGCCTTTTTATCACTGCATACCGAATGTGATTGAAACAGGAGAAGCGCGATGATCGAGTACACCTACGAAGAAGAGAAAATCGTCGCTCTGTTTTTTGCGGACACGCTGAACGATGCCCTGGCCAAAGAAATTCTTCAGAACGACGAAGTCAAATCCAGAGACGAAGCCATTCATTTAAGCCAGTTCTTCTGGTCGATGGCCAGTCGATCCGCAAAAGGTAACGTCGATTTACCTTGCGATGGCAGCTCTCAGTACTGGACTGAAAAGCTCTACAACTCGATTGGCGGATATTTAGAACAGGCCGGCTACGAAGAACAATGGAATGCGGAAGTTGATAATGCATAACCCGACCAACAAGAGCACACCCTCTACTTTCACGAGAAATTTGGAACCGGACAGAAACAAAAAATAACACCCTCGCCAACACGCGTTTGATCTTTGGAGTAGCGAGAGAAATCCATTATGAGTCGTAAAGCCGCACTGAAATATTCTGTAATAGCGTTAACCGTTTCTGGCCTGACCATTGCACTTCTACCATTCTTCAAATCCATGACCCCACCAGACAGTGCAATATACCAATGGCAAACTGAAATCGATATTTCAAATCAGGCCATTGGGAAACTTGTGGAGCACAAAAGTGATTTCGGCACTGTTTGGGTATATCGAAGAACACCCGAGCAAATAGAATGGCTGTCCAGATACACCCCTACGAAAGTCATAAAATACGTGACAGATCGCATGCAGTCGGAGTCGTTTGGTGGGCATTACCGTTCGATAAAGCCGGAATATTTTGTTTTTACCGCATGGGTCAATGACGGGGTCGCTCATTTACAGGAGGGTAGAATCTGGTATGGCTGCGGAACCATTCAATATCATGATGGCGATCTGACAGTCTCCGACGAGCAAATATTCAAAGGCGTTATCACCTGCGCTGATGCGCGCGACAACCTCGATCTTGAACGCCACATGTTTGTCTATGACGTGGCCGGTGTCCCTGCCTCTCCTCATGTTGCGCCTCTTGAAGTTCCATATTATGAATACAACAAGAACGGCAATATTGTGGTTGGACCGAAACCCTATTGAAAAAAG
>CBDULQ010000321.1:0-3106 GCA_965368115.1 uncultured Gammaproteobacteria bacterium | reverse complement strand
TTTTTCTTGCTGTAGAGAAAAAGTGACTCGCCAGGAGGCGAAACAGAACGTAAAAGGATTAGCGGTGGCTCTTGAGCTGGCGCCAGATAGAAAAAGTAAATCGCCACGACTGCATGGATGCAGGAGATAGAGCAACGCACGCCTATAGGGATATAGGCGGTAGAGCGACTCAGGAGACAAAGCCGAGGAGAGGTTGCCGAGCAGGTGAAACCCTATATAAAAAGGTTAGCACTAGATCTTGAGCTGGCACCAAAAAACATAAACCTAGCCTAAACACTTCTCCCTGATCCTCGGCTCTGGCATCCTGGGTCGCTCTCGATCAAACATTCTGAAGAAAACCAAAAAACCAAAACCATTCAGCAAATAGAAAAGACAACTCCCGTAAATCACCGAAAACCCATTCAAGTCATCTATAATAAAACCACCACGACAGGGAATAATCATGAACAACAACGTCAATCCGGTTCTTGCCTTTTCCATCATCATAACCGCCATCGCCATCCTGAGTTTCAAATACTGGGCTCGTGATCAACTCGTTTCAGTACGCGGACCGGCCCAGATGCAGTCTGATCCTTATGGGGCTTTGTATATCAATATCAGGGATAGCCTGTACAAGCTGTCACCGGACATGAGACTGCTGGGTGAGTACAGGCTGGAGGACTACGGGGTTTACGATCTGGTCGGAGATTTTGGCGTTTTTTCCAATGGTGACCTTCTGCTAAGGCGAGGACATTTCGATCCGTCATTACTGGATAATGTGATGGCGTTTCTGCGTATTTCCGATCTCAAGTCTCCAGCTCAGCCGGTTGATGAAGGCTTGTATCGTTGTGATATGTTGACAAAACATTGCCAGGTGTTCGGCGACCGGTTACGTGACTTCGATTCTGCATTCCGTGTCGCGATCGACTGGTCTAATGACAACGTATATCTGGCTGATACCCCTTACCATAACATTTATAAATTCGATGCTCAGGGTCGTGAGTTGGCTAGAAAAGAGCAGGGCTATAAATTTCCAAATCAGATCAGGTTAATCGATGGGGATTTGTATGTCGTCGATACCAATCATCATTTGGTGCAGCAGATCAGGTCTGAAACCGAGCATTTTGCCGGCATCCTTCGTAGTTTTCCTGTTACGGGTCGAAAGATACCTGGCGGGCGGTTTCCATACTCTTTTGCCCGGGTTGGAGATCGCTGGTGGGTTAACAATATGGACACCCACATGGCCTATGGGCGGGTATCGATCTTTGATGGTGACTGGGGTTATCTGAGTTCGCCTGAGTTGCCGGAAGAGTCAGGCCCCAGGGATATTGCCAGTCTGGGTGATCGAGTGCTGGTGACCGACATGGTTGGTATTGCGATACATGTCTTCGATTACAATGGGGATGTGATCGATGTTCAATGGCCGGGTGAGATCGAGAAAAAATTGATGCAACTGAGAGCGGAGAGCGCCTATTACACCTTGCTGGAAAATGTTGCTATGGGTTTGTTTGTGGTGTTTCTTGCGGCCGGTTTCGGATTGGCCTTTTATCAGGCTCGACGAGCAGAAGATAACTCATTGACGGAATCTGAGCATCAGCCTGAAATCGATATCGATGCCCTGAATGTTCAGTGGTTAAAGAAGAATACCCGGCAAATCCGGATGATCAGGTTTGTATCAATTGCTGTTCTGGTTTTAATGGTGGTCAGTTTTGCGGGCCTGTTTTCGATCGACAGTAAACTGGTCCTGGATCCGATTTTTATCAGCATGCCTGTTATGATGCTTGGCGCTGTGTATTTTATTAACAGGATGTATGCTGTCGAATTGGGTTATGCGGGGGATCTGGTGTTGGTAAAGAATGGATCTAGAAAGTATGCGGCGGGTAAGGGCGATCAGATCTATTATTCAAATAACATGATTCTCATCGGTAAAGTGTTTATTCCATTTATGGGCAATCAGTCGATATTCGATATGCAGGCGATCGTCAAAGATATCATGCCGCGCCTTAAAGACGCTCATTTTGTCGAGCAGGGCCAGATGACCAATATGATCGTCCGGCGCATGAGTCCGGTTACCTTGTCGCTGATCGCTATCGGTGTTCTGGCTTTTATTTACCTGGTATTTACGGTCGAAAGCTGATCAGCCGACTGCGGCTGCAGTCTGGCTTTCTTCCAGCAATTGAGGCACTACCTGGTCCAGCCAGGTTTTCATGCGCTCTTCTGTCTGCATACCCTGGCTATTCTGGTCGATAACCAGCCCGACGAACCGACCATCGACGACTGCCCTGGAATATTCGAATTCATAGCCATCGGTCGGCCAGCTACCGACGATGTCTGCACCTGCGGATTTAAAGGCCTCATATAACTGAAACAGTCCACTGGCGAAGCGGCTACCATACTTGTCCTGATTGCCCAGGCCATAAAGAGCGATTCGCTTGCCGGTAAAGTCGAGACCAGCCAGTTGCGGTAGAAACTCCTCCCAGCTGCCCTGTTTTACACCGGTAGAGATGCCGGGTACCTGACCTTCGCCATAACTGGGTGTGCCGAGAATCAGCGCATCGTAGTTCAGCAGGTCGGCGGCATCGATGCGGTTGACGTTCAGTGGCTTGCTGGCGATACCCTCGGGAAGTTGCTTCGCCATCTTCTTGGCAATCAGTCGGGTGGTACCTGTGTCGGTGCCGAAGAAAATACCTATCTGGCTCATTATCTATTCCTGCTCAATGAATGGGACGGGCGACTGGCTTCGATCGCGTCAGATTTTCGATAGCCTGGTGCCAGGTCGCCTGATCGAAGCTGATTTTATTTTCCACGAAAAATTGTTCGGCGTGATCTACAACATCCAGCATCACGGCAGCGACATATTCCGGAGCCTGGTTGGAGTTGAGTATGTGTTCCGGAACCGCTGTTTCGAAATACAGAGTGTTCTCTTCCTGTGTGTAACCACCCATGCGCATTCCTGTGAAAGGAGGTATTTCCAGGGCGCCGGGTAGCATGAAGGTGACGTCCAGGGAAGGGCCCTGTGGGATACGGCCTTCGCGATTTTCGATACTGGCGTGCATGGCGACGAAGGTAATGGCCTCATCGATGGGTGATTTAGCCAGTGTATTGCTGGGCATATTGATACTGATAT
>CBDULQ010000320.1:0-3158 GCA_965368115.1 uncultured Gammaproteobacteria bacterium | reverse complement strand
GGGATGGCGATTTGAGGCGAAATGAGCATGGAAGCGAATCGAGCCGACCCGGCCGATAAACTGCTAGAACGACAACATAGGAAACACCAACAGAATCCGCGTTAACAAGGCTCGGGCACCCGAAGGGCAAACTGGCTTGGGGCGGCACTTTTTGGTTACTTTTTCTTGCTCGACTGCATGGATGCAGGAGGTAGAGCGAAGCAGGAGGCCAGAGCCGAGTAGAGAAAAAGTGACTCGCCACGACTGCATGGATGCAGGAGGTAGAGCAACGCAGGAGCGGTTGCCGAGGAGGCGAAACAGAACGTAAAAAGATTAGCACCAGCTCTTGAGTGGGCACCAACAAGAACCCAGACAAGCATAGAAATGCTAAATCAGGAACTCTCCTTCAACATCCCCTTCCGCAACTTCGCAAACTGACACAACCGCTTAACCACCCGATCATTCAAAGAATCCTTCTCATAACTCCCATCCGCCAGTTTCTCTCCGGCAGGTAATCCGGTCAAAACCTCCAGCGCCTGATCAAAGTCTTCCACCGGATAAACATTGAACATCCGATCCTCGATAGCATCCACCACATCCTGCCGCAATACCAGGTTCTTCACGTTGACCTGTGGAATGATGCAGCCCTGGTCACCGGTGAGTCCGCGTTGCAGGCAGATGTCGAAGAAGCCTTCGATTTTTTCGTTGACGCCGCCAATGGCCTGTACCAGTCCCTGCTGATTGAGTGAGCCGGTGACGGCGAAGGATTGTTTTAAGGGGATATCGGTAAGCGCGGAAATTAACGCGCAGAGTTCGGCCAGTGAGGCGCTGTCGCCGTCGATGTGGCCATAGGATTGTTCGAAGGCGATGCTGGCGGAGAAGGACAGCGGGGTGTCGCGGGTGTAGCGACTGGCGAGCAGGGCGGAGAGTATGAGTACGCCCTTGTCGTGAATACTGCCGCTTAAATCCACTTCGCGTTCGATGTTGATGATCTTGCCGTCGCCCATGTGTACGCTGGCGGAAATCCTGGACGGTTGACCGAAGCTGTATTTGCCGACTTCGAACACCGAAAGACCATTGATCTGTCCGACCGCTTCGCCGTCGGTGTCGATCATCAGGGTGCCGCGCTGGATGTCCTGTTGAATCAGCGTCTGAATGCGCTCGGTGCGTTTGACCTGGGCATTGATGGCAGCCTGTACGTCTTCGTCGGTGATCAGTTTACGGTGTGCCTGCTTGGCCCAGTACTGGGTTTCGATCAGCAGGTCGTCGATGGTGCGTAAACGGGTGGAGAGTTTTTCCGAGTCCTGCGCCAGTCGTGAACTGAATTCGATCAGTCGTGCGACGGCACTGGCATCCAGGTCTTTTAGCTCGAACTTGCGCGCGCGTGAGGCGATGAGTCGTGCGTATTGCATGACATAGTCGTCGCTTCTGGGTACTTCTTCGTCGAAGTCCGCTTCCACCTTGAACAGCTCGGCGAAGTCGGGATCGATTTCGTGGAGCAGGTAATAGGTCTGCCGGTTGCCAAGCAGAATGATTTTGATCTTCAGTGGAATCGCTTCAGGTTCCAGGGTCACTGTGGTGTCGGTGTTGAGGACCTGGTCCAGCGATTCGATTTTTACTTTCTTGGCGTACAACGAACGTTTCAAGGCTTCCCAGGCAATGGGTGTGCTGAGAATCTTGTGCGCATCGATGACCAGGTATCCGCCGTTGGCTTCCAGCAGTGCGCCCGCCTTGATCAAACCGATGTTGGTGGTGGGGCCAACACTGCGGCCTTCGTATTCGATACGGCCCATCAGGTTGTGATAAGTGGGGTTATCCAGATACACGAAGGGCGCGCCTTCCTGTTTGCCGCGATCCACCAGCAGATTGACCTGGTAACGTTCCAGGGCTTTTTCGTTGGTGGTGATTTCGGCGGAGCTGGTGTTGCTCTGTTCGTCTTCTTCGGGCTCGGCGAAATAATCCAGGTGATCGAGAATGTCATCCTGCACCGCTTTTAAAAAACCCACCACATCCGCGTAGGATTTGTAACGCTTGATCACGTCGTTGATCAGGTCCTGGGTGGCGAAGCGGGCGATCTTGCGATTCAGTTTCTTGATCTTGATGTTATGGTCGCGGCGTTGGCGGGAAATTTCCGGCACCAGGTATTCCAGTTCGGTCTGCAATTCTTCCACGCGCTGGTCGATGGCGAGTTTTTCCTTCTCCGGCAAGGCTTCGTATTCTTCTTCGCTGAGTACCTTACCATCGCGCATCGGTGTGAGCATGAAACCCGAGGGTGTGGAGCTGAGATGGATGTCCTGATCCAGTGCCTTGTCCATGTGGGCATCGATGATAGATGACTGCTGTTGCTCGAACAGCTTCTCGATGTGCTGCACTTCTTCCTGGTACTCGTTGGTTTCGAAGGCGGCGTTGATGGCTTTGCCCATATCCTCTACAAGGTTTTTCATGTCCTTCTTAAAGGCACGACCCTGGCCTGCGGGCAGGCGGATGGCGCGGGGCTTGTAGTCCTGTTCGAAGTTGCGCACATAACACCAGTCGGAGGGATTGGCCTCGTCCTTCGCCTTGTTGGCCAGGTATTTGCGCATGATGCCGTGCTTGCCCAGGCCGGACGGGCCCATGACATAGAGGTTAAATCCCCGGTGGGGTACACCGATGCCGAACTCCACCGCTTGAAGGGCGCGATCCTGGCCCAATATACCCGGTAAGTCTTCGAGTTCTGCAGTGGTTGAAAAGGGCAGGTCTTCGGCGGTGCAGCGCGGGCGCAGCTCGTCGGCGGTCAATGGAATGAGCATAGTGTTGGTGATCGATTAATTGATTTTTTAGATAGGGAGAGTATGCGGCCTGGCTGCACTTCCCGCAAGCAGGATGCGGGCAGCAGTCGGGGAATGAATGAGTTACAATCGAGTCAGAGTATTCATTATATCTACTCGCCGATGCGCCGACATCGCAGGCGGCTGCCGCGGGTGGACAGGGGCGGCAGGCGAACCATGCCTGCCGCTGATCAAAATTTGAACAGATCTTACCAGATCAAAAACGATTGGATGTTTCAATGGCTGCAGTCATCTTAAAACCGGACACCGTTCACCCTGCTTTCGAGTGGTTAAGAAGTGAACAGATCGATTCGCTGAATTTAACCGTCGAGGAATATCGCCATCGCAAGACCGGCGCCATGCACTATCACC
>CBDULQ010000319.1:0-3166 GCA_965368115.1 uncultured Gammaproteobacteria bacterium | reverse complement strand
GTGCTCATGCGCTGGATGCGGTATCGGTACAGGTAGTAACACCGCCTACGACGAATCAGAAAGTCGAGTTCGTCTCTTTCCTGGAAAACCTGGAAGTGAAAACCGATGCGGCGCCCGCCAGGGTAATCGTGAATTCGCGTACCGGTACCGTGGTGATCAGTTCCACGGTACGGGTTAAACCGGCCGCTGTTGCGCACGGCAGCCTGGTGGTCACCATTCAGGAAGACACCCAGGTCAGTCAGCCGCAACCGTTCAGTCGTGGTGGACAAACCGTTACTGTGCCAGACAGTCAGATTTCAGTGGAGCAGCAGGACAGTCGCATGTTCCTGTTTGATGCCGGTGTTTCACTGAACGACATTGTGCAGGCGGTAAATCGAGTTGGTGCCGCGCCGGGTGATCTGGTGGCGATACTGGAAGCACTCAAACAGGCGGGTTCCTTAACCGCGGAACTGATCGTAATTTGATGGTGTATTTGAGGACACTCGTTTTTAATTGCCATGATATCGAAACCTGACATCTATACCGACTTCCAGGGCTTTAGCGAGCTGCGCAAAGACGCACAACAAAACAGTCCCGAAGCGATTAAAAAAGTCGCCAAACAGTTCGAGTCGCTGTTCGTACAGATGATGTTGAAAAGCATGCGCGATTCATTGCCGGAGAGCGAACTGTTTTCCAGCAATCAGCAACGTGTTTATCAGGATATGTTCGACAAGCAGATCAGCCTTAATGTCGCCAATGGTGAGGGCGTCGGACTGGCCGCAGTCATCGAACGCCAGTTGAGTCCGCCGCAGGCGCCAACCGAGCCGGGACGGTCGATCGGAGAATACATGAATGCACCGGTGCCGACACGAGCTGCCGTTGCGCGCTGGTTTGCCATCGATAACCCCTATGAAAACCGGCCTGCGACGATTGAAAACAGCAGTACCGGCTGGCAACAGGCGGACGATTTTATCAAGGACACCTGGCCACATGCGGTACGCGCCGCCAACGAGCTGGGGGTGGCGCCAGAAGTGCTGGTTGCACAGTCGGCCCTGGAAACCGGCTGGGGTCGCCACATGCGCAGTATGCCGGACGGCAGTAACAGTTATGCCATGTTCGGCATCAAGGCGGATGCGCGCTGGCAGGGTAAAACGGTGACCGTGTCGACGCTGGAATATCGCGACGGCGCCATGCAACGTGAGCGAGCCCAGTTTCGGGCTTACGACTCACTGGGCGAAGCTTTTGCCGACTATGTCGCCTTTATCAAGTCGAATCCGCGTTATCAGCGTGCGCTGGAGCATGGTTTCGATCCCGAGGCTTACAGTCGTGAGCTGCAACGCGCCGGCTATGCCACGGACCCGGACTATGCCGGAAAAATTAATCGTATTCAAAACAGCGAGTTATTAAAAACTCGCGTGTCTGCGCTAAAGAATGATGCGCAGCCGCCGCTAAGTTAATGACGTCCGGTATTCCGTGTCGCGGATATCGGGTATGGAGACAGGCCGATGGCTGATTTACTGGTAACATCATTAAGTGGCTTACGCGCTTATCAGGCGGCGCTGGCCACCACATCCCATAACATTGCCAATGTCGGCAATGAAGATTACAGCCGCCAGCGCGTGGAGCTGAACGCGCGCCTGCCACAACAGTTCGGCAGCGAGTACATTGGCCAGGGTGTGGATGTGCAGGATATCAAGCGCATCATCGATGACTTTAACACCATCAACCTGCGTGACTTTACGTCCAGTACCTCGCGTCTCAGCCTGTTCGAATCCTATGCCTCCCGTGTGGAAAATCTTATCGCCGATGACCAGGCGGGTTTGATGCCGGCACTGGATACCTTTTTCAATGCGCTGCACGATGTGGCCAACGATCCCTCCGCGAATGCGCCGCGGGTCGCCCTGCTGGGCGCCACCGAAATTCTTGAAACCCGCTTCAATTCGCTGGCTGAAGATCTCACCGAAATCCAGGATGAAGTGGAAGGACGCATTCGCGGTGAAGTGGATGAAATCAATGCCATCACCACTGAGCTGGCGCGACTCAATGACACCATCAACCGTCTCAGCGGTTCTCAGAATCGTCCCGCCGATCTACTCGATCAGCGCGACGCACTGATCAAACAACTGGCGGAAAAGATTTCCGTGAACGTGGTGGAGCAGAATGACGGTACACTCAATATTCTAGCCGGTACGGGACAGTTGCTGGTGACCGGTTCGGTATCGGTCAACCTGGTGGCGCAACCCGATGTCGCACAACCGGATCGAGTCGCGGTGGCGCTGCAGGGATCGGGCGCCACGGTGGATATCACCAGTTCCATCACCGGTGGCGAACTCGGCGGTTTGCTGGATTTTCGCAACAGTATTCTTGACTCGGCGCAGAATCGACTGGGCCGTACCGCCATTGCACTGGCAAACACCTTCAATGCCCAGCATATTCAGGGTTACGATTTGAACGGCGATATGGGCACGAATTTTTTCAGTACCGTGCCCACCGGCCATTTACAGGGTATGTTCGGCGGTGACTATTTGAACAACGGTGTCGATGTCGGCGATACCCTGGCTTTCGACTTACAGTTTGATGGTCAGACAGTCAGTGTTTCTTACACCGTCGGTGCCGGCGACACTAATCAGGACATTGCCGACGGATTGTTGTTCGGTGCGACCGGTATCGTAGCCGATGCCAATGTCACTGATAATGGTGACGGCACTTACACGCTGGCCGGCACCACACCCGGTGTGAGCCTGACGTTTTCGTTGCACGGCAGTAACATTCAATTTGAATCCGCCGGTGGACCCAGCCCGCTGGGTAACAACCTGGTATTAACCAACTTCACCGATGGTGTCGCCGATGACGCCAGTGTCGATCTGCTGGCGCTGGGTTCAAGCAGTACCAGCACCTCCGCATTCAGTGTCAGTGCCGGGTCGCCGGCGACATTTGTCGGTCCGAGCACCACAGCCGTGCCCAATACCACTAACACCGGAACCGGTTCCCTGGTGTACAGCATTACCGATGTCACCGCGTTGACCGTATCCGATTACGAAGTCAGCTTCGATGGCGTCAACTACAATGTGTTGCGACTCAGTGATGGGGTGACGGTTGCGTCAGGCGCTGGCCCGTTGAACGTGGACGGCATGGAAATTACCCCGGGCGGTGCCGCCAATGCCGGCGACTCGTTTTTCATCCGTCC
>CBDULQ010000318.1:0-3194 GCA_965368115.1 uncultured Gammaproteobacteria bacterium | reverse complement strand
CAGTTGCCGCTGGTGGTCAGCCGCACCCGGGTATCGGCCATCCTGTTGTCCGGCAGCCCGACCCTGAACTGGAGCGACCCACTGGAACAGGCTCTGCGCCAGTGCATCGAATCGGTCGACATCCCGGTGTTATTTGGCGGGGAATTCTCCGAAACCTATGCCCAGCGTCTGGATCAACTGGGCGGCGCCAGTCTGGGTTCCGATCACTCGACCGCCCTCGACCGCATGGAACGCATCATCCCGGCGTTCAGCGCATGATCACCACCCTGATCTGGTTTCGCCGTGACCTGCGTCTGCTCGACAACCCGGCCCTGCACTGGGCGCTGGCCCATAGCGACCGCATCATTCCTGTTTACATACATGCCCCCGATGAAGAACAGCCCTGGGCGCCGGGCGGCGCCTCGCGCTGGTGGCTGCATCACAGCCTGCAACGCCTGGCGCAGAACCTGGATCATTACGGCCTGCGGCTGATCACCCTGCAGGGGCCGTCCGGCCAGGCTTTACAACAACTGATCAAGGTTAGTGGCGCCACGCAGCTGGCGTTCAATCGACTGTACGACCCGCAGCTCATCAAACGCGACCAGCAGATCGGCGAACAGCTTCGGCAGCAGGGTATCGAGGTATTCGCGGCACATGGCAACCTGCTGTTCGAGCCGGGTCGGGTGGTCAACCAGCAACAGGCGCCGTATCGGGTGTACACCCCGTTCTACAAACGCACGCGATCCTTGCTGGATGAACTGTACAGTCATTACAAACCGCTCAACGACAGCCGCAAACTGAAACAGTGCGCCACCCAGCCGGCCCTGCGAGGCGTGAAACCGCAGCCACTGGATCTACTCGATCCCCACCCCTGGCACGACAAACTGCACAACTACTGGCAACCCGGTGAACGGCGCGCTCACCAGCAACTGCACGGATTTATCGAGAACAGCCTGAACGATTATCCCGAGCAGCGTGACCGGCCGGCCGTCGACGGCACCTCGCAGCTGTCGCCGCATCTGCATTTTGGTGAAATTACCCCGCAGCAGATTTACATCGAACTGCTGCCCCTGCTGTCCGGCGCCGCCGGTAGCCGCCCGGCCCAGGCGGCGGAGAAATTTCTCAGCCAACTGATCTGGCGCGAATTCGCCCACCAGATTCTGTGGTTCTACCCGCACACCAGCGACCAGCCGATGAACCCGGGCTACAACACACGCTTCTGGCGCAGCAGTAAAAAACAGTTCCAGCGCTGGTGTCGCGGCGAAACCGGCATCCCGATCGTCGACGCCGGAATGAAACAGCTCTGGGAGACCGGCTGGATGCACAACCGGGTGCGCATGATCGTCGCCTCATTGCTGACGAAAAACCTTGGAATTAGCTGGTTGCAGGGTGCCCGCTGGTTCTGGGACACTCTGGTCGACGCGGACCTGGCCAACAATGCCATGGGCTGGCAATGGGTGGCCGGCAGCGGTGTGGATGCGGCGCCCTATTATCGGATTTTCAATCCGCAGACGCAGACCGAGCGCTTCGACGCCGGCCTGGACTATGTGGATCACTGGCTGCCGCAACATCGCCAGCCGGAATACCCGGAACCCATCGTCGATCTGGCGGAATCCCGGCAACGGGCGCTGGATCGTTACCGAGATTTTATCAGTACGCAGGACTAGATTATGAATGCTTTACTCGTCATCGCACACGGCAGCCGACGCGCCGAATCCAACAACGAAGTGCGTGCCACCGCAGACAGACTGCGCGCTCAATGCGAGCAGCAATACCCGATCGTGGAGTGCTGTTTTCTGGAACTGGCGGAGCCGCTGATCCCGGACGGCATTCGCTGCTGTGCCGAACAGGGCGCCAGCTCGATCATCGTGCTGCCCTACTTCCTGAACTCGGGTCGCCACGTGGTCGAAGACATCCCGAACATTGTCAACCAGTGCAAAGCTGATTATCCTGAGGTGGAGATTCGCATCGCCAGCCATCTCGGCGCATCGGACAAAATGATGGACCTGCTGATTGATTCAGCCAATACAACCGCCTGAACGAGCCGCCTTCCCGTGCAAATACCCTGGTATATCACCGCCATCGGTGCCGGGCTGATCTGGGGCATTCACTACCCCCTGATCGACCACGCACTGAAGAAACTCTCCCTGTACAGCGTACTGCTGCTGACTGTCATTCCGCTGCTGCTGATCCTGCCGTTCTTTACCGGCACCCTGCGCCAGGATCTGCACACGTTTACCACCCTGACCCGTTTCGATCAGCTTGCCATTCTCGGTATCGGTGTCACCAGCGTACTCGCCAGCGTGTTGCTGTTCATGTCGATCGGCAACAAAAACGCCACCCTGGCCAGCCTGATCGAAATCACTTATCCGGCCTTCGTGGTGGTGTTTGCCTGGCTGATTTTTCGCGAGTTGCATCTGAACGCGAGCGTCGTGGTGGGTGGACTGCTGATCATGAGTGGCGCGGCGCTGATCATTTTCAATAACCAGTAACCATACCGCGCCGGTTGATCGAGGCCTATGCGGGAAACGTCACCGATGTACCGCCCAGACCACAGTAGCCATTCGGGTTCTTGGCCAGATACTGCTGGTGATAATCTTCCGCATAATAAAATTCGGGAGCCGGCAGGATTTCCGTCGTGATGGTCGCCAGCCCCGCACTGTCCAGCGCCTGCTGATACTGGCGTTTGCTCTGTTCGGCCAGCTGCGCCTGTTCATCATCGGAGGTGTAGACTCCGGAACGATACTGGGTGCCCCGGTCGTTGCCCTGGCGCATACCCTGGGTCGGGTCATGGGACTCCCAGAAACATTTCAGCAACTCCGCATAGCTGATACGCTGTGGATCATAAACCACCAGCACCACTTCGTTGTGCCCGGTCATACCACTGCACACTTCCTGGTATGTCGGGTTCGGCGTGTAACCGGCAGCATAGCCGACCGCGGTGGAATACACACCGTCCAGTTGCCAGAAACGGCGTTCCGCACCCCAGAAACAGCCCATACCGAACAAGGCCTTTTGCATCCCGGACGGAAACGGCGCCTGCAGGGCATGGCCATTGACGAAATGCTGATCCGCGACCGGCATCGGTGTGTCACGACCCGGCAGCGCCTGTTCCGGCTGCGGCATGGAAATCGATTTATTCAGACCAAACATGATCACTCCTGTATGCTGCGGGGGTATGGATTCATCATACGCCGACCGGATTATTTATAAAT
>CBDULQ010000317.1:0-3256 GCA_965368115.1 uncultured Gammaproteobacteria bacterium | reverse complement strand
GTGCGGATTATCGTCACTGTGCGAACAGGCCTTTGATTCAGAGTACAAAATATGATGGGCGCTATTCCTTCAGTCAGGGTCGGGGTATGGCCTGTGTAAGTGAACGGGACGGCCATATTGCATCTCGATTATGTGAGCCGGCCGAGGAGTTCGATTTGTCGCAAATCTATCTTCTTGGATTTGTACAGAAACACGGCGCCGGCCTTAACAGGAAGCTTGTACTTGAAACCCCGGAAGGCGTGATGCTGTTGTCGCCTGGAAATGCCTTCGGAAAACACAATGGACAAATTATCGATATTACCGAGTCAGGCGTCAGGTTGAGAGAACTGATCAGAAAGAATGATCAATATATCGCATCCGAACGTTTTCTTAAATTTCCTCAATAAAACAGGACTACTGATGGCAGGGCTTGTTCTGAAGTCATCTCCGACTGTGTATTTTTAACACAGAAAGGCCTGATCACCGCACCTATTGTCAAATTCGATGAATGCCCGTCAGCTTCGGGAATGGATTTTGCTGCAATGGCTATTAGCCGCAAATGAGTGGGAATATCTGAGTGAATTTGTCGGAAATGAAACAGAAAGCCTCTACACAGGTTCGACAACCGACAAAATCACGCCGATTCCATAGTCATGTTTGTGGCAAGAAATCCTTCCATCCCCCCAAGGAGAAACTGATATGTATGAATACTTTGTAGAGAAACAGGCTAACGATAAGGGCGAGCATATTGTTCATAAGGATTGTTGTGGTTCACTGCCGGCGCAGGAGGCATTACGCTGGCTAGGTGTCCGTAGTACCACTGCGGTGCCGGTGAAAGAGGCTAACGACTGGTTTCCGAATTCGGTGCCCTGCCCGGAATGTATGGCGACCTGAGTAAAACATCGAAACCTGACACGCCTGGCGTGTGATACTGGTTGATCAGGTAGCCGAACTGCCTGATCAACCAGGCTTTGATCAATGGAAACGGATTTTATCCGAACACGGGAATATTACACGGTGTGGGATCGAGTGCATTGTTTATGGCCGTGTCTGTCCGTCGTCAATCAGTAAAACAGACTGGACCAGATGTTATTGACCGAACCATCATGCTGTCGCCATATTGCGAATGCCCGGCCGTTGCCGTTGACTGAGATGCGTGCCGTGTCTGTGCCACCCAGATCATCGGTTTCCAGCAAGCGTGCCTGCTCCCAGCCCCCGCTTATCCTGTAACGATTAGACCAGATGTTGTTACGGCTACCGTCATAGTGCGGCCATATCACCAGGGCATTACCTCGACTATCAGTAGCGACTCTGGCCTGGATGGCCGGGCCCGCATCGTCAGTTTCGATGAGTGTTGCCGTATCCCAGCCTTTAGTGGGTTTATATCGGCTTGACCAGAGGTTGAAACGGGTACCGTCGTAATCACTCCAGACGGCAATGGCTTCACCGTCATCGCTTACGCTGACGGCAGGAAAATCCGTTGCATCATGTACGCTGGGGAGTTTGATCGCCGGCTGCCAGCCGCTGCCGGAAACGTAGCGTGTGCTCCACAATGTGGCGGCCGGGTCATAGAGATTGCCATTCGACTGTACCCAGATGACAAGTGCATTTCCTTTGGGATCCATGTCCAGTACCGGGTAGCTGGTATATTCGCTGTCCACGCTTTCGATGGACTCGGCAACACCCCAGCCGCTATCAACTGTAAAATGGTTGGCCCAGACATTGTCTTTATAGTCGGTGTACTGAGTCCAGACCGCGATACCGTTGCCATTTTCGCCGATAGCAACCGTCGGCCGGGCAACACTACCCGCGTAGTTCTCAATCGGAGCGGGGCTTCCCCAGCCATCGCCGGGCGCGTAATGATTCGCCAGAATATCCGGCGGACCACCGCTTGATTTCAACCATGTCACAAGTGCATGGCCATTATTCGACATCCCAATTTGCTGGAAACTCGCCACACCTGAATCGTCGATCCCGATCAGTCGAGCGGTGCCCCAGCCATCTGAACGGGTGTAATGATTGGCCCAGAGGCTACTGGCTGGCAATTCACCCTGCAGCCATACGGCAATGGCATTGCCGGCATTGTCCATGGCGATGACCGGTTCACTGGCGTTGGCATCGCTGGTTTCGATTAATTCAGCGGTTGACCAGCCGTTGACCGGATCATATTCCCTGGCCCATATATTACCCCGGGTTCCGTCGCGTTGCGTCCAGACGGCAATTGCAAAATTATCGTCCGCAGAAGCGATATTCGGTGCAGATGTATTGTAACTGGTTTCATATTCGATGAGCTGAGCCGGTTTCCAGCTTCCATCGCGGGTTGTGAAGATCGACTCGGTATTGCCCAGGGGATTTCCACTCAGGTCGGTGATCTTGCTGGTGAGGTTGACGCTGCAGCTTTGTAGCAGGCCGAGTGGGGCGGAAGGGGTAAGAGTATACTGACTGGCCGACAGAGAACCGAGCTGAGGTGATTCCACAGAAGGCGCGCCGTCACAGTTGAGTAAAAAGCTTGACGAGTCGACGGTGATGGCAAGTATATCTTCGCTGAAGGTCGCGGTGATGGTTGCGTCGGGAGCAACATCAATTGAGCCATCGACAGGTGTGATGTTCACCCCGGGCGACGTCTGATCGCCACCTCCGCCGCTGCTGCAGCTCACGCAGGTGAAAAAGCTCGTTAACAGAAAAAATGCCGAAGTAAATGAACTGCCGTGCCGCATACAGGTACATCCATGTGGTGTGTTGTTATTATTTTAAGCACCTGTCTTTAATCAGCGATACACACTTTATTGAGCAGATACCAGGTCTTTTTCAGTTTTTGTCAGAACGCCCATCTTAATCTTTGATGATTTAACGATCAACCGTGATGCCGGGTGGGAATCGGGCCGATAGCTGCAGCACTTGCCACGACAGGGTCAATACTGGATAGCGTATTACCGTTCGTGTGATTGAGTAAGACTGTATAGAAAAAGAGCGTTCAGATATTTTGCTTTGTCTGTAAAACAATCGGCCTGACTCAGTTAACCGACTGACTTGGATTTTAAGGCCGTGCGGATCTCCGATAATTCGATAGCGGAAAGGCCGTAAAATAAATTTTTTATTTATTGAAATCAGTAATCGTTGAAATCGCTTTAACGGTTACTCCCCATTACAGCGCGATGACACCCCACGTAAGAGTGATTGAGCCAGCCTCGATATTTCGCATTGTAAAAGATTCTTCCCGCATTCGACTTGACTTGAAATACACCTGCACCTAATCTCATGTAAATCGCAATATAAG
>CBDULQ010000316.1:0-3264 GCA_965368115.1 uncultured Gammaproteobacteria bacterium | reverse complement strand
GCCCAATGCGAGTATCAAGCAAATAAACGGCAAGACCGGCGTATGGATTATTGAAGATAATATGCCGCGCTTCGCCCTGGTGGAAACCGGCGCATCGAGCCTCGATGGGATGGTACAGATACTCAAGGGTATTAAGGAAGGCGATCGAGTTGCCGTTTATAGTCAACAGGCGTTAAGCCGGCACAGCCGCATCGAGGTTACCGATCGTTTGCTGGATGATGCGATATGATCAGCCTGGCGGGACGCGATGTTTTACATGCCTGGGGTAAATTCGTCTTTACGGGTGCGGGACTGGGTTTGTTGATTGGCGTCACCCTGACCATGGCTGGCGTCTATCGTGGCATGGTCGACGACGCCAAGGTGTTATTGAACAACAGTAGCGCGGACCTGTGGGTTGTACAGAAAGACACCCTCGGTCCCTACGCGGAGTCATCCAGTCTGTATGATGATGTATACCGCAGCATTCAGGGTATGCCGGGCGTTTCCCGAGCGGCGAATGTAACCTACCTTACGATGCAGGTACGGCAGAACAACCGAGATGTACGCGCCATGGTTGTCGGCATAGTGCCAGGCGCACCGGGCATGCCGGTTTACCTGATTGCGGGTCGGCAGATTACCCGTAGTCATTATGAAGCGGTTGCCGATGTGGCGACGGGCTTTAAGCTGGGCCAGACCATTAAAATTCGCCGCCACGATTATACGGTTGTTGGACTGACACGGCGCATGGTTTCATCGGGCGGCGATCCCATGGTATTCATCCCGCTAAAAGATGCACAGGAAGCCCAGTTCCTGAAAGACAACGATGCCATCGTTAATCAGCGTAATCGTACGTCGGCAAACCCGGCATTTAACGTACCGGGTAAACCAGGGTTAGTGGATGCCGTCATCGATTCACAAAGCAGCAATCCCTACGTTAATGCGGTGCTGGTGCAAATAAAACCGGGCTTTTCAGCGGAACAGGTCGCTGAGCCCATAAGGCGCTGGAAACACATGCAGGTTTACACCCGCGACCAGATGGAAGTGATTTTAGTGGCCAAGTTGATCGCGACGTCGTCCAAACAGATCGGCATGTTTCTGGTTATTCTTGCAGTGGTCAGCGCGGCTATTGTCGCCTTTATTATTTACACGCTGACAATGAGCAAGATTCGTGAAATCGCAGTGCTTAAATTAATTGGTACCCGCAATCGAACCATAGCCGGCATGATCATGCAGCAAGCGGTCGGCCTGGGCATCCTCGGCTTTGTGGTGGGAAAAATTTCCGCGACCGTCTGGGCGCCCATGTTCCCCAAGTATGTGTTACTGGAACCTGGCGACGCCCTCCGGGGATTCATTGCCGTGGTCGTCATTTGTATTCTGGCGAGTGTACTGGCCATACGCGCTGCATTAAAAGTCGACCCCGCCGAAGCGATAGGGGGGTGAGTATGAGCGAAACGGGCATCCTGATTCAGGGATTACGTAAGCGTTATGGTGAAGGCGATACCGCGGTTGATGCACTGAAAAACGTTAACATGCATGTCATGCCTGGGGAAGTGGTTGGATTGATCGGTCCTTCCGGGTCCGGCAAGAGCACCCTGCTTAAATGCCTTGGCGCCGTCATCGAACCGAGCTCGGGCAGTATGACCCTGGGTGGACATGTCATTTACCGTGATGGCTGGACCATCCGCGACTTACGTGCGCTACGCCGGGATAAGATTGGTTTCGTATTCCAGGCGCCTTATTTAATCCCGTTTCTGGATGTTACGGATAACATCGCCCTGTTACCGATGCTGGCCGGCAATAAAAACGGCGAATCCAGGAAACGAGCAATCAGTCTGCTTGAAGCCCTGGATGTGGACCATAGAGCCCGAGCCATGCCCTCGCAACTTTCAGGCGGCGAGCAACAGCGCGTCGCGATTGCTCGCGCACTGGTCAACCAGCCTCCGGTAATCCTGGCAGACGAACCAACCGCACCGCTGGACAGTGAGCGAGCCTTATCGGTCATTCGCATTCTCAATCGCATGGCGCAACAATATCAGACTGCAATTATCGTCGTCACTCATGACGAGAAAATCATTCCGACCTTCAAGCGTATTTACCATATACGGGATGGCGAAACCCATGAAGAAGCCGGGGAGGGCCGCGCATTTGATTGATTCAGGGCCGGCTTCGCGCTGAGTTAGTGCTGTTCCACCCAACCAGGATGCTCGAAATATTGTGGATAGGTATTCAGTGTCCTGACAATACGTGGCAGCCCTTCAGCGGCCAGTGGATCTTTTTTTAGTGCTTCAGCACCCTCGAGCAGTTCCCCGATTAAAACGTGCAGTACGCCGTCCGCTTGAGGTTCCAGTTTACAGTGACTGATCATATACTGAATTTGTTCGTTAATGTGACTGGCCAGTGAGTTTGCATTCTCCACGGATAACTTTTTTGCATGATAGGCTGAGGTTGCTTTCATGGCGGCATCGTAAATATGTTGCATACCATTACGCAGGGGTGCGTCGGTTTGCCATTTTTCGCCATGATTGAGCTGAAGTTGGGATGCCCCAAAGTGATGATGGGCATCGGCATGTTTATCGTGCGAAAGATTTTCCGCCTGAACAGGCGCAGTTACCGGAAACAATAAAACACCGGTCAGAAATGTAAACACTAAGAATCTAAAAATATACATAGAATATGACTCCTGCATTTCTCTTGATTAAGTGATAATAATTAAGCTGTCCCATACGATGTATGCTGATCATATTTGTTCAGGTGCCCGGTTTTCGCGAGTTATCTCCATTATTAATGAATACCTCACGTGCCGCCCAGCGACAGAATTCATCACGAGTGCAACTGTGTGCCGAATTAAAGCCCCGGCCTTCGACCACGCGATAAATCACCATGTCTTTATGCGATTCTGACGCACTGGACTCATCGATTACGCGCCTTACCGACCAGTCTCTACCGTGCTTGCCGTTGGTATAATAACGGTGCAATTTAATTTGCTGCGGCGTTAGCTGCTTGCGAGCGGCATGTTTTAGACTCAATTGGACCAGATATTGTAAATCGCCAGGCGTAACATCAATCACCTGTTCCATCTCGACCAAAGCCTGTTCAATGGCAGCCATATCAACTTGTTGTGAAATATCCACCGGTTTCGGTTCAGTAAAACGTGAGATTGCCATAGCCGGATAACGACGCCATGAAAAAAAAAAATTAAAAATAATCGCAATAAATAAAAGCACAGTAACATTGAATAGAACCGGCGTGAGCATGTAGCTGTATCCGAGACCAGATATTTTCTGC
>CBDULQ010000315.1:0-3287 GCA_965368115.1 uncultured Gammaproteobacteria bacterium | reverse complement strand
GGGCTGTCTATGATACATTTGTTCGCGCCCGTATAGGACATGCGCCGAATCCTGCATTGAAGCATGGTGAGTCGATGATGTTTTTGTTGGTTCCATTTTTTACCAGATGGTTGTTTGGAGTAGGGTCAGATGGCCTGCCGGTTTCTTTGCAAATTTTATATCTTGGGCTGATTTTTTTGTTTACTGTAGCTTCTTTTGTGTTTCTCTTTATGATCAGGAAGGGGAATACAGAGTGTTTGCTAGTGCTGTCGCTAGCATTGACTTATTCGTTGTCTGTCGACTTTGTTGTTACATATATAGCTCTGATATCAATCTCGTTACTGTGGGTTGCATATTTTCTTAAAGATGGTGTAGGAGAGAAACGAGAGTAGGGGCGGATTCAATCTGATCACGCATAAATTGACACATTTATACCCATAATTTTAATAATCGAGCCATGTTGCTAAAAAAGGATGCGCACATGGTTTTTCAACTTTTCCATTTTGTCATCCGCATCAGCGATGCAATACCAGTATATTACCGAAAGATCTGAGCCCGACGGTTTCTTCTATTTTCAGTCCCGACTCTTCGATTAAATCTTGCCATTCACTCAAGGTGCGTTCGCGGCCCTGAGTGCCCATGAACATTTGCATATCGAACGATGTGGCTGCGAGGTCGGCGTTCTGTTCCGGGAGCACCAGGTCCATCAGTGCGCAGCGGGCACCGGAGTCACCGATGGCGCTGGCGAGGTTTTTTAGAATGGATGTGCAACTGTCGTCGTCGAAGCCGTGCAGTATGGCGGCAAGTAGATAGGCGTCCCGGTCATCCCGGGCGGCTGGAATCCTGCTCAGAATGTCACCGGCTTCGAAACTAAGTTGCTGGATGCCATCGCTATGATGTGTTTCCCAGTATGCTCTGGCTTCTGCGATGACCGGTTCTCGGTCGATGACCAGGGCCTGCATATGGGGATGCTGACGTAGAATCGCCAGTGACCTGGTACCCCGGGAACCACCCAGGTCGATAATGCGTTGAAAACGTCCCCAGTCGAAATCAGTTACGAAACTGTCGCCGGAAAGGGCCTCGACACTGTTCATAGCATCGGAGAACAGGGCATCCATGTCCGGGTGCTGGTCCAGGTAAGGGAACAGTGTATCGCCATGGGTGAGCCTGAACGGGGGCTGTCCTTCTCGTATGCCCTGTTCGAGCTGCTCGTACCAGGGGCGGCTCATGGCTTCCGAATTGTGCATCAGAATCATGGCGCGGACATTTTTTGGATTCGCGGTGTTCAGAAAATCCGACAACTTGTTGTTTCTATAGCACCCCGGGCCGGTTTCCTCGAAGATGCCCATGGATGAGAGGAAACGCATCAGGCGGTTCGTTGCATCCGCATGGCTGACTGTTTTCTCGGCGAGTTGTTCGGCAGTGTATTTCCGGTCTCCCAGGGTGCTGGCGATATCCAGTCTGGTCGCGACGTACAGGGCGCGCGATTGCCAGAATGCGGAGCCGATCTGCATCAGCCGGAACGGCGGCGGCGTCATTTTATTGGGGATATCCTGTATCCAGCCGGCCAGCTTCATCACCCGGGCAAACCGACGTACCGCTCCGGCATGTTTCTGGTATTTGCTCATGTTTCCTCCCGTGTGCGCCCGATGTGCGCGGACAAACCGGCTGCGAAAAGTTGTCCGTTCAGTTCCGCAAGTCGTTCATAAAAATCCCTATCCATCGGTTTACCGAGTTGTTCTTCGAAGATATCCTTTAACAGCATGGGGGTCATGGCCAGACTGACGAAAGATAAACGCAGCATGTCCGCATCGATATCAACGGCAAGCGCGCCCGTGTCTTTCAATTGCTGAACTTTCTCTGCACCGCGGGTTCTGCCGCGTTCCAGCAACTGCTGGATAAAACGCCGTCCCGGTCCGGCATTCAGTGCCAGAATCTTCAGAATGAGTCGTGGAAATTCAGGCCTGGACGACATGGTGCGGTAATACAGTTTGAAGAAGTCGGTAAAACCTTCGACCGACGACAACATGGCGCCATCGAGGACATCCAGAAGCGGTTCCAGTATTTCACGGATCATCTCCTCGTAAAGCCCTTCCTTGTTGCCGAAGTAATATCGAATCATGGATATGTTGGCATCCGCCAGATCGGCGATCTGACGTGTTGTGACCTTGTGATAATCGTCATCGAGAAAGCAGCGGCGTGCTGCGTCGATCAGGCGTGTTCGTGTCGGAGCTTCGGGCTTGCTGGCGTCCACATCGTTTTCCCATGTTGTGTGATTTCACTATATCACCGGCCGAATCCGGATCGGCAATGCTTTCGTTAATCAAAATACGGGAATTGATTGAGGATGTGGAGGAGCTACGCGCAGCCTGGTCCGGTTTGGTGTCAGAGGCGCTGCAACAAAAAACTGCAGAACCGTTACCGATTCTGCAGTTTTGATTTACCCTGGACCTGTAGTCCAGATATTCAGATTGACTGAGCCGCAGTGATCAGGGCAGCTCATTCACCCGGTCGGTGCTCGGTGCTGATACCGGGCTGCTGGCTTCCAGGTAAGACGTCAATGCATCCAGGTCGATGCCGCCGTCCAGGCGCGGAGCAGTCACTGTGGCAAAAGTACCGAAGTTGTCGCCGCCGTCAGCCAGGAAGTTGTTGGCGGTGACCATGTAGGTCGCCGTCGGATCGAGCGCTACGCCGTTCAACTGTACATTACTGATGGTGATCGAAGTACAGGTACCGTCAACGATGGTGGTTTGCAGGTCGTAGCTGAAGCCCTGCGATACACCCAGGTGCAGGAACGGTCGACTGGAACCCGCCGGCTGGCACTGCTCTTCGAGTACCGAGATGATCTGCGCGCCGCTCATCGGGAAGGTGAACAGGGTGTTGTTGAAGGGCTGGAAGGAGAAGGCTTCACCGAAAGTCACTACACCGTCGCCTTCTGAACCGGATTGAGCATAGGTCAGGTCGGTGCGTACGCCGCCCGGATTCATGAACGCAATCTCTGCACCGAGTTCAGTCGTTGCCCAGAGCTGGGCATCGGCGACCAGGTTACCGGCTGCGGATTCGACACCGCGATCGGAACCGCTGGGGTTACCACCGCGATTGATATCTTCGGTGATGCTGCCGACTGCTTCGTTGGCGAAGGCATCATATTTCGGCTGCCACTTGTCGATGACTGCGGTGACTGCCGGATCGGCGACCAGTTCATCGCGAACCACAGCGTGGTTGGTCGCGGTGCTCAGGTCACGGCGTACATCGCGGGTTTTGCGATCCAGTACCAGGTTGACTTCGGTCACGACACGACCGTAGGA
>CBDULQ010000314.1:0-3344 GCA_965368115.1 uncultured Gammaproteobacteria bacterium | reverse complement strand
ATGTCTCCCCGCTGCTGACACCCTCAGACCAGCCCACCGGCAACATCGAAACCGTCAATGAGGAAGTGGATAGCTACGGCTATTCCTGCACCCTGGAAGAACACAGCCTGACCGAAAACCCGGCTGAATTCATCGCCATCGATCCGGACAAGTCGGTACTCTGGGTGGGTGCGCTGATCCAGGGGCGCAGCCATTACAATGTCGGTTCACTGGATGAATTGCCGATTCGCGAGCGCGGCCCGATCGATATCAGCATCGACCTGTTGCGTGCCGACAACTATCGTCATATCGATACGGCTTCCCAGGGCGCTGTGAATTCCGCCATCGGCGAACTGGTCGATAACGCGGTACAGGCCGGCCATGAAGCATCCAGCGACGTGTATTTCGAATCCCGCGAAGCCCACTCGTCCAGTCAGACCTCACTGAACCTGGGGTTCTCTGCCGAATACCTGGGTGGTTCCCTGGAAGGTCGCCTGGAAGTGGACAAACAGGGTGAGGAACATACCTACTTCGCGTATTTCATTCAGAAAGCCTTTACCGTCAACATGCAACTGCCTACCGCACCGCACGACATGGTGAACGATTCCTTTACCGAAGAGCAGTTGCAGGCGCTACGTGATCGCGACATGATCAGCGATGAAAACATGCCGCTGTATATTTCCAGCATGTCTTACGGTCGCGTGCTGGTCTACAAGTTCACCTCCAGCCATAGTCGTGAGCGTATCAAGGCTGCAATGTCGTTTTCTTATGATGGTGTGGCGGTTTCCGGTAGTGGTTACACCGAAGCGGAACTGCTGAACACCCTGAGCACAGCGCGTATCGAAATCGCCGCTTACGGTGGTAATCAGAGCAACATCGAATCACTGATTCGCAGCGGCCGCCTGAGTGACTACTTCGTCGAAGATACCCGGCTGACCAGCATGAAACCGATCAGTTTCGAAATTCGGAACCTGCAGGACAACACCACCGCGCGCATTTCACGCACTACCGAGTACAAGGTGAAACAGTGCAGCTACACCGGTCGTACCATTCCAGCCATCGGTGAACGTGTAAAAGTATTATTCGACAGTGTTTACATCCCGACTGATTGTGACGGTGGCATCAACCAGGGTGACATCTACGGTCGTTTCGATGTGATCACCTACGATGGTCCGAGCGGTGGTCAGATCACTCGTCGCATCACCACCATCGATCGTGGATCCAACATCAAGGTGCAGAGCGGTAACACACTGAGTCTGACCGGCAGCCGTTTCGCTAACGATAAGGAGATTGTGGTCAACCGATATTACGGTAAGGACTTCCGCATCTCGGCCACACTGCGCGATGCCGACGGCGGCTCACTGGGTGCGGACGATATCGTCGGTAACTGGAACGCCAACAGCTTCAATATCAGCGGACTGGTACCGGGTACCTATACCCGCACTGCAGTCAGTAACTGCAGCGGTAACAACCCACGCATGACTTATCGTATCCAGCGTGTGGAGTATATCTATCCTTACTAAAGTACATCGGCAAACATAAAAAAAGCCCCGCATCGCGGGGCTTTTTTTGTCGGTGAATTCAACGGCCGGGAATAGCCAGCGTAAAGGTTTCGCCACCATAGCCATGTACCGAATCGTGGGCGCGAATCACAACTTCCCGTATGTCTTCGTCGATGATCACATTACCCAGTGAGCGGGTGAAGGGCTGTTCGTTTTCATGGGGATGATACAGTACCCGGGTGGCGATGACTTTGCCATCGGGGGTCATGATGTCCCACTTGTCGGCGTAGTGATCCCAGCCGGCATCGGCGTGGCGCACGGTGACCTGAAAATTACAGCGATTGATCTGCTTATGGTCGCAGATGGCTTCCGCGGTTATTACATCAGCCTCGCCGGCCCGGGTGGTAAACGATATCAGCAGACCCAGGCTGACCATCAGCAGTTTGAACAGCTTCATAGCGACACCCCTTGTTGAAAAGCCTCAGTGTAACCCTCACCGAAGGGCGACCCAATAGGCGAATTCCATGACGGGTCGGACTCAGAATTTTTCAGGTTTACCCGGTGTACCGATGGGAAACGGGCTGACCTTGCCGGTTTCACCGTGACCCGGATGAATTTTGCTGGTACCGGCCTGATCCACTTCGTCGATACGAATCACCGAGGCGATGGGAATGTAGGTGCGCTTGACGCCGGCGAATTCCGTTTTCAGTTTTTCTTCGTTGGGATCGACCAGCAGCTCCGACTTTTCGCCGAATACCATGTCGGCGATTTCGATGAAGCCGTAAGAAAAATCCTGGGCGATGCTGCGTGCATAAAGTTCGTAGATGTGTTCGTCATTACGAAACTGAATTCGATACAGGGGCGGTTTGTTACCCATGTTTCACCTGCGTTTAATCGGTGACGATGTTGGCGAACAGATCATGCTCCGTGGCGCCGCTGATTTCAACATCCAGCAGCGTGCCCGGTGCGAAATTTTCTTTTGAATCGACGAACACCATGCCGTCGATCTCCGGCGCATCGGCACTGCTGCGTGCAATCACGCCTTCTTCGTCCACGTCGTCGACCATCACCTGCATGCGTTTGCCGATCTTGTCGGCGAGGCGATCGGCACTGATTTGCGCCTGCAGTTCCATCAACCGTTGCAGACGTTCCTGTTTGAGTTCTTCCGGCACCTGTTTGGCTATGTCGTTGGCGACCGCGCCTTCCACCGGGGAATAGGTAAAGCAGCCGACGCGATCCAGTTGCGCTTCCTGCAGGAAGTCCAGTAGCTGCTGGAAGTCGTCTTCGGTTTCACCGGGAAAGCCGACGATGAAGGTGCTGCGCAGGGTGATGTCCGGACAGATGCTGCGCCATTGCTGTACGCGTTGCAGCACGTTCTCGCTGCTTGCGGGCCGTTTCATGGCTTTCAGCACGCGCGGGCTGGCGTGCTGGAACGGTATGTCCAGGTAGGGCAGGATTTTGCCGTCCGCCATCAGTGGGACCACATTGTCCACATGGGGGTAGGGATACACATAATGCATGCGCACCCAGACGCCCAGTTCGCCGAGATGGCGAGCCAGGTCTTCGAATCGGGTTTTCACCGGGCGACCGTTCCAGAAGCCGGTCTGGTATTTCGTGTCCACGCCGTAGGCGCTGGTGTCCTGGGAGATGACCAGCAGTTCCTTTACGCCCGCATCGACCAGGTTTTCCGCTTCCGTCATGACCTCGCCGATGGGACGGCTGACCAGGTCGCCACGCAGGGCGGGGATGATGCAGAAGGTGCAGCGATGGTTGCAGCCTTCGGAAATCTTTAAATAAGCGTAATGTTTCGGCGTCAGCTTGATGCCCTGGGGCGGGATCAGGCTGGTGTAGGGGTCGTGCTGC
>CBDULQ010000313.1:0-3365 GCA_965368115.1 uncultured Gammaproteobacteria bacterium | reverse complement strand
ACGTGACCGAGCTTCAGTCGATCGAAAAAATTGCCCAACACCTGGCGGAGAATCCCAATGACGTTGTCTTCGTATATGTCAACAATCTCCAGCGTTACGGTGATGTGAAGATACTGGTGAGGTTATGGTAAAGAGCTGGTTACATCGAAAGCTGTTCAGCATCAATGGCTATATCCTGGTCGGCCTGGTGCTGGTACTCATTGTGTCCATGCCGTTTCTGTATAAAAACATCATGGACGCTTACCGCAACAGTGTATTCGAACAGTTTCAGACGCATATTCGCGAAGAAGCCGGTTTGCTGTCCGATGTGATGGCCATGCTGAATATGGAAAAGCGAGAGGAAATCAATCGCATCATCGAATCTGCATTACTCAAGGGTTTGACGACACATATCGATGTGGTGGATCGTGACGGCAATGTTATTTTTGCCGCCGAAATGGCTGAACACAACACATTACAACCCATTGAAGACAATATGGTCGCCGGTAATGAAGACGACGTTTATTACCTGTTTCTGCCGATTCGTTTTGCCGATTCCGATATTATTCACACGTTGCGTGTCGGTTTCGACGAGTCTTCGATACAGGATGAATACGCTGATTTGAGGCGTAAGGTCTACACCATTATGGTGGTCTATACCCTGGCACTGGTGTTGTTGCTGGCTACCGCGACACGATTGATCCTCAAACCGTTGCGCGAGTTGCGTCAGCAATCCCGCTTTATCGCTGAAGGGGATATCGACGCGCCATTGCAGATCAGTACGCGCCTTAAAGACATTGAATACCTGGCCAAGGACCTGGAACTGATGCGCGGTTCGCTGGTGGAAATGGCGGAGCGTATGCAACACAAGGCGACACATGATGATCTGACCGGATTGCCCAATCGTTTCCTGTTCAACGATCGGCTCAAGTCCGCCATCTACATGTCGCAACGAGAGGGACTGAGTTTTGCGGTGTTGTTGATCGATCTGGATCGATTCAAGGAAATCAACGATACCCTGGGCCATGGTGTGGGAGACGAAATCCTCAAGGCTATTTCCGAGCGTATGCTGGAGGAAATTCGCGGTTCCGACACACTGGCACGCATCGGCGGCGACGAGTTCTGTATGATTCTCATGGGCGTCGAGCAGATTGTGGCTGAAAAGCTGGCGCTGAAAATCATCGAAGCCACCGAACCACCGATTCATGTCGGCGGTTACGCATTGAAGATTGGCGCGAGTATTGGTATTTCCGTGTTCCCGCAGGACGGTGCGCATGCGGAAATTCTTATGCAGCGCGCCGACGTGGCCATGTACAATTCGAAACGCAGTAATCTGCGCATATCCTGTTATCACCAGGATATGGACGGCGACAGTTACGAAAATCTGGTACTGACCAACGATATGCGCAATGCCATCGAAGACGGTCAGTTTCATCCCATGTTCCAGCCCAAGATCAATCTGGCCAGCAACCAGTTCTGTGGCTGCGAAGCGTTGCTGCGCTGGCAGCATCCCGATTTCGGCATGATCAGCCCGGACAAATTCATCGCCCTGGCTGAACAGGAAAACCTCACTGGCCTGTTGACCGAATGGATGATGCGAGAATATTTCAGCAGCCTGAACAGCATCTTTCCGCCTGAAATGGATTGCCACGTGTCGATCAATGTGTCGCCCAACGATCTGATCGACCATTCGCTGTTTGATGCCATGATCAAAGTGGTTGAAGAGAGTAATTTCCCGCCCAGTCGCCTGTTCGTCGAAGTGACTGAAAACGCGATCATGAAAAATCCGCAGCGTTCTGCGGATATTCTCAGTCGATTCCATAATGCGGGTATTCGGGTATCGGTGGACGATTTCGGTACCGGTTATTCGTCACTGGCCTATCTGCAGAAATTCCCTATCAGTGAACTCAAAATCGACAAGTCCTTCATCATGAACCTGACCCGGGATTCCAACAATTATCCCATCGTCAACGCCACCATCACCATGGCGCATGACCTGGGCATCGCCGTGGTTGCGGAAGGCGTTGAAGATGAAGCCACGCTGGCCTTGCTCAGGGAACTGAATTGCGATCGGGCACAGGGCTACCTGATCGGACGTCCGATGGAGTATGACAAGTTCAGTGAATGGTTCAGCAAGCGGGAAACGGGGTGATGGGGTAGTGCCGTAGTGGTCTGTTGAGGCGGCAATCGATCAACGGAACATGTTGTCGTCTTCGTCGTCCTCGTTCTCAACTTCTACATCGTTCATCAGAATCACGAAATCGATGTCATCGTTACTATTCAGCTCGTCATCGTCCGCAGCGCAGGTGAAGGCAACAGTGTATTCACCCTCCGGCAGGAAACCGACTTCGTATTCGTAATCACCGCTTTCGGCGTTATAACTGATGGTTGTCGTTGTGTATGGCCCGGTGTTGCTGTTGGCGATGTCGTCGGGAACGATATTGTCGCCGCTGTAAACATATACAGCGTTACCGGTTGCAGGATCGGCATCGGAACATGCTGCGCCGGTCAGCAGGCTGACGTCCACGGTACCGCTCAGGCTGCCGGTATCCTTGTCTTCAACCAGGTTGAGAACGGGGCTCATGATATAACGTCCACCACCGGTGACCGTGATGGATTTGCGCAGGTCGAAATCGATGGTGACGTGCAGGGGCGTCGCCGCTTCGGCGGTGAAGCCGCGATTGAGTTTAAGGCCGGTGTTGCTGCCGCTGGGGATTTCCAGTTCCGGCTCGGAGCCGTTACTCAGCCGCACATAGCTGTCCTGGACGCCGTCCTCGGCATTCACCATCAGGCGCACCCATTCATACTCGCCGGCGGGCACGACTTCGTTATCGAGCAGGGCTTCGCTACGTGTGCCGGTCAGGGATAACAGGTCGATGGTGCGAGGGCTGGCGAGATCGAAGCGGATGGCATCGCCGTCGGCAGGCTTGATTTCGATGGCGGAGAACTGGACCCAGACGTTGGTCACGCCGTCGATCGGCGCGTCGGTCACTTTCAGGGTGATGCGGGTTTCATCGGTACCGCTACGGCCGCTAACCGTCGGGCTGCCGGTGTTGCTGCCGCTGCCGCCACAGCCACTAGCCATGCCCGTTAAGCATGAAATGAGTAATACGAGAAATCTGGGTTTCATTGCCGGCGCCTTACCACTCCTTATGATCGAAGTATAACAGCGTGCTAACAATGCATAACACCCGAACGGAGGGGGGCGAAAGGTATCGCCTGGCCAATGTGAACTCAGTCACAAAAAGGTGCCGGTCATCGGTATGGAGAAAAGCTTAAATATTTGAAATATAACATTATTTAATTTTGGTCCGGTAAAACGCACCGCTGATACTCTATTCCCGCTCAGATCAGGTTTACCCGCTTGCCGTAATCTGGTTATAGTG
>CBDULQ010000312.1:0-3398 GCA_965368115.1 uncultured Gammaproteobacteria bacterium | reverse complement strand
CTGGTGGACCAGGGGATTAGAAATCAGATTGCGGCAAATTTCTCCCATCCTCACAATCAGTTTCTAACCGCAATGGTGAGCGGGGGCGTGTTAGGGTTTTTGGCTACAATTACGTTATTTGTAGTGCCTGCGGCAATATTCTTTCGAGTGGCTCGGGCGCTCGATTTGCCTGAGGATATTAGGCGCGTGGCATTGGCTGGGCTTATTATGGTGGTGTCGTTTGCGATATTTAATTTGTCGGAAAGTTTTCTGGAACGGTCGCGCACTATAGGCTTTTTTATTTTTTATCTGGCGGTATGTATGGCCACTATAAGGCGTCGGCTCGTTGAAGGCTGATAGTGTTTGGCGCTTCACGGTGGTTTGGCTGGGGTACATAAAGCCGGGAATCGGAAGATGCATAGAGTCCTATGTAAGAGGAATTCATGAATATATTGGTAGTAGGCGGGGGCGGTTATATCGGTTCGCACATGGTAAAAATGTTGTCCCAAAAAGGGCACGACGTGGTGACACTGGATAATTTGTCAAACGGTTATGAGGATGCCGTCAGGTACGGGCGTTTTATTAAGGGGGATATAGCTGACGCTACCCAGTTGGATAAAATTTTCACTTCTACTCAATTCGATGGCGTAATGCATTTCGCGTCCTACATTCAGGTGGGCGAATCTGTCGAAAATCCTTCTATGTATTATCGAAATAATGTGTCTAATGCTCAGGTGCTTTTAGACGCCATGTTAAAATACGGGATAAAAAATTTTATATTCTCATCAACGGCTGCAACTTTTGGTGAGCCAGAGTATGTGCCTATAGACGAAGTTCATGTTCAGAAGCCGATTAATCCCTATGGTCGTAGTAAACTGATGGTTGAGCAAATACTGGAAGATTACGATCATGCTTACGGGCTGAAATCGGTTAGCTTGAGATATTTCAATGCTGCTGGTGCGGACCCTGATGGTGAGTTGGGGGAGCGCCATTTACCTGAAACGCATTTGATCCCACTGGTTCTGCAGGCGGCTTCCCGTCGACGTGACAATATTACGGTGTTCGGTACCGACTACGATACGCCGGACGGAACCTGTATTAGGGATTACATCCATATCAACGATTTATGCAGTGCACATCTACTTGGGCTTGAGCACTTGGTCAACGGAGGCGACAGCAAATGCTACAACATGGGCAACGGCCAGGGTTATTCGATTCGGGAAGTGATTGATGTGGCCAAGTCGGTCACCGGCCGGGATTTCACTGTTAATGAAGGCGAGCGCAGGGCGGGTGATCCCGCCAGGCTGGTGGCCGATTCGAAAAAACTACAGGCCGAACTGGGTTGGAAGCCCGAGTATCCTGACCTGGAAACCATTGTGCGGCACGCTTGGGTATGGGAGCAGAAGTACCCCTGGGGCGAATAGCCGGCAGTTGTTCAGCGTTGGCTCCCTGTTGGTCGGAATGGTGTAAAATATCCTGCCTTGAAAGTTTCCAGATAAAGGGTACGACATACATGAGCCAAGACCCGGCCAGCAAACCCAGTAATTTCATCCGTCACATCATTGACGAAGACCAGGTCAGCAACAAGCATGGCGGTAGGGTAGCCACCCGCTTCCCGCCGGAGCCTAACGGCTATCTGCACATCGGCCATGCCAAGTCTATCGTGCTGAATTTCGGTATTGCCCGTGATTACCAGGGCACCTGTAATTTGCGCTTCGATGACACGAATCCACACAAGGAAAACATCGATTTCGTGAATGCCATCCAGCAGGATGTTCGCTGGCTGGGGTTTAGCTGGGACGACCGGCTGTATTTCGCTTCCAACTACTTTGAGCAGTTGTACGGCTTTGCAGTTGAGTTGATTGAAAAAGGGCTGGCCTACGTCTGTGACCTGAATGCGGAGCAGACCCGTGAGTACCGCGGTACCCTTACCGAGCCGGGCAGAAACAGTCCCTATCGAGACCGTTCAGTGGAGGAGAACCTTGATCTGTTCCAGCGCATGCGCGCTGGCGAATTCAAGGACGGTGAAAAAGTGTTGCGTGCGAAGATCGATATGGCGTCGCCGAACATGAATATGCGCGATCCGACCTTATATCGGATTCGTCATGGCGTAGTGCATCACCAGACTGGCGCCGAATGGGCGATCTACCCGATGTACGATTACACCCACCCGATTTCCGATGCGCTGGAGGGGATTACCCATTCCCTGTGTACGCTGGAATTCGAGGATCATCGCCCCCTCTACGACTGGGTGCTGGACAACATCAGTGTGCCCTGTCACCCGCAGCAGATCGAATTCTCCCGTCTCAATCTGCAATACACGGTGACCAGCAAACGTAAACTCACCGAACTGGTCGACCAGGGGCACGTGGAAGGCTGGGATGATCCACGCATGCCGACCATCGCCGGTTTGCGCCGCCGCGGCTATACCCCCGAATCCATCGTCGAGTTCTGCGAGCGCATCGGTGTCACTCGGGCCGATAACTCGGTGGAAATGGGTATGCTGGAAGCCGCCATCCGTGATGACCTGAATGCCAGTGCGCCACGACGCATGGCCGTGCTGCATCCGCTCAAGGTGACCATCACCAATTATCCGGAGGATCAGGTGGAACAGCTGGAGGCGCCCAACCATCCGCAGGATGAGTCAATGGGTACACGCAGCCTGCCGTTCTGTCGCGAGGTCTATATCGACCAGGAGGATTTTCGCGAATCCGCCAACAAGAAATTCAAACGCCTGGTAGCCGGCGGCGAAGTGCGCCTGCGTAATGCCTATGTGATTCGCTGCGACGAAGTCATCAAGAACGAGCAGGACGATATCATCGAGCTGCGCTGCAGTTACGACTCGGATACCCTGGGCAAGGCGCCGGAAGGCCGCAAGGTGAAGGGCGTCATCCATTGGGTGTCGGCACGTCATGCACTGGAAGCGGAAGTGCGTCTCTATGATCGCCTGTTCACCCACCCGGTGCCGGATGACGGCAAGGACGGTGTCGATTATCGCGAGCGCATCAATCCTGATTCCCTGCATACCCTGAGTTACTGCTACCTGGAACCCGCTCTCAAAGAGGCGGCGCCTGGTGATCGCTTCCAGTTCGAGCGGGAAGGCTATTTCTGTAAGGACCTGTTGCATGCGGGCGACAAGCCGGTATTCAACCTCACCGTCGGTCTGCGGGATTCCTGGGCGAAAATCGAACAGGGCGACTAGGGCCTGCTGAGTCGCCTT
Organism: uncultured Gammaproteobacteria bacterium; assembly: GCA_965368115.1. GTDB lineage: Bacteria > Pseudomonadota > Gammaproteobacteria > SZUA-229 > SZUA-229 > CBDULQ01. Next base: position 199 of record CBDULQ010000312.1, on the reverse strand, counting down.
CGATCCGGCACAGCCACCTGGTGGTGGCTGTACCTGGCTTTACCTCTGGCGGCGTCGGCCGACCAGTCCCAGCATGGCGGCGATGCCGCTGCCGAACAGCCAGATGCCTGCCGGTAGCGGTACCGGGCTGGTCGACTCGTAGCTGTAGTTGCTGAATCCGGGCGTGCCCAGATCCCTATCCCCATAGCCGACCGTGGCC
>CBDULQ010000311.1:0-3418 GCA_965368115.1 uncultured Gammaproteobacteria bacterium | reverse complement strand
CGACCTGGCGCGCATCTATGCCCTGGCACGCAGCGTAGCTGCAGTGAACACCCGGTCCAGGCTTGAGGCGGTGGGCAGCGGCGGCGGAGAAGTCAGCCCACGCGGCGCCCAGGATTTACGCGACGCACTGGAGCTGATCAGCATGATCCGCTTACGCCACCAGGCGCGGCAAATTCGCGAGGGCGGCAGTGCAGACAATTTTATTCCACCGGAAGAACTGTCTAATTTCGATCGCAACCACCTGAAGGATGCGTTCGAAATCGTACGCACCATGCAGTCGGCGCTGGGCCAGCGTTTTCAGGCGGGACGTTTCTAATGTGGCTGGATCGTTTTCTCAGCAACGACCAGAAACGCAAGCGTTTGCTTCGACAGGCACCCCCGGGCCCACTGAACGAGTATCTGCAGAAGCCTTTTATCGACAGTGCCAGTAAACTGGAGGACGTGGAGTTTCTTGCCCTGGATCTGGAAGCTACCGGACTGGATATCGATCACGATGAAATTCTCAGCGTCGGCTTTACAGTCATCCGACAACTCAACATTCAACTCTCCGAATGCGACTATTTCCTGGTTCGACCGCAACAGGCGATTCCCGAACAGACCGCCGTGCTGCACGGCATTATGGATGACGCCTCCGCACAGGGACTGGCGCTGAACGAAGCAATGGGACGCATTTTATCGGCACTGCAGGGACGCGTGCTGCTGGCTCATCACGCCAGTATCGAGTGCGATTTCATCAACGCCGCCTGCAGGAGACTGTACGGCAGCGAAGCGGTATTCCCGCTGGTCGATACCTATGCCATTGAATACACCAGCCTGAAACACCGTGGCATCACTCCGGAAAACAACGGCCTGCGACTCTACAACCTGCGCGAAGATTACGGCCTGCCCCGCTATCCGGCGCACAACGCCCTCAGCGATGCCGTTTCCGCGGCCGAACTGTTCCTGGCCCAGGTGGCCCATCGCCAGGGTCGTTCATCGATGAAATTGAAAGAAGTGATGACGCGCTGTTAGCGGCGCTCAGGCCAGGATATCCGGAATCAACTGGTTTTCCAGGCGGGCGATCTGATCCTTGAGACGCAGTTTACGCTTTTTCAACCGTTGCAGCTGAAGTTGCTCCATTGCACCCGTCATTTGCAGGCGATGAATCACGTCATCAAGATCCCTGTGTTCCAGACGCAGCTCATCGAGCTGGCGTAACAGGGCGTCTTTATCGATGTCGGATTCAGCCATATATCATCCTCATAAACCCCATCTACATTACCATAAGAATAGTCCCAGCGGCGCGAAATTATACTTGACCCTGTACCGGCTCCTGCCTATATTTCGATACATGTCGAACTATCGAAATGAAGACCTGCACGCACTGAGCCTGGCCTTTCAGGCGCTGGCGAACCCCAATCGACTGCAGCTGCTGATACAGATCATCGATGCCAGTCAGCACAGAACAAAGGCCATAAACAGTTGCTGTATCGGCGAGATCGGCCAGGCGATGGACATCGCACCATCGACCCTGTCTCATCACATCAAAGAACTGCAGCGAGCCGGGCTGGTGCTCACCGAACGTCGCGGCCGCCACATTCATTGTCGCATCAATACCGATACCCATGCACGCCTGGTGAATTTCCTGGCTGCGTTCCAGTCGACAATCGACTGAAAGCGGTGAATGCCGATTTTCTAAAAACGGATTCATTGCACTGTCATGATTTGACCTGTAGCAAAATTCCGTCACCTCAATTTACCTGATTACCCGCCTGAGAGTATACTGAAACGGTCTTCGCAAGGAGCTCGCCATGACCGGTTCAGGATTTTTGCCACGCAAAAATTTTCAGCAACTGTTCGATGTACTACAACAACAGGGCTTCCGCTGCATCGGCCCCCGTGTTGTCGACGATGCCATCGTCTACACCGATATCGACAGCAGCGACGATTTACCACGCGGTATAGAAGTGGAACAGCAACCCGGGCGTTATGCACTGTCGCAGCATAACCATCAACGCCAGTTCGCCTGGTCCAATTCGGCACAGGCACTGAAACCGCTCACCTTCGCCAGCCGGGAAATTCTCTGGCAATGCCACAAGGACTCACAGGGCAACCTGAGTTTCGAGCAGCACCAGCCGGCGGTCGATAACATCGCATTCATTGGCGCACGTGCCTGCGACCTGGCGGCATTCCGATTGCAGCAACAGCATTTTCTCAAACCGCAGGCAACCGACCCATGGTTCAAACAACGCATGAGTCACATGTTGATTGTCGCAGTGCATTGCAGCCACGCTTCGGCTACCTGCTTCTGTTCGAATACCGGCGATGGTCCTGAAGTAGAACAGGATTTCGATATTGCCATGCATGAACTGGATGACGGTTTTATCGTCCAGGCCGGCAGTTACAACGGTGAAAAAATTCTCGCCCTGCTCCAGCTTGACGCCATCAGCGATGAGCAGACGCAACAGGCGGAACAACAACTGGCGCAGTGCGCCAGCCAGCAAACCCGACAGCTGCCGGATCAGGTTCAACACCGTTTGCTGACACAGCTGGACAATGCTCACTGGCAACAGATTGGCGAACGCTGCCTGTCCTGCGGTAACTGTACTGCTGTCTGCCCCACCTGTTTCTGTCATCAGCAGCATGATGAGTTATCCATGCCTGACGATACCGGCATACACTTTCGCCAGTGGAGTTCCTGCTTTACCCATAACCACAGTTACATTTCCGGACACAGTTTTCGTCCCGACAGTGCATCCCGTTACCGCCAGTGGGCGACACATAAATTCGCCAACTGGTTCGAGCAGTATGGCCGTAGCGGTTGTGTCGGCTGCGGACGTTGTATTAGCTGGTGCCCGGTGGGCATCGATGTGACCGCCGAACTCCAGCAGCTATGCGGAGATGCTTCATGAGCGAACTGTATGTCCATCATCAGGCTGAGATCGTCGAGCGCATACAGGAAGCGCCTGATATTTTCACACTACGCCTGAGTTTCAGCGACAGCGAAGTACACAACACCTATCGCTTCCAGCCGGGCCAGTTCAACATGCTGTATCTGTTCGGTCTCGGTGAAGTGCCTATTTCCATTGTCTCTGATCCGGAACATGACGACCTGTTCGACCATACCGTACGTTGCGTCGGACGCATCACCAAAGCCATGGCCGGACTCAAACCCGGCGATCGCATCGGTGTGCGCGGACCTTACGGCCGAGGCTGGCCGATCGATGATGCGCGTGGCAGGGACGTCATACTGATTACCGGCGGACTGGGTTGCGCTCCGGTGATGTCAGTGATTCATTACATACTTAATCGCCGCGACCAGTTCGGCCAGCTGACGATCATGCAGGGCGTTAAAAAAAGCGACGATCTAATCTGGCGCAAACAATACGAGCAATGGGCCGCACTTGATAATACCCGTGTATTACTGGCCGCGGATGTG
>CBDULQ010000310.1:0-3485 GCA_965368115.1 uncultured Gammaproteobacteria bacterium | reverse complement strand
TCAGTGGGGTTTGTATTTGTTTTAAGAGCGAGCCGGCTCCAGGAGGTCCCCGACAGAAGCATTCGGGGATGACGTCTTCTCTTTTTTGTTACTTTTTATAATTAAATGTTTGTCATTCCCGAATGCTTCTGTCGGGAATCCCCAGATGACTACGCAAAACTCAACCATGTCGTCGCCACGTATTTTACACCTTTCTGTAATTGCGAGTTACGATGCTCGTGAGTCCAGAACGGCGGGAACAAGGCCAGTGCGCCTTCTTTCGGTTGAATGGCGACATCCTGAAACATGAACTCGGTGGCGCCGCCGGGGCCGGGGACGTCGTTTAAATACCAGAGTGCTACCAGCTGGCGATCGGCGAAGTCGTGGCTGCCGCCGTCGATGTGCCAGTGATAGTATTCACCTTCGTTGGTGCGCTGAATGGCGTAGCCGACATCTTTAAACGGACCGCGAAAGAAAGGGTAGGTGGCGCCGAATTCTTTAAACGCCGCGCCCAGTGAGCGGAACAGGGCCTGGTGAATATCTTTCCAGTGCGCCTTGTCGCTGACTACGATGTCGGTGGATTTCTTGATGCTGGTGTTTTCGTGAATGTCCTGACCGATGCGGCCCTGGTACTGATCTTCGGGGTGCGCCTCGAAGCGACGAATCATTTCCCGGCAAACATCGATGGGCAGGGCGTTTTCCTGTAAAAAAATAAAACTGCCGGGTTTGACTTCCCTGATGGTTTGCAGGGTCTGGCGTTGCGTGGAATCGTGATACATGCGGTGTCCGGAATGAAAAGATTTTATTGTAAGTGAATGAGGCTAGAGATAATTGCTTTTTATCAATGTTTCCATTTTCGAGTAGCTCTGTGCGCCATGCTTACGGTGCAGGTCGAGAATGGATTGCGCCAGCTTGATCCAGTGTTTTTCGCCCTTGTTGATGATTTTTCTGATCGGCGATACGTCATTGTGTTCGTACCATTCCCGATAAGCCTCCATCAGACTGGGAAAGATGACTTTGCGCATGCTGCCCAGGTTGGCGAAATAAAAATGCATTTGCGCAGGTACGTCGTTTTTAATCAGCTGCGGTAATGTCGACACCGTATCGGCGATATGGTCGCGAATCGCGCGTAGCATGATTTCAGCCTGTGAGCGGGGCATGGCTGCGAGCATGGCTTCCCAGTCATCACCCAGCAACTGGCCGGCTTTGATTTCACCGATTTCGTGTTGCAGGATCGTGTCCACCTCGGTGTTGGTCATCTGGTCCAGGGATTCTTCCGGATGATTCTTGAAGTCATAAAAAGACAGTGCGCGCGCCAGCGGATTTTCCTGCTGGTGCCAGGCGGATTCTTCGATTTTTTCCCAGATGAAACGGCGCAATGATTCACGCCGAATGAACACGCATTTGTCCAGTGCCATGCCCGGCGGTGCCGCCAGGTCGCGCGCCAGTTCGCGGGATGATACGTACAGGGTGTAATCGTCGTAAGTCTGCTGCTGTTCGAGTTCGGCGAGGAAGAACACCGGTTTACTGTGCAGGCCGAAACCGCCGCTGTAAACCAGGCCCTGTTCGTTGATGAGCTGATTCACCTTGCGCGTTTCGAACGGGTCGACCTTGACGCCGTCGATTTCCAGATCGTCGAAGTCCCGGTCTTCCAGGTCGTTCCACAGCATTTCACGTTCGGTGAGCCAGCCGCCGATTTCGTCATTGGCCAGCGAGGCCCCGTAGGGATAGCGTTTTTCCCAGCGAAAGAACTCGCGCATCTTGAGCAGGTAGATACACAGGGTATAGTTGCCCGCGTACTGGGCATCGGAAATGTGGCAATTATTCTGAACAGTCTGTTGCAGTGTTTGCATATAATACCCCAGGAATTTTGCAGAGAATTCCTTACCAAAATAGTATACTATTCTGCCGCCCAGTAGTAGATAAAACACCCCATCAGTACAGAGGTCATTGTGAGACTCAGAATCAATACCAAATGGCATAACAAAGGCCGCGAAGTCACCGTCGATGAAAAAGCCAATACCATGGCTTTCATTGCCTGGAAGATTGCCGCGGGCTTCGTTCTGGACATGGAAAACGAGGAATTTCAGACCGATACCCAGTCCATGCGCCTGGACATCATCAAGGAAGCCCTGGCCTTCATGGTGTCGCTGACCGATCGTATGGTCGCCAGTCAGCTGGGCCAGGAAGAGCGCCAGGAGTTGATTACCAAGATGGCGCTGAAAACCGCCAAAACCCTGCAGGAGAACGGTGAAGACCTGCTTGGGCGCGGTCAGGATTATCAGCAGGATTACATCAATCTGCTCAATGAACGTATGAATGCCTATGCCCATTGCAACTGGGACGATGACAGGGACGAACCCGGATTCCAGTACAAGCGGGATTTTGGCGACAATGTGGCCCGGGTGATGGGGGCGAAAGACAATAAATGGATTGCGACCCATGTCATCGAAATCGAAGTTCCTGAGATCGTCGAAAACCTGAAAAAGGGTAAAAAGCAGATGGTCGATGGTCGGGATATGTCCGACGAAGGCGAGCGCGCCCTGCGCAAAGTGAATCGGGGCGACGAATAATGCGCCGCAGATACCCTCTGCAACAGAACCAGAAGCCGGCTCAGCCGGCTTTTTTTATGGCCGCTCGAAGAGCGCCAAATACCCTGGGGAATTCACCGCATTTTTAATAAGAAAGTGGAAAATGGATATTAAATCAGTCACTTGGGGTTCATCAGCCTGTTATGCTCCTGCGCCATAATAGGACGTCATATCAATCACTATACAAATTTTAAAAGGAGACGCAGGGATGTTGAGCCTGTTGAAGATTACCCGGGGAATAAGTTTTCTTGTTTTTATAACTTTTGGTTATTCGGCCCATGCGGTCGGTGTCTTTCCCCAGGAAACCACCACCGGCGCTGATGGTGCATTCAGTTTATCCGGCCTGCTCGATCTGTCGGTGCCTGGCGACGGCATTTTCAATTTCACCGATTTTCACATCGACGCGGATGGGGATCTGCATATCGCATCGGATAGCCCGGTATTTCTGTATGCCAATGACTTCCTGATCGAAGGCTCGATTTACGCCGCGACGCCGGAGCTGTACCTGATCGGCTCATCCATTCAGTTTCAGCAGAACAGTCAGCTGACCAGCGAGGGTCTGGTCGGTTTCTATAGTGAGACAGGTTCAATCAGCGGGGACTTCTCGGCCCAGTCCGGCAGCGGCGGTGATTCTGGCGCGACCCTGACGACAGGCCTCGATGTACCCGAATTACCGGCCACGGGCAGCGTGATGGTGATTGGCGGGGACATTTCGCTGAGCGACGCGGTGCTGCTTCAGCCCAATACCATTACCGTCGATAACTCGGTTCAACTGGTGATCGACGATTCCCATCTGGGAAGCTACCAGCTGGTGAACGTGGGTGAGTTAGCGGTCACCCCCGTGCCATTGCCTGCGCCCGCGCTATTGCTGTTGTCCGGTCTGCTGGCCCTGTTCGCACGCCGTCGGGCCTGATC
>CBDULQ010000309.1:0-3489 GCA_965368115.1 uncultured Gammaproteobacteria bacterium | reverse complement strand
ACCGATAGCAGATAGTCGATGTCTTCATCCGGCACCTGCACCGGGTGCAGCGGTCCCTGGTAAGTATGTTCCGTGGTACCGATCAGAATATGTTGCTGCCAGGGCATGACGAACACGGCGCGACCGTCACTGGGGGATTCCAGGTAATACAGACCCTGTTCCAGTTTACCCTGCACGACAATGTGACTGCCCAGCACCAGTTCCATGGCCAGCTGTTCGGGCCGCGGTTCGATGTGATCGAGAACCCGGTTGACCCAGGGGCCGCTGGCATTGATTAGCTGCCTGCACTGCAATTGTTGCTGCGTTTGCTCATGATTGAAATGCACGTCGCAATAATCGTCATGAATTTGTGCCGAAACAAATTCCGCACCGGTGATCAGTTCCGCACCTTTGTGTTGTGCATCCTGCATGACGAATGCGGTCAGCGCCTGGTCGTCGGTTTGCGCATCATAGTAGCGAAACACGGTTTTGAGATGTGTGGTTTTGAGGCCGTCCAGTGTTGCCCATTGTTTGCGTTTGACAGTGTTGAATCTGAAGCCGCTGAACAGGGCATAGATCATTAGGCCCAGTCGAATGATGAGTGAAGAACGTCGTGTGTTTTTATAAACCGGGATATAAAACGGCACTCGCTCGACCAGTGGCGTGTGTGCAATGAGAAATTCACGCTCGCGCAGACATTCGTGTACCAGTTTGAACTGACCTGATTCCAGGTAACGCAGGCCGCCGTGAATCAGTTTGCTGGACTTGCTCGATGTAGCCGTGCCGGGTGTGTCGAACTGTTCCAGTACCAGCACACGATAACCGCGTTCCGCAGCCAGTTGTGCACAGGCGGCACCCTGAATACCGGCACCGATGATAATGAAATCATACATCCGGGGTGCCGGCATTCAGGGCCAGCAACGGGTGCTCGAGCATACCGCAGATGTTGCGGGTTTCGATGAGGGGAATGTTGTAAGAGGAATAATGAATCGCCAGTTCCGGATCAGTGATGTCGTACACCATCCAGTGCCAGTCGCCGGGCCAGGGTTCCCGGTCGGCAGGCAGTTTACGATGCTGGACGATGAGGAAGTCCGGGTTCAGTTCGATGGCGCGCTGGTGACTGGCATCGTCATAATGACGCAGCACCCAGCCTGTCTGCAGGTTGCTGTGTTCCTGCACATAGGCTATGGCCTGGTCGTGGTAGGAAATCATGATGCAGCGCTGGCGAATGGTATCCAGGGTTTCCAGTAATTTGGGCAACAGGGTTTCGATACCGAAGCGCTCGATGCTTTCCGGTTTGATTTCAACAAAGGCCATGGCTTTCGGGTAATGCTGAAGCAGGTGCACCACGTCGCGTAGCGTCGGCAGCAGTTCGTTGAAAAAAGCCAGTGAGAAACGATCCGGCTCATGAACCCGGACGGCGCGCAGCTGATCCAGCGTCATATCGAGTACGCAACCGCTGATACCGGCGGTGCGTTGCAGGTCGGTGTCGTGAATCACCACCAGTTCACCATCACTGCTGCATTGCACATCGAACTCGACATAGGCGGCACCGCATTGCAGAGCTGCTTCCAGACTCAGCACGGTGTTTTCCGGAAAGGTTTCCATCATGCCACGATGGGCGACCAGATTTGGGATCGACATGGCAGTAGTCCCTGCGCGCTGTTTTTATTATTGCTACTAGTGTAGTCAAAAAATCAGTGTCGACCGATCAGCTCGACAAATTGTCGATAAGCCGTCTGCAGTGCAGGATTGGGGCGGGCTTTGAAGACATCGGCCGATGCATTTTTAGACTGTTGCAGCAATGAGTCGTTCATCAACAGCAGTGTGCCATGGGCGCTGGCTTCAGTATTACTCAGACGGCTCACTGGTAATTTGCTGAGGTCGGCGATGCGTTGGCAGAGTCCGTCCAGTTGCGATAGCCCTCCACCGACATACAGACGTTGCAACGCAAGATGTTGTTGCATGCGCTCGAGGTTGGCGTACACCAGAAAGGCGATGCTGTCGATTACGGCACAATAGTGATCCGTGCTGGTGGCCGAGGTGGTGTCGACAAAACGGGCTTCGTCACCGCTTTGCCACCAGGGTGAGCCGAGCCCGCCAACCCGGTTCAGGAACAGGCTGGGGGATGGTGTGTCGCCCAGCCATTCGGGAAGTCGCTGGAACAGATCCGCAACCGGTTCCCGTTGTTGCAGCCAGCTGAGTGCGGAACCGGCGCCGTTGATGGTGCCTTCCAGCAGGTATTGAATCCCCTGTGCATCGCTGCGACCGATGCTGCACAACAGGTCCGGGTCGCTATGCAGGTCCGGTAGAGGCGCGAGGACAAAACCGCCGCTGCCCAGATTGATCAGTGCACTGTCCGAGTCCAGTGGTCCATGGGCATAACAGGCGGCGGTCTGGTCGCCGCACAGTAGGCGCAGTGGGACGCCGAGTCGATCTATGATGCCATAGTCGTGCCGCAGGGGGCGGCAGGCGGGCAACCAGTCGACATTGATTTCGAACAGCTGTAGTAATTCCTGGCTCCAGTCGCCCTGGCGCAGGTCGAGCAACTGCATACGGTGCGCATTGCTGTGGTCGACCAGAAACGGTGTGTCCCGGCACAGGTGCCACACCAGGTAGCTGGCCAGTGGCGCCAGACACAGCTGACCGGCTTCGGTGGCAGCCTGAATTGCTGAGCGGTTGTTCAGTAACCAGCGTAGCTTTGCGGCGCCATAGTGGGCGGACAGGGGCAGGCCGGTGATGTGCTGGATACGTGCGGCATCCGGGCGCCACACCGCCAGCAGGGGTTCGGCGCGCCGATCCTGCCAGCTGAGTGCCGGATGCAGTACCGCGCCGGTGTCCCGGCGCCAGGCCACCATGGTCGAGCGCTGGGTGCACAGACCGCATTGATCGACCTGTTCCAGTAGCCGGCTATCCAGTTTGTCCAGACTGTCGTGGATGGATTGCAACAGTTCCGGTGCCGACTGTTCCACGCGCTGATGATCGATGCGCTGTAGAGCAACCGGCTGTTGCTGTTCGTCCATCACCCGTCCTTCCGCGTCATAGATGATGACGCGCGAGGCGTGGGTACCCTGATCGATGACCAGGCTGTAGCTCATGATGCGGTCCCGGGAATTGTGGTAAGGTCGCAGGCTCTGATATCAGCAATCGTTAATGTATTGACCTGAATCATAGTCTGTTTATCTGAATCATAGCCTGCGCGGGTTGGCGGCGCAGGGGTCGGAATATCGAATCTATGCCCAGCTCCGTCGAACATCGACCTGCCTCCCTCGACGCCGCGCCGGTGGAGCGTTACTCCTGGTCGTACATCTTCGACATCGCCCGCGAGCATCGCCGGGTGCTGGCGCGGGCGCATGTGATTGCCATCTTCGCGGCACTGGTCAGTGTGCCGGTGCCGCTGCTGATGCCCCTGCTGGTGGATGAGGTGCTGCTCGGCAAGGGCGGCCCGCTGGTGGACTACATGGATCGCTGGTTTCCCGCCAGCTGGCACGGACCATTGCTGTACATCGT
>CBDULQ010000308.1:0-3517 GCA_965368115.1 uncultured Gammaproteobacteria bacterium | reverse complement strand
CATCATCGGCAAACAGCGTAACGGCCCGATCGGTACCGTACGCGTGACCTTCCACGGCAAGTACACCAAGTTCGAAGACTGGGTGCCCGACAGTTACATCGCCGAAGGCTTCGAATGATCCGTCACGCCCGCGCCGACATCGACGCCGCGGCCCTGCAGCACAACTACCTGCGCGCAAAACAACAGGCACCGAAGAGCAGGGCCATGGCGGTGATCAAGGCGGATGCCTATGGTCACGGCATGGTCGATGCGGCACGTTGTCTGGTCGATGCGGATGGTTTTGCCGTCGCCTGTGTGGCTGAAGCGCGCGTCCTGCGCGAGGCGGGTATCAGCCAGCCCATAACGGTTTTACAGGGGTTCCAGGATGTGGACGAACTGCAGCAATGCGCGGTGCTGAACCTGCGACCGGTACTGCATCAGGCCGAACAGCTGGAACGGCTTGCCGCGCAGACTTTGCCAGCAGCCCTCACGCTCTGGGTGAAGCTGGATACCGGCATGGGTCGACTCGGTTTCAGTGCCGACCGGTTCGCCGATGTCTGGCAACGCCTGAGCGCCAGTGATCAGGTCGCCGGGCTGGGCATGATGAATCATTTCGCCAACGCCGATCGTCCGCAGCACGATTCGGTTCAGCAACAGATCGATCGCTTCGATGCCGTACGCCGCCAGTTGCCCGATGCCAGCGCAATCGAAACCAGTCAGTGCAATTCCGCCGCTTTACTCAGCCGACCCGAAGCCCAGGGCGACTGGGTGCGTCCCGGTATTATGCTGTACGGTTCATCGCCGTTGCTGGATCGCAGTGCCGAACAGCTGGACCTGCGTCCGGTAATGACCTTGCGCAGCCGACTGATCGCCGTCAACCGGCGACGCCGCGGCGACTCAGTCGGTTACGGCAGTGAATGGCAGTGCCCGGAAGACATGCCGATCGGCGTGGTGGGTATCGGTTACGGCGACGGTTATCCACGCCATGCACGCCAGGGCACGCCGCTGCTGGTCAATGGTCGACGGAGTCAGCTGCTGGGCCGGGTGTCGATGGACATGTTGACGGTGGATCTGCGCGGCATCGATGCGCAGGTTGGCGATGCGGTGACCCTGTGGGGCGAGGCGCTGTCCGTGGATGACGTCGCACAGGCCGCATCGACCATCGGCTACCAGTTGCTGTGTGCCGTCTCTGGCATTCGCAGTAGCTAATAATCAACATTGATAAGTTTCGATAATTTATTGAGACAGTTAGAATTTTTGATTACCCTGTCTGTGCTATAAATAACAACATCTGGTGTTTTTAATTGGGAGGGAAACGATGTCGAGGACCCTATCTACACTCGTCGTTGCCGTGCTGATTCTGCTTGGCAGCGGCTGCGGCGGCGGCAGTCTCGCGGTCTATCGGGAAGATCCACAACGTACCGGCTATACCGTGCAACGCTCGGTACCGGAACAACTGACCAGCCTGGACTGGAAATATGCCGTCGGCGATAAGACCTATTCATCGCCCATCGTGGCGGATGGACAGGTGTATATCGGTGCGGCAGACGGCCAGTTGCATGTGCTGGACCTGGACCGGGGCACGTTGCGCTGGAGCTATAAAACCGACGGCAATATCGAAGCGGCGGTCGCCGTGAAGGGCGACACGGTATTCATCGGTAGCTGGGACGGTTATCTGTATGCGGTTGATGTCGACGATCGCAGCTTGCGCTGGAAATTTAAAACCGGCGGCAAGGTGTATTCGGCACCGGTGGTCGACGGCGGCGTGGTCTATTTCGGCAGTGAAGATCATTATCTTTATGCAGTGAATGCACGCGACGGCAAGCTGGTGTGGAAGTTCGATGCGAATGCTGCGGTGTATACATCACCGACCATTGCCGGGAACCTGGTGCTGATCGGCAGTCTGAAAGGTTATGTGCATGCGATCAACCGGGATAGCGGTCAGGAGCAATGGAGTTTCGCAACTCGGCAGCGTAATTATTCGACCCTGGCGGTCGCCGGTGACATGGTGTATTTCGGCAGTGATGACCAGTATCTGCATGCGGTGAATATTCGCACCGGTCAGCAGATCTGGCAGCAACGGACTTCGGGCAAGATCTTTTCTTCACCGGCGGTGGATGAGCGCTATGTCTACGTGGGGAGCACGGATAACTATATCTATGCCTATGATCGTATGAACGGTGAACCGATATGGGGGATTCGCACCGGCGCTGCGGTGTTCTCATCACCGTTGCGGGTGGCCGATATGTTGTACATCGGCAGTACCGACAGTTACCTCTATGCCTTGAATCCGAGCAACGGTGAAGTGCGCTGGAAGTACAAGGTGAACGAAAAAATCTACTCATCGCCGACCACGTCTGCGGGCCGGGTGATTTTCAATAGTGTTAACGGCGAAGTGTTTGCCGTGCGTTAATTCGGGTGTCGGCGCTGCCTGATGATTCAGGACAGCGTCGATGTTCAGGCGTTTTCCCAGATCTGTTTTCGACACAGGCCGGCCATATCGCAATGGCTGCAGGTTTCCGTGTCTCCCCAGGCGGTCAGTTCATGGCCGTTGCGAATGTCGGCGATCAATCCCTGCAGACGTTGCAGGCTGAGTTCGCGAATCTGTTCCAGTTGTGCGTCTTCCAGTTGCGCTGCGGCTTTGACTTCACCGCGATCCAGTTTCAGATAGGCGACGCGGGACACCCCGTCCAGCAGTTTGGCGTAACTCACCAGCTGTACGTCTTCTCCCTTATCCACATCAGCCTGAGAAGCGGTGCCACCGGTTTTGTAATCGATGACGGCATAGTGATCCTGCTGGCGGTCGATGCGGTCGAGTCGACCCTTGAGTCGGCTCTGCGTATCCAGATTGACTTCCAGTTCCTGCTCCAGTTGATGAATCTGCCAGTCGCGATTGTGTTCCAGCAGCCAGTCGATGTAGGCCGGTGCCGTGTCCAGCCAGCGGTTCAACCAGCCCCGGTGTTGCACGGTATCTTCGATATCGCGGGCGAATATCTGACGTGACAGCTCGATCATGTGTTGCAGGGCCTGCTCCCGATTCAATTCATTCACCGGGGCCGGGCAAGGATCGGGTAAACCGGGGCAGGGGCTGTGAAAGGCGAACAGGATGAAGTGCACTTTTTCGCCATAGTCGGATTTCATCAGTTCCTGGCTGATGGTTTCTTCCGGCTTCAGACCCAGGCCGTCGGCGGCAAAGAAACGATAGGGGCAGTTCACCAGGCGCTGGTAGCGACTGGCCGAATAGCTGTCCGGCACCAGTTCCGGCAGCAATCGCGTACGTGTAGGCGCATCGGCAAAGTTGCCGATTTGTGCCGACTGTTGTTGATTGAGGTAATGAAAATAATCGTCCAGCTCGCGATCCTGCAAGCTTTCATCGAAGGCCAGCTGCCAGGCATCCAGTAAACTGGTGATCCAGGGCGAAGGTTGCAGCCATTCGCCGTCCTGTTCCGAACTGTAGGTGATCAGCACCTGGTCCGCGGCGACCAGCAAACGTTTGAACAGTGAAAAGGTTTCGTCACGTTGTTGCTGCCAGTTTTTC
>CBDULQ010000307.1:0-3546 GCA_965368115.1 uncultured Gammaproteobacteria bacterium | reverse complement strand
GGTGATGGAATCCAGAACCTCGCCGGCCTGCGCCGCCGCATCCCGCGTCATATCCGCCTGACTGCGGCTGGTTTTCATCGCCTCCACCGCCTGCTGGGCACCCAGCTGCAGGCGCTCGATCATGGCCTGAATTTCTTCCGTCGACTGCTGGCTACGCTGAGCCAGCACCCGCACTTCGTCGGCAACGACCGCAAAACCCCGCCCCTGGTCACCGGCACGCGCCGCTTCGATCGCCGCATTCAACGCCAGCAGATTCGTCTGTTCGGCAATACTGCGAATCACGTCCAGCACGGAACCGATATCCACCGAATCCGCTTCCAGGCGATGAATCACCGTTGCCGCCTGCTCCACCTGCTGCACCAGGGTATCGATGGCCCGGATGGTATCCTGCACGACCGCCTGCCCGGAACTCACTTCGATACTGGTTTGATGAGCCGAGTCAGCCGCCAGCTGGGCGTTCTGGGCCACTTCATGCACCGTCGCGGTCATTTCATTCATCGCCGTGGCGACCTGGTCGGTTTCCAGGCGTTGCTGGCTCGTCGCCTGGCGTGACTGGTCGGTGATATGCGCCATTTCCTCCGCCGAGGCGGACAGGCTGAACACCGACTGGTTAATCTTCTGCACCAGACGACCGATGTCCCGTTGCAGGCGCACCGCACTCTGCGCCACCTGACCGATTTCATCGCCGGAATGCAGTCCGATCCGGCCGCTGAAATCACCGCCCGCCATGCGATCCAGATCAGATACCAGGCGGCGCGCCGGACGCACGATGCCTTTCTGCACGAACAGGGTAAAAATCACCACGAACAGGGCCAGGCCGGCCAGCAGCACAATCAATGTAATCCACACTGCCTGCTCGGCGTCCGCAATGGAAACCTGCATTGCAGTTTGTGAGTCCTCGGCCAGTTGCTTGCCCAGCGCCACCAACTGCTGCTGGAGACGCTGTTCCCGGGCGTCGATTGCGGCCGGCAATTGCTCGATCGCGTAGTCCTGTGCCGCCCACTGCTGCAGCGCACTCTGGTATTCAGGCCGCAGGCCCTGGTGGTCAGCCAGCCAGTTTTTCAGCCTGTGGTAGGTATCGCTGTCTTCGATATGCCCCAGTGCCTGCAGACCCAGTTGTTGAATATTATCCTGCCGCGCCTCCAGCTCAGCCCGGTGTGACGGCCTTTGCTCGGCATCTTTGGCCACCACCAGCAGTTTCTGCCAGTCCGATAGCTGATGATCGAAAGCGAGAACCAACTGGCCGATTCGGTCCTGATTGCCGACATCGACGGCCAGCACCTGAGCCATACTCCGGGCGGTATGCCAGTTGCCATAGACACTCCACAATGCCGCCACCATCAGAAAGCTGGTGCCCAGACCGCCCACCAGCATCAATTTGGTCCCAATACTATTGAGTAGAAACTTCACCACATACACCCTGTTTTCATCTTACCTGCAGACGGGTGGAGCAAGGTTTCTGCCACATTGCGATGAATGGATAATTCTCCCGACAGGCGTAGTAAGCCGCTGATTTTTAACCTGTTCGAGGTATTTTTCTAGAACCATAGAATTTTAAAAACTTCTCCTATAGAATCCGTTTAATAGATTTTTTTTATTAAAAATACATGACACTCACCGAACTCAAATACATCGTCGCCGTGGCCCAGTATCACCATTTTGGCCGCGCCGCGGAGGCCTGCCACGTCACCCAGCCGACCTTGAGCCTGGGCATCAAGAAGCTGGAAGAGGAACTGGGCGTCAACCTGTTCGATCGCGGCGCCCGCAATGAACTGAAAATCCCCGCGCTGGGCGAACGCATCATCGAACAGGCGCAGAAAGTACTCGACCAGGCGGACATGGTGAAACAACTGGCGCAGACCCATCAGGACCCCCTGTCCGGTCCGCTGCGCCTCGGGGCCATTTACACCATTGCACCTTATGTGCTGCCGGAGCTGATTCCGCGCATTCACCAGCGCGCGCCGCAGATGCCGTTGCTGATCGAAGAAAATTTTACTGCCGTACTGGCGGAACAGTTGAAGCAGGGCAAGGTCGATGTGATCATGATCGCCCTGCCTTTTCATGAACCCGGTATCGTCACCCAGGCGGTGTACGACGAACCCTTCGTGGTCGCCGCCCCGCGCCAGCATCCCTGGAGCGCGCGCCAGCAAATTCCCGCCAACGACCTGGCCAACGAGAGCCTGTTGCTGCTGGGACCCGGCCACTGTTTCCGTGACCAGGTGCTGCAAAGCTGCCCGGACTGCCAGACCTCAGGCAATCTGCAACAGAGCCTGGCCGGCGGCTCGCTGGAAACCATTCGCCATATGGTGGCCACCGGTGCCGGCATCACCGTGCTGCCGTCCAGCTCCAACAACGGCCCGGGCGAGAATAACCTGATTACCATGATCCCGTTCGAACAGCCGGCGCCGACGCGCCGCGTCGCCCTGGCCTGGCGCAAGAGTTTCACCCGGCCGGAAGCCATCGAAGCCCTGCGCGAAGAAATTCTGCAGTGCGAACTGAATGACGTCAGCATGTTGCGCGACGAACCGATTCGCTACTCATGACCACCGCCCCTTCCATTATGGAAATGATCCGCGGCCTGATCGCCACGCCGTCGGTGAGTTGCGTGACACCGGACCTGGACCAGAGCAACCGGCCGGTGATCGAACTGCTGGCGCACTGGCTGGAGGGTCTGGACTTTGCCGTGGACATCATGGGACTGGCCGACAACAAGGCTAACCTGATCGCCACCCGCGGCCGGGGCGACGGCGGCCTGGTGCTGGCCGGCCATACCGATACCGTGCCCTACGACGATCAGCGCTGGCGCCATGATCCGTTCAAACTGGTGGAAGCGGACAATCGCCTGTACGGCCTCGGCACCGCCGACATGAAAGCCTTCCTGGCGCTGGCCATCGAGGCGGCATTGAGTTTTCCGGCGAAAGACTACAAACGCCCCCTGTTCATCCTTGCCACCGCCGATGAAGAAACCAGCATGCAGGGCGCCAAGGCGCTGGTGGATGCGGGCAAACCGGCGGCGCGCTACGCCATCATCGGCGAGCCCACCGGCATGAAACCGATTCGCATGCACAAGGGCATACTGATGGAAGCGGTGCGTATCACCGGGCTGTCCGGTCACTCCAGCGACCCCAGCCTGGGCCACAATGCACTGGAAGCCATGCACGGCGTCATTGCAGAACTCATCAAATGGCGCGCGGAAATGCAGGCCGCCCATCGTAACCCGATGTTTGCGGTACCGGTACCGACCATGAACCTGGGCCACATTCACGGTGGCGATAATCCGAATCGCATCTGTGCCGCCTGTGAGCTGCACATCGACATTCGCCCCCTGCCCGGCATGGATCTACAGGACCTGCGCGACGAAATGCATCAGCGGCTACAGAGAACCTTACCCGAGCAGGGTTTCAAACTGGAGACCTTCCCCCTGTTCTCCGGTATCCCGGCGACAGAAACCGCTGCCGACTCGGCCCTGGTTCAGGCTGCGGAAAAACTCACCGGACACAATGCGGGCAGTGTCGCCTTCGGTACCGAGGCACCGTTCCTCAACAG
>CBDULQ010000306.1:0-3580 GCA_965368115.1 uncultured Gammaproteobacteria bacterium | reverse complement strand
TTATATCTGTATAAAATTCCCCTGGCTAAAGGGTACTTGTCGACATTTGTTCACCCGAACGGGTGAGAGGCTTTAATCATTTGGATTTATCCCCGGGTTCGGGGAAGATAGCCCATCGGGTTGACGGGTTTACCGTTCTTACGGATTTCGAAGTGCAGTTGAGCGCGCCCTGAATCAGGTGAGCCCATATGCGCTATAGTCTGGCCCAGCTTGACGAAATCGCCTTCTTTGACCAGCAACCTTTGATTATAGGCATATGCACTTAAAAAGTTACTACTATGTTTAATAATAATCAAGTTCCCGTAGCTTAATAATCCATTTCCGCTATATACCACCTGGCCATCAGCCGCCGCATGCACCCGTTGCCCCGGCTTCCCGGCGATGCCAATCCCCTTGCGGGCCGTATCCTTACTGCTGAATGTTTTCACCACGCGGCCGGTTGCCGGCCACTTCCATTGTTTGACGCGGGTCGGTAACACGGGCGGCGGACTGGCATCACGATGCGCGGCCGGCTCACTCGGTCGTTTCTGGGGCCGGGTCGACGGCTTCGGTATGCGTGGCTGGGCCACCACCACGCGGTTACTCACCGATGGCGGCAACAGACGTAAAGTCTGGCCGGGACGAATGCGATAGGGATGCTTGAGAAAATTCCAGCGCGCAATCTGCGCCACACTCAGATCATACTTACGCGCGATACCATAGACCGTATCGCCCTTGCGGACCTCGACTTCATCGGGTCGCGATTCAGCTTCAACAGCCTGTTCGGTTGCCGGTTCGGCAGGTGCTTCCGCCACATGTCCCACGTCCGCTTCGCCGACAATGATATCCTGCTGCGGACTATCCGCCTCAATCTCGACCGGTGCGCGATGGTCCGCTGTGCCGTCGCGGTTATCCGGCGTCATGCGCAAACGCTGCCCGGGATAGATGGGGTAAGGCGGTCCAATGTTGTTCCAGCGTGCCAGCTCGCGGAAATCTTTCTCATAACGCCAGGCGATGGAATACAGCGTGTCCCCCGCCTTGACCGTGTAGTCCTGCGGGTTCCACTGTTTGACGACGTCAGTACAGGCCAGAAGTCCAGAAATGAATATGAACGACAACCCGATGTGTAGCCATTTTTTAATTCCGGTGCAGCACATAGGCAATGATAGCGATAAGGATGACAGCCCAGCCCAGCCATTCGATGTAACGGCGTATGGTGGGTTCCATTTTGGGCCCTGCCCAGGCCATCAGCAAGGCAACCAGGAAGAAGTGTGCGCTGCGTCCAATCAGGCTGGCCAGGACGAATGGCAGCAGGGCCATGGAGAGGGCCCCGGCGGTGATGGTAAACATCTTGAATGGAATCGGTGTAAAGCCGGCGATGATCACCGCCCAGACGCCGTATTCCTTGAACCACAGGTGTGCGGTCTGGTATTTATCCCACCAGCCCGCACTCTGAATCCAGGGCTCGATGGCGGCAATCGCCATATAGCCGAGCAGGTAACCGAACAGCCCGCCCAGTACCGAGGTGATGGTGGCAATCGTGGCCAGGCGCACAGCTTTGTCCGGACGCGTTACCACCATGGGAGCCAGCATCAGTGCCGTGGGCACCGGAAAGAAAATCGCTTCGAACACACTCACCCCGATCAGGTAACGTTCGGCGTGCGGATGAGCCGCCCAGACCATGCAGCGGTTATAGAGTCCGGAAAAAATCATTAGCGCACTGCTCCGTTCAGTAACGGCACAAAACGCACCGGATCAAGTTCTTCCTGCACAAAATGGTCCCGCTCCCGGGTAATCATCAGCAGACGTTGGTCACCGCGCAGGGCACCCACCGGGATAATCATGATACCGCCCACCGCCAGCTGCTCGAGTAGCGCGTCCGGCACCTGTTCCGGTGCCGCGGTAACGATAATCGCCGGATAGGGTCCATATTGCGGCCAGCCCCAGGAACCGTCCGAATGCTTGAGCAGAATATTATTGATGCGCAGCTGGTGATAACGTTCCCGCGCCTGTTTCTGCAGGGCGACGATACGTTCTACGGAATACACCTGGGGTACCAGCTGAGACAGAATGGCCGCCTGGTAACCGGAGCCGGTACCGACTTCAAGCACCTTGTCGGGCACACCCCGGCTAAGAATGAGTTCAGTCATGCGCGCCACGATAAAGGGCTGGGAGATGGTCTGACCGTGACCGATGGGCAGGGAGGAGTCTTCATAGGCACGATGGCTAAGCGCTTCGTCGACAAACAGATGGCGCGGCATGGTACGCATCACTTCGAGTACGCGCTCGTTCTTTATCCCCTTGGCTCGCAGGCGTTCGATGAGTCGATCCCGGGTACGCTGCGAGGTCATGCCTATGCCCTGGGTACGGGTGTCGGTAATGTTCAATCAAACCTCGATATGTCTTACTGTCCGAACTCGGCCGCCAGCCCGGCTCGTTCGAGTTCAGAGACTGCCAATCCAGTCATCTAATTTTTGCAGGCTATCATACCGGGTTAAATCGATCTGCAAAGGGGTAATTGAGACAAATCCGTTTCTCACCGCGAAAAAGTCCGTGCCCTCACCCGCATCCTGCTCATCCCCCGGCGGACCGACCCAGAAAATCGGCTCACCACGCGGATCGCTGGATTTAACCACCCCTTCGGATTTGTGGCGTGCACCAAGCCGGGTGATGCGGAATCCCTTGATCTCATCCCAGGGCAGATCGGGCACATTGATATTGAGAATACTGCTCGGCGGTGTCGGCATCTCTGGCAAGCGCGGCAACAACACCTCGATGGCGCGGCAGGCCGACTCGAAATGCTGCGGCTGATAACTGCCCATGGATACCGCCACCGCCGGTAAACCCAGGTGCCGCCCTTCGGTGGCTGCCGCCACGGTACCGGAATACAGCACATCGTCACCCATGTTCGGCCCGTCATTCGGCCCGGAAATCACCATATCCGGCTCCTGCTCCAGTAAACCGGTAATCGCCAGATGCACGCAATCGGTCGGTGTACCGTCCACCTTATAAAAACCCTCGCCCAGTTGCTGGGCCCGCAGCGGACGATGCAGGGTTAATGAATTACTCGCCGCACTGCGATTGCGATCCGGCGCCACCACGGTCACCCGCACCTGTTTGCGCAAACATTCCGCCAGGATCGATAAACCCGGCGCCAGGTAACCGTCATCATTGCTTAATAATATGTGCACACTGCAGCCTGTGGCGATTCAGCCTGATATGATAAGGCCATCGATTCTACTTGATTTACCACCCATGAGCGACCAGCACGACGACGAGGATCTGTTCCGCCAGGCGATGACTGATGTGAAACCGCTGCAAAGCAAGCGCGCACCCAGTCACCGCAAGCCGACCGCGATCAGAAAACAACGCCAGGAAACTCACCGCACCCTGCGCGACACCCTCAGCGACGACTTCATTCCCCCCTGCGAAGAATACCTGGAATTCAGCCGCCCCGGCGTGCAGAAATCCCTGCTCAAACAGATGCGCACCGGCAAATGCACGGCACAGGATCGCATCGACCTGCACGGTCATACCCGGGACCAGGCACGGCAGTTGTTGCTGGAATTCATTCATCATGCGCAGCAACAGGGGTATAGAT
>CBDULQ010000305.1:0-3581 GCA_965368115.1 uncultured Gammaproteobacteria bacterium | reverse complement strand
ATCTAATAATATCTAATAAAAACTTGGTTCCGGCGATGTTAAATCGCTTCCGCCACCCACTGTTCGCCCCGTTTCACCAGCTGTCGGCTGCAACCCATGGCCGCCGCATCTCCGGCCTGTCCGGGCAGTTGTTCGACAACGGTTTCACCGGCCGCACGTAACTGAGCAACCGCCATCGCCAACCCGGTATCTTCGGCACAGGGTGCAAAAATGGCGCTGGCCGTAGCAGCCTGGTGTTGCGTCGAGGACAGATCAGACAGGGTTTTCAGATCGGTACTGAAGCCGGTAGCCGGCCGCGCACGACCGAACACCAGTCCGATGTCGTCGTAACGGCCGCCGCGAGCAATCTCCTGGCCCTGTCCCGCCACATAGGCGGCGAACAAAATACCGGTATGATAGTGATAGCCGCGTAATTCGGAAAGATCAAAATGCAGGTTCAGCTCACCCACCCGCTGACGTAAGCGATCAACGGTCTGCTGCAGATAGTCCAGCGCATCGCGTACCGGCGCTGCGGCATGGGCAAACAGGCTGCGCGCCTGTTGCAGGCATTCATCGCCGCCATGCAGTTCCGGCAACTGCGCCAGCATCTGGCGGCTGTCGTCACTGATATCCAGTGCACCGAGGAATTCGCCGATTTCCGGAATCGCCTTACGCTGCATCATTTCGAACAGACTGGCTTCCTGGGCGGCATCCAGGCCGGCCTGGGCGACCAGGCCCCGATAGATGCCGACATGGCCGATGTCGAGGAAGATATTCTCCACCCCACACAGGCGGAAGCTCTCCAGCATCAGGCTGATCACTTCCACGTCGCTCTCTACTCCGGCATGGCCGTAAAGTTCGGCACCCACCTGCAGCGGGCTGCGGCTGCCGCCGAAACCGTCCGGACGGGTGTGCAGCACGGTGCCCATGTAGCACAGCCGGTTGGGCGCATCCTGTTTAAGTTGATGCGCATCGATACGCGCCACCTGTGGCGTCATATCGGCGCGAATGCCCAGCGGGCGACCACTGAGCTGGTCGATCAGCTGAAAGGTTTGCAGGTTCAGATCATGGCCGGTTCCGGTGAGTAGCGAGTCCAGGTATTCGATGAACGGCGGCATCACCAGGCGATAGCCCCAGCGGGCGTACAGGTCAACCAGGCCGCGACGCATCTGTTCCAGCCGCGCCGCTTCATCCGGCAGCGCTTCGTCTATGCCCTGTGGCAGTAACCAACGGTCGTTAATAGTCATGATTCATCGCATTAAAAAAAGTAAAAATACGCCCAGCAGCATACTGGACAGACCGATCACGCGCAGCACCCGATCCGGCAACTGACTGGCCTGTAACATGGTCTGACGCCAGCCACGCGGGGCCAGAAACGGCATCACACCTTCGATCACCAGCACCAGTGCCAGCGCGGTAAACAGATCATCCCAGGCCATGTTCGTCGATCCCCTGCCCTGTATTCGGTCTCGGTCACTGGGGCACGCGCTTGCCGGCCCCGCTATTATCGGCGCTCAGGGCCGATCTGCCCACACAAAAATGCCGGATATTGAGGTATCCGGCATTGTGCATCATCAACTGGGTTGATTTATTTTGAGCTGCCTGTCGCCTTGTTGAAGTAGCGGAAGAACTCGGAGTCCGGTTCGATCAGCATGACATCGCCCTTATTGGAAAAGGTCTTCCGATAGGCATCCATACTGCGATAGAACTGGTAGAACTCACGGTCTTTACCATAGGCTTTGGCATAGGTGTCGGCGGCCGTCGCGTCGCCTTCACCTCGAACCACTTCCGAATCACGATAGGCTTCCGCCAGGATAACATTGCTCTGGCGATCCGCATCGGCGCGAATCTTTTCCGCCGATTCCGCGCCCTTGGAGCGGAAATCACGCGCCACCCGTTCACGTTCGGCGCGCATCCGGTTATACACCGAGCTGCTCACTGAAGACGGCAGGTCGATACGTTTGATACGCACGTCCACCACTTCGATACCCAGGGTTTCAGCCTTCTTCTTGGCCTGCTCGGTCATGATGCCCATGATCTCGGTGCGATCACCGGCCACCACTTCCTGAATGGTGCGTTTACCAAACTCATCACGCAGACCGGTCTTGATGGTCTGGTAGAGCAGGCTACCGGCACGCATTTCATCACCGCCGGTGGTGGTGTAGTAGGTCACTACGTCCTTGATGCGCCACTTCACGTAGGAGTCGACGATCAGGTCTTTCTTTTCACCGGTGAAGAAACTCTCCGGCTTGGCATCGATGGTGAGTACGCGCTTGTCGAACTTGAGCACGTTATTGATGATCGGCCATTTCCAGTGAAGACCCGGGCCGTAGTCGGCCTGGATGATTTCACCGAATTTCATGCGAATCGCCAGCTCACGCTCATCCACGGTAAACACCGCGGACCATAAAATGATCAGGCCGAGGATCGCAACGACAATTCCTGCTGACTTAAACATTAGCGTACCTCCCGGGATCTCAGGTTATCGCGACCGCGATTCACATCACCGCTGCGATCGCTGCTCGAACCACTGCGCGAGCTGCTGCTCGACATGGACGAGTCCGGTACCGAAGATGAGGAGCTGTTCTGCTGCAGAATTTTATCCAGCGGCAGGTACATGATGTTGTTACCGCCTTTCACGTCCACCATCACCTTGGAGGAGTTGCTGAGCACGGATTCCACCGTTTCCAGATAAATACGCTCACGGGTCACCGCCGGCGCTTTACGATATTCGGTCAGCAGCTGAGTGAAGCGTTGTGCTTCACCTTCTGCGCGCGCCACCACTTCCTGCTTGTAACCATCGGCTTCTTCACGCAGACGCGCCGCCTGACCACGTGCACGTGGCAACACTTCGTTGCGGTAGGCCTGGGCTTCGTTGATCAGGCGTTCCCGGTCCTCACGGGCCTGGGTAACATCCTGGAAAGCATCGCGCACAGCCTGCGGCGGATTGGCTTCCTGAAGGTTGACCTCGATGACGGTCATACCGATACCATATTCATCGACAATTTCCTGGATCACGGTTTTGATACGCGCGGCGATCTGATCACGACCTTCGGTCATCACGAAGTCCATCTTGCTGCGGCCGATGACCTGACGCAGGGCACTCTCGGTTGCCTGGGCCAGGGTGGTTTCCGGTTCGACCACATTGAAACTGTAGTTAAGGGCATCGGTGATCTGGTACTGCACCGTGCCTTCCACATCGACGATATTCTCGTCCTGGGTCAGCATGACCGCTTTCACCGGAAACTGATGACGTTCGGTGACATTAACGATTTCGACGTTTTCGATGGGTTTGGGCAGATGCCAGTGCAGGCCGCGCTGGGTGGTCTCTACATGCTTGCCGAAACGCAGCACGACACCGCGCTCCGCTTCCTGGACCTTGTAGAGTCCGGTGAGCATCCAGATACCCAGCAGGATAACGACAATGATACCGATGCCGAAGCCACCGACCGATGGGCCTTCGCTATTGTTGCGTGATCCGCCACCGCCGAATACGCCACCGAGTTTTTTCTGAAACTTACGGATGACTTCGTCCAGATCCGGCGGCCCCTGATCACCCCGGTTTCCCCACGGGTCCTGGTTTTTATTCCCACCCGGTTCAT
>CBDULQ010000304.1:0-3595 GCA_965368115.1 uncultured Gammaproteobacteria bacterium | reverse complement strand
ACTCACAACCTACCTCCACTAAGCAGTAAAACGGGTGGCTTGAACATATTCGATGTCAGTCGCTGTCGATCGGCTGACATTGTCGAATCCCAGATGATTCGCTTGCGCTAGAACTTTCGACGGGACGGACAAGCTCTTGGGCACGAGTCTATCCCAGCGTGCATCATTTGCCAATGTTTATAGCTTTTGTCACATTTCCCCTCTCACTCAATCGGTCTGTCAGCGCACATTTGCGGAAAGTAACTTAGTACGTTACAGCATCTCTCTATGGAAGGAGATTGCTATTGATTCAGTTTTTTGCGAGCGCTGGCTAGGGGATAATTATCTGGAAGATAAAACCAGCAAGAAGATATCCTAAAGTCGAAGACCGACCGTTCCGGAAGCTGAAGATTATCGATGACGCGACCTGTGATCTCGATTTGTGGTTGCCTGCGAGCAATTGTTTTCAAAAGTTGAGAGGGAATCTGCCAGGGAAGCATTCGATCCGCGTTAACAAGCAATGGCGGCTGGTGTTTACATCGTCAGGTGAACGTGGTGAGGCCCGGGACATCCATTTGGATAACCACGACTATTGGTGAGGCAGGCCATGAATATTAAAAACAATAACCCGTCAGTGTCGGTGAAATGATTGCCAAGGAATTCCTCGTGCAAATGGCGCTGACTCAGGGACAATTGGCTGAAGCGATGGGAGTCAGTCGAAGCAACGCCCTGTTTACCGGGACTCAGCAATAGGCGTCGGATTTACCGAACGGGAGCCGCACCTAAGATTTTACATCAAAGGAAATCCTGAGACTGACTGTGTGACCGGTTTCTGCAAAGCGGGTTGTGTTCTGCAAAAAATGATCAGCTGATCAGTGTGCAGGCTCCTCCAACGCCAAGCGCAAGCCGCGGAAACGTTTGCGATACTGAGTCGGCGTCATACCGATCTTACGACGAAACAGGCGCCCGAAAAACGCCGCGTCCTCATAGCCGACCTCCTGTGCAACCGCTTCAATGGGCTCATTGCCGCTTTCCAGTAGTTGCTTGGCCTCTTCGAGGCGCAAGGTATGCACGTATTCGATAGGCGCCAACCCCGTCGCCTGCTTGAAGCGGCGATGGAAGCTGCGCTCCGGCATCTCCGCGAGCCGGATCATTGCTGCGACCGGAGATGGCTGATCGTAGTGCTCTGCGGCCCAGCCCTGGCAACGCGCGATCACCGCGTCTTCAACCTGGCAACTGCGCGCCAGCGCCGCGAAGGGCAGTTGTCCCACATCGTGCCAGTCGATCAGAAACAGCTTGGCGACATGTATCGCCTCCTCCACACTAACGAGCCGTGCAATCAGGTACAGCGTCAGATCCTCCCACGAAGTACCGCCCCCGGCCATGATAAGCCGCCCGCCCGTTCCACTGACCACCAGTGCCCGGTGGGGGAAAACCCGCACGCCGGGGTAGCGCGCCAGGGCGTCGCAGTAGGCCCAGTGGGTGGTCGCTTCTTCACCGTTCAGCAGACCGGTCTCGGCCAGTATCATCGCGCCCGAGCATGCCGTGGCGACAATGGCGCCAGCGTGGTAACAGTGGCGTAGCCAGTCGATCTCCGCCCGGTGCGAATCCGTCAATACCGTATCGGGCGCCACCGCGACCTCGGGTACGCAGACCACGTCAGGAATCGTATCGGCGCCATCGTCCGGCACAATATGAACGCCGTTGGCGATCACCATCGGGCCGGTCCCTCTTAGGGAAACCACGCGAGGATCAAGCGCCGATTCGGCCGCCCGGCCTTCCACCAGGCCGGCCCAGTCACGCCCGGCGGATGCGAGCACATCGTACATACCGTACAGCGTAGAGGCGGCAACTTCGGGGATGGCCATCAGGGCGATTCGTGGTTTTCGAGGCATCATGGCGGAAATGACCGTATTTCGTCTTTTTCCACTTCAGTGTAGCGCAGCGGTTGCCCTCAGACTATGCGCTAACCCGGGCCAACAGCCTGATGAGCAGAGGAGACAATCATGAGCACAGTTCAACAGCAACAACCGATTAGCGATTTTGATACTACCCGTGCAGCTGACTTCGAGGAACGTTACGTCAAGGCCCTCAATGAAGGCGGTATGTTGCAGCTCGTCTCCCTGGGGCATCGCTGCGGACTGCTGAACAGGCTGGCGGACGGTGAGCCGGTCACGAGCAGCGAACTCGCCCACCGCAGCAAACTCGATGAGCGTTATGTGCGCGAATGGTTGGGCGGCCTTACTGCAGCTGGTGTAGTGGAACACGATCCCGATACCATGACCTACCGCTTGCCAGCAGAATACGCTGCCATACTCAGTGACCAGGGCGATGCAAACCTGGCCGTCTTTGCCCAGTACCTGCCGTTGCTGGGGCAGGTCGAAGACGATGTACTCGACTGCTTTCACCATGGCGGCGGAGTACCCTACGCACGCTATCACCGCTTTCATGAAGTGATGGCGGAAGACAGCGGGCAGACCGTCCTGCCGGCGCTCTTTGACGCTATCCTGCCTCTGGCACCCGAATTGACCCAACGTCTTGAGTTGGGTATACGCGTACTCGACCTGGGGTGCGGCCGCGGCATGGCACTAATGAAAATGGCCGAGCGTTTTCCCACCAGTCGTTTTGTGGGTTACGACCTCTCCCAGGAAGCGATTGGCTGGGCAAGCGAGCGCGCCATCCAACTTGGGTTGAGCAATGTACAGTTTCAGGTGCGCGATCTAACTGATTTCGACCGCACCGCCGAACCCGCCTGTTTTGATTTTGTGGTGACGTTCGATGCCATTCACGACCAGGCAAAACCGCTTAATCTGCTGCGGGGCATACGTCGTACGCTGAAATCAAACGGCGTTTACCTGGCGCAGGATATTCATGCTTCCAGCCACCATCACCACGACCGCGGGCACCCACTGGGCACGCTGCTCTATACGATCTCTGTCATGCATTGCATGACCGTCTCGCTGGCGCAGGGTGGCGAAGGTCTGGGCACCATGTGGGGACGGGAGCGCGCCCGTAACTACTTTACCTGCGCCGGCTTTGGCGACATCGAGGTACACCAGTTGCCCCATGATGTGCAGAACGACTATTGGGTGTTGAGGCCATGACTTCGCACGATCTTCCCGGATTACGGAGTACAATCATGAAATCAAACCGTTATCAATTGTGATTACTCTTCTAGCGGAAAGCATAACGAGTACAGCAACTTCCGAGACCCCGGACAACCAGGACGAATATTCTGTTACGAACGGGGTCCATCTGGCCAGGTTTAACCAGATTGAATCGCTCCGACTTTACCGGAGTGTCTATTTGTTTGAAGGATGGAGTGATGAACAAGATGGCGAGATACTCCCTGAGATACGGGGCCGGTCGGTGTGGCTGGTCTTCGAACATCAGGCAGACTATGACTCGCAGTGGGCGGGCATTAAATCCATCACGGAGAAGATTCGCTGCGTGGTCGACACCACTGGAAGGGCGTCGGCGTCCTGGGAGTCTGCGGAGGCATTTATATATTTACTGGCAGACCTGCCGAGTGAGATCGAGCAAAAGTATAGGTTGCAGCGGGTAGCCTATTCATCCTTTATATCCAGCACGCGATGGCTCTCATTGAGAATGAAGT
>CBDULQ010000303.1:0-3599 GCA_965368115.1 uncultured Gammaproteobacteria bacterium | reverse complement strand
GGGGTGGAAGCACTGCGCAACGGTGCCCAGGGCTATCTGCTGAAAGATATGGAACCGGATGAGCTGGTCAGTGCCTTGCGCGATATCGAGAAAGGCAAAAATGTCGTAGCCCAGGGCCTCACCGACGTGCTGGCACGCATGGTCCAGGGTGACCCGGCGGAAGACGAAGATCAGAAGCAAAGCCCGTTTTCAGAACTGACGCCACGGGAAATGGAAATCCTCTGTTTACTGGCCGACGGTCAGAGCAACAAAGTCATTGCACGCAACCTGGGTATCTCCGACGGCACCGTTAAACTCCACGTTAAAGCCATCCTGAGAAAACTTGAAGTACATTCCCGAGTGGAAGCGGCTGTCATTGCCGTTGAGCAGGGCCTGCGCCAGAGCAGCAACCCGACAGGCGATTCTCAGGCGACAGGACAGAAACGCACATGAAGACGTATAAATCACTGGTTGAGAGTATCCTGCCAGAAATCAAAGAACTGTTTCCCTGGGATCTGGACGAGAAGCTCAACAAGGGTGACGATATTCTGTTAGTTGATATTACCGAGCCTCGGGAATACAACAAACTGCATATCAAGGACACCATCAATGTACCGCGTGGCGTACTGGAAGCCGCCTGTGAATGGGACTTTGAAGACACCGAACCCAAACTTGCCTCAGCCCGCGACCGTGAAGTCGTATTGATCTGTCGTTCCGGTAATCGCAGCGCTCTCGCCGCACATACACTGCAACAGATGGGATTCAATAACGTCATGTCTTTGAAGACCGGTGTGCGCGGCTGGTTCGACTACGAGCTGCCGCTGTACGATGCGGACGGCAATGAAGTGGATGAAGACGAAGCTGATGAATACTTCAGCAAGGGGCCACGCCCGGACCAACTGCGTCCTGCTGACTGAATAAAACAACCCGCGCATCGATTCGCCGGTCATTCTGACAACACATAACAAAAAGAGTGTATTGATATGGATATCAAAGCCTGTTTACTGTTTTCAATTTTATTACTCTCGCTTAATCAACCCGCCGTAGCCATGGGTGACTCCAGCTTCTGGATGGAAACCTATTATGCGGCTTCGTATAAAGACGATCACACGATGGTTGGCCTTGACCTGGGTGGATACTGGAGTTCACAGAGTCGATATGCAATCTATACGAAAATGAGATTTAGCCGCATCACCAGCACCGAAGAACAGGCGGAATATTCGTTCAGTGAAGAGCATATTGGTATTGGCCTGCTTTTCAAATCAAACATCAGTCCCTACCTTGAAATAGGGTTCGACACATCCGACCTGATGCATGAAATTTTTTCTGAAGAGTTTGGCAAGATATTTGGCCTGGAAGACGATTGCAATGAGGACCAGGAAGACTGCAATCAGTCGAAAGTTGATATCTATCTGCGCGGGGGGGTGCGCTATTCATTGTCCAGAAACAGTTTTGTCGGCGTACATATCGAATACGTGAGCAATGAATTCAGCGATTTTCAGGAATTCCAGAATGCAGATGTAGAAGACATCAGCACGCTGGGTATCAGCCTGGGACTCAGATTCTAAAATCGTCGGGCAGCGGATCATCAACCCCCTGCCGAACAGGTTCTGGATCAGTAGAATTTACGATCTTTGCGACGCCGACCGGCTTGCTGCACCACCACACCCTTGATGGCTTCGGGTCCGGCAAATTCTTCAGTGGGATACAGGTCGTTCAGCGGCACCAGGTAGTGTTTCTCATCGTAAAAACGATACTGGCGCAGAATGAATTCATTGTTGTGATAAGCCACCACATAGCAACTATCGCGGACCACACCCTCGGGATCGACCACGATCACCACGCCGTTCTTGAATTCCGGTAACATGCTGTCGCCCAGCACCTGGAGTGCAAAGGGTTCTGCTGCGCTACAATTGGATGCCTGCATGACTTCACCTCGATAAATCAGGACGGATATTATACATCATGGCTATAGACACATTAACCCCGCTAATTTTCATGATATCGTCGCCTGGGGTATAATCGTCCTCAATCTATTTCACTCGTATAAACAAGAACTTAACTATGTCAGATCAACGTATAAGCCGAAACAAGGCGGTGCAGTTCACCTACACCATTTCCGACGACCAGGGTAACGTGGTCGAACAGGTGGACCTGCCGGTCAATTATGTCCACGGAGGCGGCTCCATGGGCCTGATCGAGCGAGTGGAGCGCGCGCTGGAAGGCTGCCAGGCCGGAGACACCATCGAGGTCGATGTCCCCCCTTCAGAAGGCTTTGGCGAGTATGATCCCGAGCTGACATTCGCCGACGATATCGACAACGTCCCTCCCCAGTTTCGCCAGGTAGGCGCACAAGTCGAGATGGCCAACGATGCCGGCGAAACCAAGACCTTCGTCGTGACTAAAATCGAAAACGGTAAACTGACCGTAGACGGCAACCATCCGCTGGCCGGTAAAACCGCCAAGTTTGCGGTCAAGATTCTGTCGGTTCGCGATGCAACACCTGAAGAAATCCAGCAGGGTATCGACAACCCCAACGTCAAACTCCACTGATCGACCAGGATCTCACAGCACGTCTCCTTCCCCATCGAGATGTATTTGAACCGCGTCATCTGAGCATCGCAGTCATCTGTTATATGTTCCCTATCGGGAGTATCATCAGCTGACGCCGCCGTTTATCCGTCGACAGGTTAAGAGTTAATGCAAACACCATTGGAAAAAAACATTCGTCAGCAGCGCGAGATGCTTACCCGCCTGCTCAGCGAAGCCATGCATGACCTGGCTATCCGCTGCGCACAGGTGATCGATGTTCGGGCATCACTGGAAACATTGCTCACCAATGCACTGCCCAAGTTGTCATACTGTAAACACCTTTATGTGCTTAACGCAGACGGCGTACAGATCGTCGACAACATCACCCAGCACGGCGTAGATCCGGATCACTTCGCCCGTGACCGCAGTGACCGCCCCTATATGCAGGACATCATCGGGACCACCGACTTCAAGCTGTCCGAAGCTTATATCAGTCGTAATAAAAAACGACCTTCCTTAACGGCCATTCAGGTCATCCGCACACCGGACGGCGAACATGTCGGCTACCTGGGCGCAGACTTCGATATCCGCGAATTACCCCACACACCCAACGAGTTCAAGGAACCCGATTCGTGGCGACAGATCAAGGGCGACCCGGCGATTCGTAGCGGCCTGTTTCTACAGCGACGAATTGAAAGCCTGATGGATTCACGCATGGATCATGTTCTGACCATGATGAACGAACTGATCACCGAACACGGGGTTTTCCACGGCAAACTGCATTTCTCCAGCAGCCGAGGCACGATCTGGCACATCGATGATCCATTCGTTTACCAGATTCTGAATATCAACGAACTCACCAATCCGGATATTTTTCTGGTGTATCCGCAGCGTCCTTATCCGGAGCGTGCCATCGTTCCTGCCGAGAAAGTAATGCCGGTTTTTGAAATGTTTTCCAAGTTGCGTTTTGCGGATGAGAATGTGTATTTGCGGGCGGGGTCGTTGAACATTATCAATGGAATGGTGGGGTTGAACTTTTCATGTGATGGTTCGCATTATATGCCGTTTGATGAGTTTCTTGAGAAGAG
>CBDULQ010000302.1:0-3604 GCA_965368115.1 uncultured Gammaproteobacteria bacterium | reverse complement strand
ACGGGTCCGGTGTTGACGGGATCAAATACTATGAAGGCCGTATGAAGCTCGTGTTACCGTTTGCTTAAATGAACTTAAGGAAATTTTGAATGGTGAAAACTTTAGTTTTGAACTTTTAAAATCGGCGAAGGTATAACAAAGCTTGGGCCAGTAAAATCGTAAATCATGTCATGCTTGCGTGAGCGGGTATCATCGTTAGTTGTTGATGAACACAAACCTCATGGTCGCTGGATTCTCGCTTTCGCGGGAATGACAGATAAGAAGAAACAGTCAGTTATTGCATAGTGAGTGCTTAAGATTAATCTTCGCATCATAACTGTGGTTATGAGTATGGTTCCAACTTGATAAAGTTTTATTTCAGTGATGCGACAGCTGTATGATCATGGTGTTGAATGCGCATAAATCAACAGAATAAACGACAGGGTGCAGGCGATGGTTCTGAGATGATTGAGTCGCGTCCATGCGGTTTGATATTCGCGCCATGTTTCGAGTAAACGGGATTCATTATTCTCACTTTGCTTGAGTCGATTGTTTAACGGTACATTACCGAACACGGTGACCAGAAACATACCCGCGACATACACAATGCCGGCAGCGATGACCAGTTGTGACTGCATGCCTTCTCCATGCAGCAGATTCCAGATGATAAATCCCAGATGTGCCAGGGTGGATACCAAAAACAACGCTAGAAATCCGGTCCTGACGATGATGTCGTTGATCGCATTCATCGCGCGTGCACCCTCAGTCGCTGGCAATGTGACCAGCGACTTCATGATGAAAACGGAAAACGCGAAATAAATGCCGGCCATCAGGCCGGTCATAATAATGTGTGCGCTGATCATTGCAGATTCTCCATGGCGTGCTGTGCTTTCCACACATCGCTTTGCAGCGTGCGACGCACATAATCGTCGAAACGCCGGGCCGGTCGACCGAGAACATCGGCGATGGTGTCGGTGGTGTTTTCATTGCGACCGTCGAGCACCACGGAAAACAGTTCCCGTATTAGCCAGGCCATGTCGTCACCCATGCCGTTCTGCGCGGCGATGTCGAGATAATCGTCGAGCGGAATCGGCTGATAGGTCAGGGGTTCGCCGATAGCGGCCGCGATACTCTGCACACAGTCGGCAAACGATAGCAGCTCCGGACCGGTGACTTCGAACAGTCGGTTACGCAGTTCAGGGCGGGTGAGGGTGGCAACCACCAGGTCGGCGATATCTTCAACGTCGATAAACGGTTCCTTCGCCCGCGCTTCCGGCAATACCAGGTGACGCGACAGTATGCCGTCCAGCATGAAGCTCTCACTGAAATTCTGCATGAACCAGCCGCAGCGCACGACATTCCAGTCCAGGCCGCTGGCCATGACGCGATCTTCGGCACGTTGCGCACCGTCTTCACCGCGACCGGACAGTAACACCAGATGCGAAACACCGGCCTGTCTGGCGACGTCGATCAGGTGTTCGATGTCCTGTTCCGCACTGGGCACGGCCAGGTCCGGCTGGTAGGTGATATATACCGCATCCATGCCCTGCAGGGCGGCATTCCAGGTTTCGGGCCGGGTCCAGTCAAATCCCGGTTGCGAACCGCGCGACAGGCCACGCGGTGAGTAGCCCTGCTGTTGCAGGCGTTGTTGAACGCGCATACCGGTTTTGCCGGTGGCGCCGATGATGGCGATGTGCTGATTTTTCATAACGGGCCTCGTAGTCAAGGTTGATGAATGTATGGCTGTAGTGTGGCCCGGGCTGTATGGTTATTTAATGCTCGAATCGCTATACTTTTTTGCAGATCGTCCAGGACAGGGAGAAATGACATCATGACGGCCCTCCAACCGCGAGATATCCCGGTTCCGCAGGACCCGCTCGGCGAAACCCTCTACATGCTGGGTCTGAAAGGGACCCTGTTCTGCCAGTCGGAGCTTACCGCGCCCTGGGGTGTGGACATGCCCGCTTTCGAAGGCAAGATGATGTTCCACATCGTGATGAGCGGCGAATGCTGGTTGTCGGTAGAGGGGCAGGCGGATTTCAAGTTGCAGGCCGGTAGCCTGGTGTTGTTGCCGAAAGGTCGCGGGCACTCGATTGCATCCCGCCCGGATATGACCCGCGAAAACCTGTTCGACATCCCGGTCACTCACATCAGCGATCGCTATGAAATGCTGCGTTACGGCGGCGATGGTGAAACCTCACATCTCATGTGCGGCGTGATCAGTTTCGATCATGTTGCCGGGGCTAAACTCATTGCCCAGTTGCCCGGCGTCATTCACATCGACAACGCACAAACCGAACAGGACCCCTGGTTGCAGAACACCCTTCAGTTCATGGCCGCCGAAGCGCGTACCCTGCGCGCCGGTGGCGAAACCATAATGGCTCACCTGGCGGACATCGTCATCATCAAGGCGATTCGGCACTGGATCGAAAATGCACCCGAAGCGCAACAGGGCTGGCTGGGTGCGCTGCGCGATCCGAAAATCGGTAAAGCCCTGTCGGCCATTCACGCCCAACCGGCGCAAGGCTGGACCGTGGATGAGCTAGCGCAAACCGCCGGCATGTCGCGCTCCGGTTTTGCCGCGCGTTTCACCGAGGTGGTGGGCACATCGGTGAAACAATATTTGACCCAGTGGCGTATGCACCTGGCACGTGCACGTTTACTGGCAGGATCGATACCCCTGGGTGAACTGGCGGAAGAACTGGGCTATCAATCCGAAGCGGCGTTTTCCCGCGCCTATAAACGCATCATGGGCGAATCGCCGGTGAGACATAGTGGCCTCAAGTAGTTTTTTCACATGACTGGCGCACACGGAATGCGTATCTTTGCCATCCCGTCTCTCAAGAGAATGGCCTGTATTGGCGTGAGTTTCGAAACCAGGCTTTGACAGTCCGATATCCTGGTGGATAATTCAGGTGATGACCTCTAGAGCAGGTCAGAAGCTGGATTTCTGGATAAGTCGGGACTCACATTCAAGGAACAGAACCATGATCGAAACCATCACAGGATTTGTCACTCAACATCCGGTCGAAACCGGAGCCATTGCTTCATCAGTCATCGCAATCGTTACCACGGGCATCCAGGGTTTTTTACGGCGGCCTAAAAAAACCAGCCAGGGCGGGGCGTTCCTGGAGAATGAAGATTTACTCAAACCGCCCATGGCGCGTCCTGCATACAGTGATCGAATGGCCTATGTCATGGCCGAACTGTCGGCACTGGCTTATTTTAAATTCGAAGGCTCCGGGGACGGCGCCCTGCAAATTGCTCTGGATAAATTCAGGCAGATGGCGGGCGGTGATAGTCCACTCAGTGAATATGCCGATAAAGTGCTGAAGGAGTTTCGGGATGACTTGCTGGTCAAGTCGATAGACAGTCGTGAAATTCTGCAAAAGATTCTCGAGAAAGCCGACTTTAAATTACTCGGCACCCTTCATGTCGGTGATACCCAGGGCTTTGTCTGCAAGCGTAACAAACAGGGCGAAGCTTCTTTCGTCGTCGTGGCTTTTCGTGGCACGGAGCAGGTATTGGCGGACTGGTTAACCGATGTCAATGCCAAACCGGTCGAGGAACTGCTGAAAAAAGAAATCAAGATGCATCATGGCTTCTGGGACGCACTGAATAAAAA
>CBDULQ010000301.1:0-3656 GCA_965368115.1 uncultured Gammaproteobacteria bacterium | reverse complement strand
GCTGATAATCGTCATCGAGATAAGCGATGATGTACTCCGCCCTGATGGGCCAGATAAACTGCATGCCCCAAAGCGCATTGTCGTTTTCACTCACGAAACCGGTGGGCGTATAGGTTTTCAGCTTGCCGTCGAAACTGCCGTCCCGAAAAGTAAACGTGGTTGCAATGCTGCCGTCTTCATTCATCGCATACTGTTCCAGGGCATTGTGCGCACCGTCTTCGATGAAGGTAGGGATATTGGCAATCACATACCAGTCGCCCATGAAGCGTTGCAGGTCGACGTTCTGTGCATGGGGCACCGGCGTACTCGGTGCGTGACTGCAGGCCACCAGACCGAGCGTCAGTAAACTGGCAAGACAGGGTTTCATTGATTCAGCTCCCGACGCTGATAGCGTAGTTGATAGCCATCTTCGGTAATCGACTTCAGCGCCAGCCAGTCGCCCTGCGCCGAATACCAGAGCTGGATATCGATGGGGCTACCCTGGGCATTTTGTCCGGCCAGTCGATAATGCCGGCTGGCAATGGTCCGGTCGTCGATCTTTAACCGGTCTTCGCCGAGAGGTGACAGGTCGACGCTGACCAGTTCGCCGTTTTGTGCGTTTAACAGAGCGCTGGCATTCAACAGCTGTAAATCCCAGTAACTGAAACTGCGCAAACAACCCTGTAGTATCTGTTCTCCCTGTGCCGTGGTCAGCTGATACTGTTGCTGCTGTTTGTGCAGCTCGACGGTCAGCTGTTCGCCATCATCGTTGGTGCGAGAAGTAAGACTGTTCAGGCAACCGTTAACCCAGTGTTCTTCACTGCGATGGTGATAGCTGTACACAGGTATCATTAAAAAACTGACATCGAACTCGGCTTCGCTGATCACCTTGTATCCCTGTGGCTGTGCGGAGATGAAAAATTTATGCGTGCCGATCGGTCGATCATCCAGAAAGACATCGAAAACCCATGATCGCTGCACAACGCCGGACTGCGCGGATGCAAAAGGAAAACAGCAAATCAGTAGAACAGCAAACCATGGCGGGGTGAATGTTTTCATGGTTTGTACTCCGATGACGGTCCGGGAAAAAAGGCATTGGTGCGTGCAATGTATTCACGGTAGCCGGGGCGTTCGCTCAGGTTTTTTTCGGTGAGCGCAACGCCGGAAAACTTCAGCAACAGGACACTCATGATCAGGGGTGAGAAGAGTGTCCACCAGGCACCGCTACTCAGTGCGAAAGCAAAGAAACCCCACCAGATCAGAAACTCGCCAAAGTAATTCGGATGACGTGTGTAGCCCCAGAGCCCCCGACTCATGACCTTGCCACGGTTGTCAGGATTCTGTTTGAAGTCGTACATCTGCTGGTCGCCGATCACTTCGAAGAACATGCCTGTCAGCCACAGGCAGACACCAAGCAGGTCCAGCCAGCCGAAGCTGCTCACATTCTGCATGGCCGCGAACAGCGGCATGGAAATGATCCAGGCCAGCAGTGCCTGAAAACCGAAGATGAGATACAGGCTTTTCAGTGCAAAATGCGGTTGATTGTTGGCGCGTATGTCCTGGTATCGAGGATCTTCATCCTTGCCCATGTGACGCCATGTGATGTAAAACGACAGGCGCAATGCCCAGATCTGAACCAGTGCAAGCAGAAAACCTTCCCGCCATCCGGCCTTGTCGATATCGATATAAAGGATTGCACCGAGCAGAAAGAACAGTGACCAGAAACTGTCAACGACACTCACATCCTGTTTGAGCAGGCTGAGCAGCCAACCAACCAGGCCGAGGCCGAGCATGGCGACCAGTGCAATGAAAGCGGTTTCCAGGCTCATTGCGACATTTCCTTTTCGGCCGGGGATGTGCGGACGGCCTCCGCCATGACCAGGAAACTGGGCATGAGCAGCATCCAGCCTACGCCGATGATAACCATGGCCTCGAAGGTGCTGCTGAACTCCACCGCACCCAGCGCCTCACCGGCACGGTACGCCAGTGGTCCGCCGATGGCGCCGAACACTGCGGCCAGCAGATAGCGTCCCTGCATCCAGCCGAGCGATGAATTGAGGGTGGTGGCGAATAACAGCCACATGACCAGTATCCAGTGCGGTGCGAACAGGCTGATCAACATGCCGCTATCGAAACGCAGAATACCCAGTGCGGTGAGCAGGCTGTCCCAGCTGCCGCCGAGAATCAGTACCAGCACGAGAATTTTAAAATCCACCTGCGGCTGTTTGCTGAGCACAAAATGCAGCGCCACGATGATCAGACCCAGCAGACTACCGAGCCAGGCCTGCTGCGCAGCGGCGGCCAGCACGCAGGCAAACCAGCCGAGCTGAAACAGCAGGAAGTTGATCAGCCTGAAGTCAGTCATCGCTGTTCCGCTGTTTGCCGAAACGATAATGACTGACCCACCACTGCTGGCCGTTGTCGTAACCGAACAGTTCGGCGCAGGCCATGAAGAACAGTCGCCAGCGCATCCACCAGGTGGCGACATCGGCTTCGCCGTATGCCGCCTGCAGAATCGGCCAGAGTTCGTCCTTGCGGCGATCCATATTGGCCAGCCAGGCGTTGGCGGTTTTTTCGTAATGGCGACCGTCCCACACCCAGTGCTGTTGCAGGGCGAGGTGTTGCTGAAAATGTAACGGCAGATCGTCGCTGGGCATCATGCCGCCGGAGAAAAAGTATTCGCTCATCCAGTCGCTGGCGTCGTTCACTTCGAATAGATAAGGAACGCTGCGGTGTGCGAACACGTGCATGAAAAATTCGCCGTCCGGGTTCAGCCAGCCGGCAATACGTTTGAACAGCGCTCGCCAGTTGCGCATGTGTTCGAACATTTCCACCGATACCACCCGGTCGAATTGCTGATCGGTATCGAAGTCGTTCATGTCCCGGGTGATTACCTGCAGGTTGTTCAGGCCGAGATGACGTGCCTGTTGTTCGATAAATTCGCGCTGCGAATGGGAATTGGAGACGGCGGTGATATGCGCCGCCGGGTACTGGCGGGCCATCCACAGGCTCAGTGATCCCCAGCCGCAACCCAGTTCCAGAATCTGCTGACCGTCCGCCAGCGCAGCGTGTTCGCAGGTGATGCGCAGGGCCTCGGTTTCCGCCAGGTCCAGGCTGTCGGTGCCCGGGCTCCAGTAACTGCAGCTGTACTTGCCCCGGGATCCCAGGATGAGCTGGTAGAACTCGGCGGGAATTTCGTAATGCTGTTCATTGGCTTTGTGCGGGAGCAGGGCGACAGGGGCAGTATCCATGGCGGCGATGAAGCGCTGTTTGGTTTCGCTGGCCAGACTCATGTCCTGATGCTGAATATCCTGCAGACGCTGGCGGAGCAGGCGGCGGATACCACCGCGCACGATGCTGTCCGGTACCAATCCCTGTTCGACCCAGTTAATGGCTCGGTTCGGATTGCTCATCTGATGGTCCTTTGCCCGGGGGGAGGGGCGGTTAGCTGTACAAAAACTTATACATGCTCTGTTCGTGTGTCCAATATATGTACAATTATTGGGCGGGTCAAGGGAAAGATGGGCGGTTATTTTTGGAATAAATCGTTAGATTCGTTCGTTTGAACGGTGGTTTTGTACAGTATTTGTATAAATATGAAGGGCATGCCGGGAAGGTGGGATTGATTTCGTCTGCCGAAACCGGAGGATGGGTCATCGGATGGACAGCAGTTATAC
>CBDULQ010000300.1:0-3677 GCA_965368115.1 uncultured Gammaproteobacteria bacterium | reverse complement strand
GTAATGTGTCCTCGGAATACGACTATCAGTCGCTCGGCCTGTCGGCCACGTTCCTGCGCGATTTCAATAATCGCAACACCACCTTCTCGGCAGCCCTGGGTTTTAACTCGGACAGTATCGATCCGGTCGGCGGTGTGCCGGTACCCTTCACCAATATGCGCATTGCCAATGCCGATATCAGCGACACCCGCGATGGCACTAGCGAAACCAAGACCATCACCGATTTAATGGTGGGCATTACCCAGGTAATCAACCGGCGCACCCTGATGCAGTTCAATCTGGGCTTCAGCAATACATCCGGTTACCAGAACGATCCCTACAAGATTCTTACCGTGGTCGACCCGGTAACAGGACTGCCGATTGCTCAGTCCGGCGACAATCTGCCTTACCTGTACGAAAGCCGCCCCGATTCGCGCAGCCGACAGACTTTTTACTGGAAGACCGTGCACCATCTGGACGAGGATGTGATCAACTTCGCCTATCGGTACTACACCGACGACTGGGACATTACCTCGCACACCCTCGACCTGCATTATCGCTATGAGCTGGGCGGCGGCTCCTATCTGCAACCACATGTCCGCTATTACACCCAGAGTGCAGCGGAATTCTTCCACACCAGCCTGGTGGCTGGCGATCCGTTACCTCAGTACGCCAGTGCAGACTATCGTCTGGGAGAATTCACCACCACGACACTGGGCCTGAAATACGCGACACCAACCGGTCGCAACAGTGAGTTCAGCATGCGTGGCGAAGTCATCACCCAGGCTCAGCAGGATGTGGGCACGGCCATCGGTGATCAGCTGAACCAGGATCTGACGCCGGATCTGGATTCATTTATATTCCAGGTAGGTTACGCCTTCCGCTGGTAGACCCGGACTGCTCAGGCCATTACACGTCCCGCTCTCGACCGCGGGGCGTGTTTTCACAAAAACGGCTATACTGAGGGGATCACAATACATCGCTCCCCTCATTCTTTTATATGAAGCACTGGTCGAACTCCACAATACTGGCAACCGTCATGATTCTGGTCATGTTGCCGGTGTTCTTCGTCTTCAGCCAGCTTCGCCTTCAGGATTATCTGGCCACACAGAGCCAGATCGCCGCCAGCGCCACCAGCGACGCTGCAGAAATCATCTCCCGTTTCATTGCCGAAAAACAGCGCCTGGTGCACGTGTTCGCACATGAACACATCGACCTGCTCAAACGCATCAAGCAGCATCCCAACGACGACCAACTGATCAAACAGTTGAACGATAAAACCCGATTATTTTTTCCAGAGCACTTCGCCGTTACCCTGGCAGACATTCGGGGCGACCTGATCCTGGATGATTTC
Organism: uncultured Gammaproteobacteria bacterium; assembly: GCA_965368115.1. Taxonomy (GTDB): domain Bacteria; phylum Pseudomonadota; class Gammaproteobacteria; order SZUA-229; family SZUA-229; genus CBDULQ01. Next base: position 2,344 of record CBDULQ010000300.1, on the reverse strand, counting down.
GATGGCTTCATTGGCGAGATCTGTCGTGCCGACCTCCATGACTACGTTAAACGCGATCAGTTGCGCGCACGCATTCACCCCAATCCTTTTGCCTATCACTTTGATGTCGCAGCAGAATGGACGACAAGCGACAACCAGGGTTTTATCCTCATCAGCTTCCGCCCGCAAACCCTGACGCGCATCCTCGACGCCACCCGCCCCGAACAGCAGACCTTCTACCTGATCATCAAGGACCAGGGTTACCTGATCGAGAGTTCGAACCTGGGTGATCGCGGCCAGTTGCTGGATCAGGACAACCTGCGCCTGACTGCTCAGGAACAAAATCAGATTATTGCCGAACAGCCGGTCGCCAACAGCTACTGGCATATCGTAGCTCTACCCGATCGCAACAGCCTGGACATCGTGAAAAACAAGATTTATATGCAGACCGCGCTGGTCGCTGGCCTGTTCGTGGCCGTGGTTCTGGTGCTCTGGCTTCCGCTGCATCGGCACGAAAAACAGAAACGTGAAATGGCACGTTCACTGGAGGAAAAAAACAGTATCCTGGAACTTGAAAACGAACTGGCGCTGAATGTGTACGATCGAATTACCCGTAACAACAATGAATCCATTCCCGGTTTGAAAGTACACACCGATTCCATGTCGACCTTCAGTGGTGATTTGATGCTGTCCTACGGTCGGGACGAGAATCGTTTCTATTTTCTACTCGGTGATTTCACCGGTCACGGACTGGGCGCGGCACTGGGTGCCATTCCACTGGCCGATGTGTTTTTCAACAAGGCCAAGCAACAGGCCGACATTGGGGATCTGGTGCAAAGCTGTAATGAAAAACTGCTGGAAGTTCTACCCACTGAACGTTTTTGCTGTGCCCTGATCATCGTTTGTGATCGTGCCGCACAGGCCACCTATCTGTGCAATGCCGGACTGCCTGAGGCCAAGATCATCGACCACAACGGACAGATCAAGGGCCGTTGCCGTTCCAGTATGCCGCCACTGGGCAGCCTGCGTATTCCATCGGTCGATTTCGAGCAGATCGACACACAACCCGGCGACGCCATTATCGGCTATACCGACGGCATTACCGAAACACGCGCCCCGAACAATGAAATGTTTGGTGAGCGTGGCGTCATCGAAGCCATCAACAGGGCTGCAGGTCGTCGCGTGTTCGAAGGGATCCTGGAAGCGGTCGATACCTTTTCCGGCAATACCCGCCAACGGGACGATGTCAGCCTGTTCCAGCTCAGCTGTTGCAAGCTCGACGATCATTGAATCATTCACCTGTGCATTTCGAATTAATGCACAATCACACGCATAAATATCACATAAAAAAAACTCATCCCTGCCTTAAGTATATGAATTAGCCTGTGCGAAAATCCCCGATATTATGAGCGCTGGCCACCGCCACTCGCCCGGGACCATAACAAACGCGCGAAATAATCGCTAATAGCCCGGGTTTTATAATCATTTTCAATAACTTAAACGTTATCGAATTATTTAGATCCGGACGCTACGGCGTTCGCAGGCGATCCGTTGGTGCCATTTTGCGGCGCAGTTTTTTTACTGTAGACTGCAACGGCTTTGTGGAGTCGAGCCGACCTGATACGGGTCAATACAGTTATTAGAAAATTACAATAATCTTCATTTCACAGAAATTTAAATTACCACCGGCCTGGTGCCGGCACCAGGAATCAGAGGAGAAAATAATGATCAGCCCACATGGCTCTGACAAACTGAACCCCTTGTTCGTCTACGACGATGCTGAAAACGAAGCATTGCATAAAGAAGCCGAAGGCCTGCCTTCCATCGTCGTGTCATCAGCAAGCGCCGCCAATGCGGTCATGCTCGGGGCCGGATACTTCAATCCACTCACCGGTTACATGAACAAGGCAGACGCCCTGGGCGTTGCGGAAAACATGCACACCGCCGACGGCCTGTTCTGGCCCACCCCGGTACTCAACCTGGTTGACAATGCCGGTGACATCAAGGCCGGCGATCGTATCGCACTGCGTGATCCCAATGTGGACGGCAACCCGATCCTGGCGGTGATGGACGTGGCCGCGGTCGAGGAATTCAGCGATGCGGAAATGAGCATGATCACCGAGAAAGTCTATCGCACCACCGATGCCGAACATCCCGGCGTCGCCGCATTCAACGGCCAGGGCAAGGTTTGCCTGTCCGGTTCGATCAAGGTGCTGAACTTCTCCTATTTCCAGACCGAGTTCCCGGACACCTTCCGCACCGCCGTCGAGATTCGCAATGAGATTGCCGAGCGCGGCTGGAAAAAAGTGGTGGCCTTCCAGACCCGTAACCCCATGCATCTGGCGCACGAAGAACTGTGCCATAT
>CBDULQ010000299.1:0-3689 GCA_965368115.1 uncultured Gammaproteobacteria bacterium | reverse complement strand
CTGAATATCTGTGTCCGCCCGGCAGATGGAAAAAGGAGTCATCGGCTGTATGTTTCATACATGATCGATCCGGGGCGCAGCCCTTTCTGCGGACACAGAGGCCTGGATCAGGCCAGGGGCCATTTTGCCCCGACCGCGGGACCGGGTCAAGATGACGGACCGGCGATTGATATCCCGATCTCATGAAACCGCTGTTAATGTCCACTTATCAGAAATTCGTTGATCAAATAGGGAAGCACCAATAAACTTGTCAGAAAATTAGAAAAGGAAGCACCTGTGAAATATGGAACAATAATCCTGAACCTTGTACTTGTACTCACTCCTGTTAGCGGTTTTGCGATTCCCGTCCATTATAATGAAACCGAAGACGGTGACCTTGGCGATCGAACCGTCAGCATGTCCGAGCTGGGTGATTTTGACATTGGTAACAATACGGTCATCGGGTCAGTTTATGGATCACAGACTGAAACCGCCGACTTCGACAATTTTGCTTTTTCCATTACGCCTGGACAACAACTGACATCGCTTACACTTAATTTTTCCACCACCGGCGCCAGCATTCGCGGATCCTTTAGACGAATACAGGACGATGGTTCAAGTGATGTCGTCTTATGGTGGGGCACAGATTTTTACGGACCTGCCAATAACCTGGACTTTTTTTCACTGGCTGGAATCGATTCCCTTCCGACAGGCCACTATGCCGTATTGATGAGCGCATTCACCTATTCCTCTTATCCCGGTCAGGAAATCGTCGATTATCAATGGGAATTTCAGGTCTCCGAAGTCCCCCTGCCAGCCGCCGCATGGCTATTCTTATCCGGTTTTATCGGCCTGATCGGTATTGCGCGCCGACGCAAGTAAAATCCCGGCCTTCGACCGGTAACGCCTGACAGATTCACATCTGCTGAGTATGATATCTTCCCGCCTCCGTTTACGGCCCGACGCCGTCGTACTGTTCGGAGTCGGTTATGTTAAACGGTCGCTTTTTCCTGCCATGGAAATCCAGTAAACTCGCAAGCATGAATATTAAACCTCAAATCCCCGGGCTCACCGGCCTGTTTACACTGTTTTCCGCCCTGGTACTGTTTTTCCCACCAACAGCTTATCCGGCCGATGGAAAAGCCCTGTTGAAGGAGACATTCGAAGCCTGCCTGGACATGGGCTGGCTGGAATGTGACAAGCATTTTTACGGCGAAAACCGCGGAGCTTTCGGTATCATGATCGAAGCCGCCCGCAATGAAAAAATCACCCCGCAGTTCGAGCGATTCAGGAATAAATTCAGCGCCGAGGAATGCAATAACGAAACGCTACTGAATCCCTCGCTCCGTTCCACTCTCAGCATGTCGATCGACGTCAAGCGGTTGACCGAAGTCGATATCAAAATCGAGACCAATCGCCACGGCACGGTTGTCTACAGCTTTCCAAACGGCGATACCATTGCACTGGTGCCCAATGACTCAGGCCATCTAATTGCAATCCCCGATGCTTCCCAGGACCTGTTCAAGAAAACTGACAACTACAACCTGTGGGTGGTTAGCCGGCTCATCAACAATATTCGCCTGTATCACATGATGGAGGCGAACCGTAAAAAACTGTCCTGCGTGGAATTTACCCACCGCTTCAACGAGGCGATGGCTCCGGTTGCATTGCTTATCAACAAGGACAGCGAAGACACGGGTCACATCAAAAAATACCTGCAACGTGATATGACTGAAATCGCCCAGAGTTATTTTATGCTCAACACGACAGAGAGAATTATGAACAAATTAAATAATGAATCCACGCCCTGATACTGATTCCGTGGTTTGGCATCATATTACGAGCCAGGCCGGCCCGAATTAACGGCCGGCTTCAGCTTCCCCCAACTAAACATCCCGAGTTCAGTTGAACCTTCCGAAAGGGTGCCTGCTTTCCCACTGGCAAATCTCCCGCCTCCAAAATTACACCTTGATAAATATAACAATGTGTTTAAAGATTAAATTTCGATTCATCTATACGTGAGATCGACAAGCTGTTATGAAAAAAGCCAAAACACCACTACTGGGCTGGGCCTTCAATGATGTGCTCAATGAATTACACCAGCTGGTCTTTCACGGCCTGCCGGGAGAAACCGAACCATTCGAACTCACCCAGCTGGAACGGGAATGTATTGCATTCGTACTGGCCTGTTATTATCAGTGCAATCGCTGTATCGAGTTTCATGAGCGGGCCGTCGACCTGGAACGACGTAAGGCGAATGTGGCGGACTGGAACTGGAAAAAGGAAATGATCAACGCCACCCTGTTTCTGCACCTGGACGGAAAAAAACTGTCCGATATGGAGTGGCAACACTGGGAGAAAGCCTGGTCGACTTTTATCCAGCGCATGCACGCGCGGCATCCAGGGCTGGCTCATTACATTGCCTACGCGATTGGCATCGCCCGTCACGACAAAAATCTGATGGATCTGGCATTCGAATCGATCAGCGGCGCCGAACAGGATGATGCACGACTGAAAGGCATTATCCGTGACATCGATGGCGTGGTTATTTTTATGAAAGCGGCCACCTCGAAGAATCGCAGTGATTCGACCATCATCGAACATCTCAAGTCACGGGGCATCGAAGGTATCTAGGTAGCGAAATACTGCAGGGAAATCATCATCAAGCCGTCACTCGCCATAGAAATATTCTGTTAGAATTTCAGCCTGCATGATTTCAGGGATATAAAATAATGATCAGGTCTATCCTGGTGCTACTCGCGCTGTTGCTGCTGGCATCCTGCGCCACTACATCCAGCCAGATGCGTGCTTTACCCCGGGCACCGGATACATTGCAGCTCGCCGGTTTTACTTTTCAGCGCCCGGCCGAAGCCGGCTGGATGCTGGCCAGTTCGAGCCAGGCGGAAATAGCCATCATCCGACCCGGTATCGACCTGGATGAATCTTTCGTCATCCAGGCCTTCATCCATTCCCTGCCTGAATTCGAGAACGACGCGAATTTTCTTAAATTTCTGACAACAAATCCGGCTGGCAATCAGAATCCTCGATTTGAGCAGCTATCGACAGATAGCACCCTGATCGAATCGAAATACGGCCGATGCGTGCGAATCAACATCGGCAAACGCGACCTGCAACCGGTAACACGATCTGGCGATCGCAGCCCGATGTACATGGACAACCTGAATGTCGTCTGTCGACATCATGAACATCCGCAAATTGCCGTTACTTTCGGAGCCTCCCATCGTTATCGCAACCCGGCTTCTAAGCGCGCACTGCTACCTTATGTCGATCAGCTGCTGGCGCAACTCAGTATGACCGGACTCGACTACCCGATATTCGATTACCTGGGCCAGCAGGCAACCCGGTCCGGCGACTACTCGATGGGCCGCAGGCTATTAGAAACAGCGCTCAAACTGGCGATGGAAAAGCCGATCGCGAAACCCGAAATTGCACGAGTCCGTTTTAACCTGGGGCGAGCAGTGGGATTCGGTTGTGATTTCCCACAGGCCGAAACGCTGTTCAAGGCATCCATCGACGCCGAGATCGAATCTGTCGGTGCAAACAGCAATATGCTTTCGGCTCGATACTTCGAACTGGCTCGACTCTACGCAGACCAGCAGAAATATGCCCTGGCCATCCCATATTTCGAACACGCGATCGCGCTGTTGAATGAAGCGGCCAGGGCATATTTCTGCTGGTCTGCGTAGAGT
>CBDULQ010000298.1:0-3844 GCA_965368115.1 uncultured Gammaproteobacteria bacterium | reverse complement strand
AAATGAGATAGTTCTATCGAGATCGTCGTCGTAAAACCTGCCATAACCAGAAAGAATGTTATAACGAGTCACATTGCCTTTGATATTTCTTTCTACTTCGTTTTCTACTCTTAGAGAAACTTTTTCTAGTGATTCTGCATCAAGCCTTATAACATCACCTATACGCTGCCGCTTTATACTAATAACAACATTATCGTCTTTCTTTATTGGCCTGTGAGCCTGCTCTAGAGGCACTTCAAGAACCTCCTCTATTTCCCCAATAAATGGTTCTATTCTCTCCGATAGCTTTCTAACATGAGCGGTTTCTGGCTCATAAGCTATTTCTAGAGTTTTTGACCATGTCCATTTGATTAGGTCATAAAATGCTGCCGCGGCAACGCTTGCGCCAATGGCTTCTTTATTAGTAATGACGAAAGTTACAATTTGCTCGAAGCTTCCTTTTCTTGATGGATATATATAAAGCTCACCACCCTCAATTTTGTGACCTTTTTTTCTGATTTCACCATCATTCAACAGAGCATGAGCGGTAATAGAAAGAGCCCTAGCAAACCCTTGAAAAGATACGGCCGCATCATACATATCAAGTCGCCCATGCTCAGCGTCACCATAGTGGTACTTGATTCCGAATGTTATGGCAGTCAACTCGAATCCCTCCGTTTTTTAATTATTAGAGCTGACGACTAGGGTAAGTGGCGCACTCTTTCCGCGTCCAAGCGAAGCGAGCTTGATCCGCTTGGCAGATTATTCACCACCACTTGCTACCAGGGTTGTAATTAGTGACACAAGAACAGTTGCTATGAACCAAAGAACCCCATCTTTATGTCTATTATACAAAATATCTGCTCTTCCCCAGAACGTATTAAGCTCCCTGGCTAAGTCAGCTCCTTCGCCAGTAATTGCGATACGGAATAATGAGCCTTCTTTTTCATAAGTAATATAGCCTTTAGCGGCCAGATAAGCTAAAGGGCGTGATGCTGCAGCAGAAGTGGCTGAAATAGAAACCAGATAGTCATCGCTTTCTGTTGCTAGTGACTTTAATTTGCCATTCTTATCAAGCCAGTTCATACCTTGTGAAAAGGATTGATGGGCTGGCCAATTAAGCTCGGCTGCTGAAAACGGCATTTTTTCACCTACAATTTCTCTGAGGAAATATAAAGCGTGTAATAGTAGAGCTTCTTTTTTGTTCATAATCTAACAGTTAAATAAGCGGCTCGCCGCATTTTGTCGGGACAAGCAGTATACTGCCTATCTCAATATACACGGCCTCTTCCCCGCTTCAAACCAGAATATGCCGGGATCCTTGCAGACAGTACCATTCAAGAAAATCTGTTACCCCTCAGCTTTCGTTTTTTAGATTGAAAAAAACTCGGGTCAACAAACAATTTTTCGAAATCCGGCCAAGTCACAAACAATTAACCAGATAGAACTCACTCAGCCATCCGCCCAATTTTCTCCCGACAAACCCGCTCAACAATCCCCACCAACACCTCAACCCGCTCCCCAAGATACGCCAACCCCTCAGCCGATATCTTATACCCCGGATCATACCGGGCCCCGATATAGGCATAATCCAGCAACCCGAACAGATCCTGTTCCTGCTGTGTCTTCCTGGGGAATACCGATTCCAGTTCTCTGCTGAACTCCCGCGTCTCCTCGATCAACAAATCCAGCAAATGCTCATTCGGGTTGTAGTTGGTGAATACCAGCAACAGGGTTTTGTAGGAGGCTTCCGCTGCCTGGTGCAGCATGAACGCAGCCATGCTGTAGTCTTTCTGGTCGAGATTGAATCGGTAGTTCTTAAGGAAACTCTGCGCTCGCTTGAACCAGTGATCAAAATGATCCTGCGCAATCCGCTGCCTTTCTTTCTCGTCGAGCACCCGTTCTTCCGCCAGTGCATGGCGGCCTGAGTCGTACAGCACGCAGCCTTCTTTTTTGATGTCGGTGTAGAAGTACTGGCCTTCGGCGAGTTTGATGTTGAGTTCCTGGATGTCGTGGGTGATGAGTTTGGCGTGGGCGCTGAGGTCGAGGGCGTTGATGGTGTGGGTGATGCCGTCCCACAGGCCGGTGTCCAGTGCGGTGGCTTTTTGTCCGGTGACGACGAGGATGTCGTAGTCGGAGACGTGGCCGGATTTGCGGTTCGGGTTGAGGTCTTTGGCTTCCTTGTAGTCGCCGCGGGCGTAGGAGCCGAACAGGATGATCATCTCCACGTCGGCGCATTGCTGGCGAATGGCGTCGCGGATGCGGTTGAGTTCGTTCTGTTTATGCGACGGCAGGTGATCCGGGCTGGGTTTCATGGGGCGGGCACGTCCTGTTGTTTGTTATGAGTGCGACTGGGTTTGGGCATTTTATCATGCCTTGCTGTGCGTGATCGGCACTGGAACGGGACACGGCATTTCAACTTCGGGAGCAGGCTGGCGATCGGCTGGCTCGTTCCAGCTCTCCTTAGTTATGGAATGTCTCCGGCACGGTGATCTGGTAGCGTTTGTCGAATCGGCCACCGCGCGTCACCAGGCGTTTGCCTTTGCCCAGATCGACACCCGCAAGCTCGACGCGCTTCCACCATGAATAGTGATAATGCTCCGCCAGAAACAGAAACAGCCGTTTAGCCTTGCTATGGGTACAGGCCTTCAACAGCGCCGTGACTACTTGCGGTTTCGCCGTGGTAAGTCCTGCAAAAAGCTCTGCGGCAAAGGTAAACGATGCGGCCGTCTCATCGACTGTGCTCAACACTTCCAGAACCGCACGTTCCGGCGCCGATGCGCGCAGGGTCCAGTCGCGTATCCCGGTTGGCAGCTCAACCCAGCTCTCGTCGATATCCGCCGCAAAAAGCTGTCGCCGGTGAAACGCCCAGTGAGTTTCAAGCGCCAGCGTATTCAGCCAGGCCGGCGGTTTAGCCCTGCCCCAGACATGGACGGTGAAGTCACCACCCAACGGCAGGTAATGAGCCATACCCTGGCGACCCAGCGCACTCGCCCCGCCCAGATGCAGCTTATAACCACCCAACCTTTGCAGGCCGAGTAACACCCCTTCCCAGTTTATCGGCACCCCGGGGCGCGCATAAGCCCGGTTAGCCAGGGCGAGCAGCCAGCCGCTTCGGACATATTTATGCACCAACTGCGGCGTATAGCCGTTTCGCGTCAACCAGGTACTCGGCACAACCACGCCCTCGGGCACGGCCTTAAGGAGCCGGTTTAATTTATCGTCTTTTCGTATACCCATGGTATACGTATAAAACACATATTGAACCAATGCAAGCGTTAGAGTTTATTATTTATTGATTTAATAAACCCTGGGTATAGCTTTATGAGATTAATTAAACCAGTTAGCAAGGACGGGCAACTTACTGGCCCCATACCTAACTCACAACCAGTAGTACGTACTACTGGATTCTCTGCTTTACAGGACACTGTCCTGGAATCGACCTGACATCCATTCTTAAAGCACTCGCCTCGATCCATTTACCCGTCACCTGAGTACTCGCTCCAGAAATACACGCTAATGCGTGTACTGCCGAGATTACACGCATATCCGTGTAAATCGTATTTGATATGGGTGCCCGGTTTAATTCCACCTGTTTAATTCCAGAGAGCCCCGTTTTTGGTGAATTAGCCTCGGCCTATTGCCGGCGAAGCAACCAATTAAATGGCCAGTTAACTCACAATATTCGCAGCAGCTGGAATATTATTCTATAAATTACAATAACTTATAAAACAATCAACCGGCCAGGAAACCGGCCAAAATAATCCCCCTATAGCTATGAGCACAGCCAGGTTCTGGATAACCTCAAAATCACATGAGTTATTAAAAAGACTTATAAAATTACTCGCAAGATACACCATAAAGA
>CBDULQ010000297.1:0-3846 GCA_965368115.1 uncultured Gammaproteobacteria bacterium | reverse complement strand
AGCCTGGGCTCGGCGGGCTTACATCATGCCCATGCCGCCCATGCCGCCCATGTCGGCGCCGCCAGGCATCGGTGCTTCGTCTTTCGGCAGTTCAGCCACCATGCACTCGGTGGTGATCAGCAGACCGGCAACCGAAGCCGCATTCTGCAATGCAGAGCGGGTCACCTTGGTGGGGTCCAGGATACCCATTTCGATCATGTCGCCGAATTCTTCGGAACCGGCGTTGTAACCGAAATTGCCTTCGCCTTCGACAACCTTGTTCAGGATGACAGAGGCTTCTTCACCGGCATTGGTGACGATCTGGCGCAGAGGCTCTTCCATCGCACGCTTGGCAATGGCGATACCCACGTCCTGATCGTGATTGTCACCTTTCAGACCGGTGATTGCAGCACAGGCACGGATCAGGGCGACACCGCCACCGGGTACCACGCCTTCTTCAACCGCAGCGCGAGTCGCGTGCAGCGCGTCCTCAACGCGAGCTTTCTTTTCTTTCATCTCGACTTCAGTGGCCGCACCGACCTTGATTACGGCAACACCGCCAGCCAGCTTGGCCAGACGTTCCTGCAGTTTTTCACGATCGTAATCAGAAGTGGCTTCTTCAGCCTGGGTGCGAATCTGTGCAACGCGAGCTTCGATATCGGTGGTAGAACCTGCACCATCAACGATGGTGGTGGTTTCCTTGGTGATGGAGACCTTCTTGGCATTACCCAGATCGTCCAGAGTCGCTTTTTCCAGAGACAGGCCGACTTCTTCAGAAATCACCTGGCCACCGGTCAGGATGGCGATGTCCTGCAGCATAGCTTTACGACGATCACCGAAACCGGGCGCCTTAACTGCAGCCACCTTAACGATACCGCGCATACTGTTGACCACCAGAGTCGCCAGGGCTTCGCCTTCAACGTCTTCGGCGATGATCAGCAGCGGCTTGCCGGACTTGGCAACGCCTTCCAGCACCGGCAACAGTTCGCGGATGTTGGAGATTTTCTTGTCGAACAGCAGGATGAACGGATCGTCCAGTTCAGCACTCATGCTTTGCTGGTTGTTCACGAAGTAAGGCGACAGGTAACCACGGTCGAACTGCATACCTTCTACGATGTCCAGTTCGTCTTCCAGCGAAGTGCCTTCTTCTACAGTGATTACACCTTCTTTACCCACTTTTTCCATCGCTTCGGCAATCTTGTCGCCAACCGCTTTATCGGAGTTTGCGGAAATGGTGCCCACCTGGGCAATGGAGTTGCCGGTTTCGCAGGGCTTGGAAATGTTCTTCAGCTCGGCGACAGCAGCCTGAACCGCCTTGTCGATACCGCGCTTCAGATCCATCGGGTTCATACCGGCAGAAACAGACTTCATGCCTTCACGTACGATGGCCTGGGCCAGAACAGTTGCAGTCGTGGTGCCGTCGCCAGCGACGTCGGACGTTTGTGAAGACACTTCCTTAACCATTTGCGCACCCATGTTTTCGAACTTGTCTTCCAGCTCGATTTCCTTGGCAACCGATACACCGTCTTTGGTAACGGTCGGTGCGCCGAAGGCTTTTTCCAGTACCACGTTACGGCCTTTCGGGCCCAGAGTGACTTTAACCGGGTTAGCCAGGATGTTTACACCCTTGATCATGCGGCTACGGGCGTCATCAGAAAAACGTACTTCTTTAGCAGACATTGTTTATATCCTCTTAAATTCGGGTTGCGGGGACTTAGCCTTCGATAACGGCCATGATGTCGTCTTCGCGCATGATCAGCAGATCTTCGCCATCGACTTTCACTTCGGTACCGGCGTATTTGCCGAACAGTACCTTGTCACCGACTTTTACATCCATCGCCTGAATTTCACCGTTGTCCTTCACCTTGCCATTGCCGGCGGCCAGAACTTCACCGCGCGAAGGCTTCTCGGTAGCGGAATCAGGGATCACGATGCCACCAGCACTGGTGCGCTCTTCTTCCATACGTTTGACGACCACACGGTCATGTAACGGGCGAATATTCATAGATTGAATTTCCTCTTGATTGGGTTTAGCACTCTCGCTTGATGAGTGCCAATGATAGCCATGAACCGCAGCGAGTCAAGAACCGGTGTATCCACCCTGCCCCAGTCGGCGGGAAGACTAGTCGTCTTCCCGGGTGTATTCGCCTTCGATGGTCCTCGGCCCACTGCGGGCCTCGTGTTCTCGATGAACGCTATATGAGGTTTGCACCGTGGAATTCAAGAGCATGCGCTGGATAATTGCGCGGCGGGTGTAAGGGATCAGGCACAGGAAACCAAAGAAATCGGTGAAGAAGCCGGGGGTGATGAGCAGGGCTCCACCCACGGCCAGGAAGATGCCTTCCAGCATTTCCACCGCTGGCACCTGGCCCTGGGCCATCGCCTGCTGGGCGCGCATCAGGGTGCTGAAACCCTGCTGGCGCAGCAGATTGACGCCTATCACGGCGGTCAGCACCACCAGCAGGATGGTCCAGCCGGCGCCGATCACGGAGCCCACCTGGATGAGGATATACACCTCGATCAGCGGCACGATAAAAAACAGAATGGGCCATAATCTAAACATGTTGTGTCCAATGATTTTTTAAGAAATCGCTAAGTTAGATGAATAAAAATCACATTTGTCCGGTCATATTGACCAGATACTTGCCAGACCCCCACGATTGGCTATAAGGTCTCGGCACAATAAAAACAAACCCCGATCCCGAATGACTCCTGACACCAGGCCGGATGCGAAGCCTTTCGGGGTCGTTCCACGCACATTGAGTAGTAGGCATGATGAAATTGATTTCTCCTAACCGGGTTCGTTCCCTGTTTGCCCTGATCTTCCTGTTTATCGCCGTTCAGCATAGTGCTCTGGCCGAAGACCCGTTCAAGGCCCTGGGTGGTCTCGGCGGCGGCGCCGCGGAAGATGAAATTCTGGAACCGGACCAGGCCTTCCAGCTAACCACCTTCTCCGAACAGGGCAAGGTCTATGCACGCTGGCAGATCGCCGACGGACATTACCTGTACAAGGACAAGATCAAAATCAGCCCCGCCGATGGCTCCGGGGTTACTCCGGGCGAGCTGCAGGTGCCGGGAGGCGAACTGAAAAACGATGAGTTCTTCGGTGAAATCTACGTATTCCATCATGAAGCCGAAGCCCGGCTGCCGGTCACTGCTGTTGAAGATGGCGTCGAAAGCGCCGATTTCAAGGTGAAGTACCAGGGCTGTTCGGAAGTGTCCGGTATCTGCTACCCGCCGATTACCAAAACCATCACCCTGGACATCAGTCCGATCTCCAGTGCTGAAGCGGCGCAGATGAGTGGGCCGGACGCAGCGGCCAGCAGCCCGGCCGCCACAACCGGTAACGGTAGCGAACCGCTGTCCGAACAGGACCAGATCGCCGAGTCGCTGAAATCCGGCAGCACCTGGCTGACCATCATCACCTTCTTCGGCTTCGGCCTGCTGCTGGCTTTCACCCCCTGTGTCTTCCCGATGATTCCTATCCTGTCCAGCATCATCGTCGGCCAGGGCAAAGACATCACCACAGGTAAAGCCTTCACCCTGTCGCTGGTATATGTACTGGCGATGGCGGTCACCTATACCGCGGCGGGTATTGCTGCGGGCGTGTTCGGTGAAAACCTGCAGGCGGCGTTCCAGAATCCGTGGATTCTGAGCAGCTTCGCGGTTGTCTTCGTGCTGCTGTCCCTGTCCATGTTCGGTTTTTACGATTTACAGATGCCCAACTTCATCCAGAGTCGGCTGACTGAAATCAGTAACAAGCAACAGGGCGGTAACCTGATCGGCGTTGCCATCATGGGCTTCCTGTCGGCACTCATCGTCGGCCCCTGCGTGGCGGCACCGCTGGCCGGTGCCCTCATTTATATC
>CBDULQ010000296.1:0-3849 GCA_965368115.1 uncultured Gammaproteobacteria bacterium | reverse complement strand
ATGGTGAGTCACCCACCAGACACCGGCGAACTGCGTTTCAAAAATATTGCTGGCGCCGCCCAGGCTGGCATATACCGTGATCTCTCCCTGCCCGAGTTGCCGCTTTAATTCCTCGTAATCCGCTTCTGACAGCGGCATGGATTTGATATCGATAGCGCCGACCTGGCCATCCTGTAAATAAGCATCCAGCAGTTGTATCAATTCCTTCAACACCGCCTCGACCATCTGACTGGGCGGCTGCATGGATTCGGTATGTACCGGAATGTCTTCCAGCGACATCAGGCTTTCCATTCCCGTGCCAGTTCGAATACCCGGTCACAGACTTCAGGAATGGCTCCGGCCACTTCGTCGGTGGGCCAGTCACCCCAGCCGAACTGTTTCGGCTGGATACCGATCAATGCGCGATGCGCGGGCAGGCGTCCATTGAGTAGCGCCATGCTGAGCGCGTCCTGAAGACCGACTTCATGAGCACTGGTTTTACGTGCGGTGGCAATGAAGGTATCCATGTCCATGCCTTCGAAGACGCGTACCGATCCGGGCGCCGAGTCGAGTTCCGCCGTGTCGATGACCACCAGTTGGTCGGTCGATTCGATGGGATGCACCAGGTCGAATCCCATGGTGCCGCCATCGATGAATTCCGCATAATCGATGTAATTGTTCTGCTGGAGATGATTAATGACGTGTACACCGATGCCTTCATCGGTTTGCAGGGTATTGCCCAGTCCCAGTACGAGGAATTTCTGGTTCATATTATAGACCTGTACTTTTGATCTCGGGGTGGAGAGGCAAGCGTTTTGAAACAACGCTTTGCAGATACCTATTTGAAACCACTCAACACAATAAATAAAGCCCCCGGGGGACTTATCTTGACATAAAACAACCTGTAAAAATTTCCGTCGCCGACACACCGCTTGATTCGACGAACGCAAAGGTTTCTAATGAACACTCGCGAACTTCAAAGATTCGATCATTCATGTGTCTGGCCATTCCCATGCAAATTACCGCTATCGACGGTTACAATGCGCGTTGCGAAGCACGCGGTGTGCAGCGTGACGTTAGCCTGTTCATGTTACAGAGCGATGAAGTACAGGCCGGAGACTACATCATGGTTCACCTGGGCTATGCGGTACAGAAAATCCCCGAACAGGAAGCGCAGGCCGCCTGGGCACTGTATGACGAGATGCTGCTGCGGGAACGCGAGCTTGCAGAAAGCACCTCGGCCAGACCTGAACACAAGCGGTAAATCATCAAACGCTAATTGTCCAGATTGTCAGCGCTGCAAACCGTTCTACCGAAGCGCAGGCAAAAACGGACAGCTCATTGACACATCACTTCATCAGTTTCGCCCAGGAGTACCGATCGCTGAAAAAATCTTCCCAGCGTATAGACTTAAATCATCGTACTGATTATTAATACACTCCGGACAGCAACCAGCCTGTCGCATTCGTTTACGGAATCGGTTCTAAGTCATTCATGGCCAGTCGGCAGATTATTATCAGTGGAAAGGTTCAGGGCGTCGGTTTTCGCCCGTTTATTTTTCGTCTGGCTCACCAGTATCAGCTGCGCGGCCAGGTGAAAAATTCCAGTGGCCGGGTCGATATCCTGGCACAGGGGGATGACGACCAGCTGGCCGCGTTCGAGGCCGCCATCGTCAAACAGGCACCACCGCTGGCGGAACCGCGCATCGAATCCAGTCAGCCTGTTCAGACCACCCTGCTGGACGACTTTAGCATCGTCGGCAGTGACCAGGCGCAGGCCACCGACATTCACATCCCGGCAGATTATTTCACCTGCGACGACTGTCTTGCGGAACTGATGAACCCGGCGGATCGCCGTTATCGCTATCCGTTCATCAACTGCACCAACTGCGGTCCGCGCTATACGCTGATCGCCGCCCTGCCCTACGACCGACCCAACACCAGCATGGCGGAATTCCCGCTTTGCCCGGACTGTGCAAAAGAATACGGTGATCCCTATGATCGGCGCTTTCACGCCCA
This sequence comes from uncultured Gammaproteobacteria bacterium, assembly GCA_965368115.1. GTDB lineage: Bacteria > Pseudomonadota > Gammaproteobacteria > SZUA-229 > SZUA-229 > CBDULQ01. The sequence goes on along the minus strand of CBDULQ010000296.1, from coordinate 1,852 downwards.
GCCACTGGCCTGTGAGGTGTGCGGCCCGCAACTCGAATTCAATGACGGCAGGCAACGCATCAGCGGTAACGCGGTGGCGCTCGAAGCCTGCGTCGATGCATTGCGCCGCGGCCGTATCGTCGCCGCCCGCGGCATCGGCGGCTACCACCTGATGTGCGATGCGCGCAACAGCGATGCGGTGGCCCTGTTGCGTGAACGCAAACGCCGACCCGACAAACCCTTCGCGGTCCTGTTTCCCTGGCAGGGCGAGAACGGTGCTCAGCAACTGGCGCGTTATCTAGATGCGGACGACACCCAGCTGGCACAACTGATTCATCCGTCGCGCGGCATCGTCCTGACCCCCTGCAAACCCGATACCGACCTGGCCGCCAACCTCAACCCGGGTCTTCATGAAGTGGGGGCCATGCTGCCCTACAGTCCACTGCATCATCTACTCAGCCACGACTTCGGCGGGCCACTGGTGGCCACCTCGGCCAACATCAGCGGTGAACCGGTCATCACCTCCCCGCAGGACGCAGAGCAACGCCTGGGTCACATCGTCGACGTCTGGCTGCATCATAACCGGCCGATTCTGCGACCGGCGGACGACAGCGTGTTGCGCATCATCCGGGGGCACCCCCATTACCTGCGCCTGGGTCGCGGAGCTGCGCCACTGGAGCTAACGTTACCGTTTCAATTGCCGCAACCGATGCTGGCGGTCGGCGGCCACATGAAAAACACCGTTGCCCTGGCCTGGCATAATCGCGTGGTGATATCACCGCACATCGGCGACCTCTCCAGCTTGCGCAGCATGCAGGTGTTCGAACAGGTCGTCGCCGATCTGCAGCAGCTCTACCAGGTGCGCGCCGAAACACTGGTCTGCGACGCGCATCCCGACTATGCCAGCCATCAGTGGGCGGATCGTTACGCAACCGAACACGACTTACCCCTGCGCCGGGTGTTTCATCATCACGCCCATGCCGGCGGCATCTGCGGCGAGTTCGATCAACCCGATCCCTGGCTGGTTTTCACCTGGGACGGCACGGGTTACGGTGCCGACGCCAGCATCTGGGGCGGCGAAACGCTGTTCGGCGGCCCCGGTGCCTGGCAACGGGTGGGCCGTCTGCGACCGTTCAGATTACTCGGCGGCGATCGGGCATCCATGCAGCCCTGGCGCAGCGCCGCCGCTCTGTGCTGGGCCGAGCAACTGGACTGGCAAGTCGATGTGTCCGGCCTGAAACTGGCTCGCCAGGCCTGGGATCGGGATCAGGGCTGTTTTACCAGCTCCGCTGCCGGCCGCCTGTTCGATGCCGCCGCGGCGATGATCATGGATATTCAACAATGCAGTTTTGACGGCCAGGCACCGATGTTACTGGAGCAGCAGGCACAAACCCTCAGCCTGCCGGCATCGGGGCTACCCCTGCAAACGGTGGACGACGCGTTACTGGAAGTGGACTGGGCGCCGCTGTTACCGACCTTGCTCGACGACAGTCTGAGTCGCGAACAGCGCAGCAGTTATTTCCACAGTATGATGGGCCGTGCCATTCTCGATCAGGCCCTGGCGATGCGCGTAAAACACGGGCACTTCACGGTAGGACTGAGCGGCGGCGTATTCCAGAACCGGCGCCTCACCGAATTTGTCATCGAACAGTTGCAGGCACACGACTTTACGGTTTACTTTGGTCGACAAATTCCCTGTAATGATGCGGGCATCAGTTACGGGCAGATCATCGAAGCCTTTCATCAGTCCTGATCGTCCTGCTGATCCGCTATCGTCAGCGCCGGAACTCTACGCCGACGACGAATTCCAAAGCACACAAGTTAACAACAAAAACAACATGGGTCCGCCTGGACCGGGAATCGATACATGGTC
>CBDULQ010000295.1:0-3857 GCA_965368115.1 uncultured Gammaproteobacteria bacterium | reverse complement strand
CGTATTATTCTGAGAACATGCTATTATCAAGGACAACTAAAAAATTACTCGGTAAAGCTCCAAACCTTGAGGATGTAATGGATGAAACTGAACAGTATATTTAAGTCGTTGATTAGCGTCGCTTTTCTTGCGGCGGCCACACAAGCCCAGGCGGGCCGGGAAGGCGTATCTTACTACTACGGCATCGGTCTGGGTGCGATGCAGGTCGACGAGCCCGCCGGTAGCCTGGGACTGGATACCGCCATTGACGCCAACCTGTTCTTTGGTCTGGAAGAGGACGGCTGGGCACTGGAATACATGGGTTTCCGCACTGCCGATACCGGCACCGATGTGAGCAACCTGGAATATCAAATCGGCGGCAATATCATTAGTCTGGGTTATCGAACACTGGAAACCGGTAGCACCTATTACAAGTTTGCCTACGGTCAGGCTAATGCTGATGTCGATGTAACGAATACAACGACTAACGCCACCACAACCGGCTCATTTGATGGCAATGTGTACACCATCGGCTGGGGTATGCGCCTGCAGAGCAAGAATCGGTTTGAAGTTAATTATTCTTATATCGACGCCAGTGGCGACGAAACCAACACCACGTCCAAAATCCATATGATCAATGCACGCTACATGTGGGGTGGCTCGGAGCCATCAGGTCGATAACATATTTCTCTGTTAAAAGCGGAGCGCTTAAAAAAGGCAGACGATCAGTCTGCCTTTTTTTGTTGCAGTTGTTGCAGGCGTTCGATGGTGCCGATATCGCGCCATTCTCCCGCATAATGTTCGGCACTGATTAAACCCTGTTGCAGGTATTCGCGTAGCAGCGGCGCCAGCGGAAATGCTCCATCCCGTTGACCATCGAAAAAAGCCGGTCGATACACACCGATACCGCTGAAGGTATATTTCTGTTCGCCCTGATCACTGAGTAAACCGTCGCGCAGATAAAAGTCGCCCTGTGCGTGGTGCGGTGGATTGTTTACCAGCACCAGGTGCGCCAGGCCGGATGGTTGCAGGTCGTGCAGTCGTTGCAGGGGATAGTCGGTCCAGATATCACCGTTGATGACCAGAAACGGCTGTGCGCCGAGCAGCGGCAGAGCGCGAAAAATACCACCGCCGGTTTCCAGCGCCTGTTCACCTTCGTTGGAATACTCGATGTGCAGCTGGTATCGCTCGCCGTCACCGAGTTGATCGATGATCTGCTGGCCGAGCCAGGCGACATTGATCACCACGTCTTTGAATCCGGCACGGGCCAGGTTGATTAAGTGGTATTCGATCAGTCGATGCTTACCCGCCTGCAACAGTGGCTTGGGTGTGCTGTCGGTTAGCGGTCGCATGCGTTCACCGCGACCCGCTGCGAGAATCATCGCTTTCATCGAATCAGTTCCAGGGTTTGCTGATCAGCATCCATACCCAGTTCTTCGAGCAGTTCATGCAATGGATGGAGCTGCGGATAACGGGCGCTGGTGTCGTAGATGTAAGCCAGTACGCGCGGAATATCATCCAGGTAGCCGGGTTTACCGTCACGGTGATTGAGGCGGGCGAAAATACCGCTGGCTTTCAGATGACGTTGTACACCCATGAATTCAAAATCGCGAATAAATGCCGCGTCCGCCTGCTCAACCAAAGGATTCCGTTCTGCGAATGCATTGACCCAGTTCAGCATGGAAGCACGCGGCCAGGCGATGTAACAGTCTTTCAGCAGTGACACCAGGTCATAGGTGATCGGGCCCAGTACGGCATCCTGAAAATCGATAACGCCGGGATTATGCGCGTCGGTGACCATCAGGTTGCGACTGTGGTAATCACGGTGTACGAACACCTGCGTTTGCGCCAGTGCCGACTGTTCCAGTAGATCGAACATGGACTGCAATGTACGCTGCTGGTTTTCGCTCAGGGTGATGCCCAGATGCCGACCGATCAGCCAGTCGCGGAACAGTCCCATTTCAGTTTGCAGTCGTTCGCTGTCGAAGGCCGGCAGAGCGTCGTCGATGGTCTGCATGCGCAGCAGGCTCTGGATGGCGTCGCCGTAAAGGCGGTCTGCGTTGTGTGTATCGAGTTCATCGAGATACGGGCGAGAGCCCAGATCGGACAGCAGCATGAAACCCTGCTCGGCATCGCGATGGAAGATATGCGGCGCCTGAACACCGACAGCTTCGATCAGTTGTGCGACCTGTACGAATGGCGTGCAGTCTTCTTTGTCCGGCGGCGCGTCCATGGCGATCCAGCTGCGCTGCGCACTGGTGATGCGGAAATAGCGCCGGAAGCTGGCATCGGCGGATGCCGGTTGAATATCGAAGTCGTCGAATTCCGGGAGTTGTTTAAGCCAGGCAATGAGTTGATCGAGTCGCGGATCGTGAGCCATAACAGCGCAGCAGTTTGTTATAATCGGCGCATTGTAGCACAACAGCAAAAGGGGCAATGATGCACAAACCTGTAATCGTAATCGGCCTGGGAGAAATGGGCAGTGTGTTTGCGCGCGGACTGCTGCGTTCCGGCTATGCCGTCTATCCGGTGCTCAGGGAAACCGATATGCAGGCACTGGCTCAGGAGATCATCGACCCGGCACTGGTGCTGGTCGCGGTCGCTGAAAATGATCTTCAATCGGTGTTGAAAAAAATCCCCGTTGAGTGGCGCCACAAACTGGTATTGCTACAGAATGAATTATTGCCGGCGGACTGGCAGACGCAGGGTTTGCAGGAGCCCACGGTGATTTCCGTGTGGTTCGAAAAGAAGAAGGGGCAGGACGTGAAGGTCATCATTCCGTCACCGGTGTATGGCCCGCTGTCCGCGACGGTTCACGATGCGTTGGCGACCATCGATATTCCGGTGAACATTCTCAGTTCTTCGAATGCCCTGTTGTTTGAACTGGTGGTCAAGAATGTCTACATCCTCACCACCAACATTGCCGGCCTCAAGACCGGTGGTGACGTGGGTCAGTTGTGGGCGGAGCATCGAGATGTGGCGACGGCGATTGCCGGTGAAGTGGTTGCCATTCAGCAGGCGCTGACCGGCGAACACTTTAATAACGAGGCGTTGATTCAGGCCATGCTGGTCGCCTTCGAGGGCGATCCGCAACACAAATGCATGGGCCGTAGTGCGCCGGCGCGTTTACAGCGTGCCCTGCAGCTGGCCGAGCAGCATGGCGTCGATGTGCCGAACATGCGCGCCATCGCGAACCAGCTCGATCGTTGAAGTGTTCGGGATCTAGCGCAGCACCAGCACCGGCGCCTTGCCGTCGGCGATGCGCGTACTGGCGACTGCGGCGTATTCGATTTTAAGTTTGCTGTACACGTCGTCCAGGTGCATGCCCAGAATGTGACTGGTGATGGCGCGAATCACACCGGCATGCGCGATCAGTAAAACATGCTGGCCGCGATACTGTTCCAGCACCTGTTCGTACACCGTCCATACCCGGGCGGCAAACTGATCCAGCGGTTCTGCACCTTCCGGCCGGTTGTTGACCGGATCGGCGGTAAACCGTTGCAGGGCGTCGCCTTCGTTCTGCTGGATGTCTTCCGCGGTTCGACCTTCCCAGACGCCGAAGCCGATTTCTTTCAGATGGTCTTCTACGCTGTAATCGATTTGCAGCGAATCCGCCAGGGCCTCGGCAAAATCGACACAGCGCGCCATGGGTGAACTGATGATATGCTGCCAGGGCGCCTGATCCGGAATCGCATGCCACATCTGCTGCCAGCCGCGCGGACTCAGGGGATCGTTAACACCATGGCCGCGATAACGGCGACCGCCTTCGGGTTCGCCGTGGCGAATAATATCAATCCGGGTATCACTCATCGACTCAGGCCATCCAGCCGATCAGGGTCAGTACGGCGATCACGGCAACCCAGACCACCAGGGTACGC
>CBDULQ010000294.1:0-3878 GCA_965368115.1 uncultured Gammaproteobacteria bacterium | reverse complement strand
ATTGTGCAGTTCCTGTTTGTTGCCCTGCTGTTTTTTCTGCGACAGAAATTCAGATAAATCCTGATGTGGCACCAGGTTGATGATGAGCTCATCGCCTTCGCGCCAGTAACTGGAAATCTGTAACATCGCTGGACCGCTCAGGCCCCGGTGGGTAAACAGCATGGCGCCCTGCAACCGATGTCCATTGCATTCCACGCCGACATCCAGCGCCAGGCCGGCCAGCGACTGCCAGTGCTGGATCTGCTGCTTCGACAGGGTGAACGGCACCAGTGCTGCGCGTGTTGGAATCACATGAATACCGAACTGTTGCGCCAGTTCATAACCGAATCCACTGGCGCCCAATGTGGGAATCGACAGGCCTCCGCTGGCAACGACCAGAGACACGCCATGAAATACCCCGTCTGATGTATATAAATTGAACGCACCATTTTTTTCGATGCGTTCGATGTGGCAACGCGTGCGTATTTTCACACCCACTTCAGCGCATTCCTGCAACAACATGTTGAGAATATCTTTCGCTTTATATTTGCAGAATAACTGGCCCTCGTCCTTATCCACGTATTCCACACCGTAGCGATCCACCAGCGCCAGAAAATCATAGGGCGTGTAACGCTTCAATGCGGATTTGCAGAAGTGCGGATTTTCGGAAAAGAAATGCTCCGGCGTGGTGTACAGGTTGGTGAAGTTACAACGTCCACCCCCGGACATGAGGATTTTTTTACCCACCTTGTTGGCGTGATCCAGTATCAGCACCCGACGACCACGTTGACCGGCAATCGCCGCACACATTAACCCGGCGGCACCGGCACCGATGATCACCACATCATAGTGTTGCTGTTTACCGGACAAATCAGACATGCAGGCCGTCGCAACTAAAACTGGTAACTGACGCTGGCACCGGCCAGGTAGTAATAACGATCGTCCTCCGACAGCAGGCCCTGATCGTTGTTTAGATCAATGTTCATCACACCCCAGCTAAAACCCAGCGCCAGTCGTTTGCTTAACCCGATCTGCACCCCGATGCGCGCCTGGCCCAGCACACCGACTTCATCATGCGGCGTCGAGCCGGCCAGGAATTGCATCTGCACCAGCGTATTGGGACTGTCTTTAGATGCATGCCAGCGCAACACCGGCCCCAGCATCCAGTAAGTGCCTTCAAGCGGCTCGGCACTGATGGCTGAAAGACGAATGTCGGCACGACCGATTTCCACAGCGATTCCGACATCGGTTATGCCTTCGCGAAAACCGGTGACATAACGAATACCGGAAAAACTGGCCTCGTCGCCGTCACCTTCATTGATCCGACTGGCTACACCGACCCACTCGGACCAGACATCGCAAGGCTCATAGCCATTGGCCACATCGAACAGGAATTTAAATATGTAGAGTGCCCAGACAACGATCAGTACCATGCCGACGATCACGAACACCACGGCGGCCCGATGATCACCGCTACTCGAGCTGCCACGCAATACACTGTCGCTGATATCGACGGCCAGACGCACATCCTGCTCGCTCGACCCGGACCCTGACCCGGATTGCGTTGTCGGTTCCGACTGACAGTCGTCCCGTTTGCCTGCCGGTTCGGTCGCCATGTCAGTTTGCTCCGCGGCATACGACTCATCGACGGCGGCCAGCTGTAAACCGGATGACGACTCCGTTGTGCGGTAGCCCTGGTCAGCCAGTTGCCGTGCAAGCTGTGGATATTCCGCTTCGCTCACCTGGATAATACGCGCCTGCGGATACTGCTGACGCAATTGCTGCACATCCTTGACCATCAACGGCGTTGCCTGACTCTGCGCGGGCACGACACTGGTCCAGGCAATCAACCAGCACATGCAGTAACTGATAACCTGTTTCATTAAATTTCAGCCAGCACGCGTTCGGCCATACTCTCCGCCTGCCCCAGATAACCGCCGCCGAACATATTGAAGTGATTGATGATGTGATAAAGATTATAAAACGTGCGGCGCACGTTATAACCCGCATCGATCGGCCAGGCGGCATTGTAAGCAGCGTAAAAGTCGCGCCCGAAACTACCGAACAATTCAGTCATCGCCAGATCGGCTTCGCGATCGCCGTAATAAAACGCCGGATCGAAAATCACCGGCGTACCATTTTTCAACGCCGCGGCATTGCCGGTCCATAAATCGCCGTGCAACATGGATGGCTGCGGATGGTAGTCATCGAACAACACGCTCATGCGTGACATGAGCTGTTCGCCCAGATTCAGCAACTGATTGCCGCAACCGTTGGACTGCGCAAGCTGCAACTGGTAGCCGAGGCGGTGCTGGCGCCAGAATTCAACCCAGTCCTCGCACCAGTCATTGATCTGTGGCGTGGAGCCGATGGTGTTGTTGCGATGCCAGCCGAAGCGGGGCTGCGTAATACGATGCATGGCGGCAAACTGTTCACCGAACGCGCGGCTGTCGATGCGACCGTCGAGCTGCAGGTATTCCAGCACCAGGTAGCACTGCTGTTGATAGTCACCATACACAATCGGTTCCGGCACGCGCAGGGTTTTGCCGGCGGCCATTTCCGCGAGACCCTCCGCCTCGGCCTGAAACATATCACCGTGAGCAATGTGATTAATCTTGACGAAATAGCTGCGCTGGCCGTCACTGATGCGCGTGGTCTGGTTGATACAGCCACCACCGACACCCTGGTTGTCACGCGCCTGAAAGGGCCGGCCGGTAGCCTGAGAGATTTGCTGATTGAGATGTTCCCAGATGGACATATGGAATTCCGTTTGCAGCGTCGAATCCTGTTAGAATAACCGAAATTTTTTTTGGACATAAGCCGATGCCGGACACCGAACAGCCTTTATGCGAAGCCATCCGCTATGAGCAGGTGCAGCAGGTCATTCATGCCTTTTACGAAAAACTCATGGCGCACCCGCAGCTGGGCCATTTCTTCGCAGGCATCGACGACTTCAGTCACCACGAACAGCGCATTGTGGATTTCTGGTGGATCAGCATGGGTGGCAAGGCAGATATCTCGCCGCGCATCGATATGATCGGCAAGCATTTCCCGCTCGGCATCCAGGCCGCAGACCTGGAAACCTGGCTGGCATTATTCAGCGAAACCCTGGGCGAGCAACTGGACGAAGCTCTGGCCGTGCGCTGGATGGACAAGACCCTGCAAATCGCCGCGCGGCTCAAACAGATTATCATTGACCATCAACCGATGGGCATTCAGTTACCGGACCCGAAATGAAACTGCATCCTGAAATCAGCGCCGAACTGGCCGAGTGGATTCGCCAGCAACCCCTGTTCTTCGTCGCCAGCGCGCCACTCGCCGCCGATGGTCACGTCAACCTGTCGCCGCGAGGCTACGACAGCTTGCGCATTCTCGATGCGCACAGCGTGGCCTGGCTGGACCTCACCGGGAGCGGCAACGAGACCGCCGCCCACCTCAGCGAGAACGGCCGCGTAACCCTGATGTTCTGTGCCTTCCAGGGCGACCCGCAAATCCTGCGCCTGTACGGCCGCGGCGAAGTGTTGTTACCGGGATCAGCCGGCTGGGACGCACTGGAACCCCTGTTTCCGAAACTGTCCGGTGCGCGCCAGATCATCCGCGTGCAAGTGGACCGGGTACAAACCTCCTGCGGTTTTTCGGTACCGCTGATGACCCTGCAGGGCGAGCGCTCCCGCCTGCTGGACTGGGCCGAGAAAAAAGGCGAAGCCAGCCTGGCGGACTACCGCGAGCGCAACAATACCCGCAGCATCGACGGCCTGCCCGCCCCGCTGAAGACAAAGTAATTCATCGACTTATGCACAAGATTCATCCGAGCTTCACGAAATTTGCTCATTATTTAACCACTCACAGGGAATGAATTTGTAAAGCGTTGAATATTAAAGGCTTTATTGTGTGTATAT
>CBDULQ010000293.1:0-3882 GCA_965368115.1 uncultured Gammaproteobacteria bacterium | reverse complement strand
CGCATTGGGCAGCACCAGGGCCGACGGCAACGCCGGTAAGGTTACAGTGACTTCGGTCAGCTCACCGATGGGAGGCAATGAAGCGGGTGACTGGTGAAAAATAATCTTGGCCAGGATTTCTTCAGTGATCGCGTCGGCCATGGGTTCGATACGACTCACCTGCCCCGTATACGCGCGCCTGGAATCGGAACGCAGAATGATGTCGGCGGCAAGCCCGGCGGCCAGTCCCGTCGATTGCATCTGGTCGAATCGAACGTCTATCCAGATGCTGGTCGGGTCGATCACTTCTAATACGGTTTGGCCCGCAACAACGGCGCTTCCCGGCTCAACCTGCCGACTCACTACCAGTCCATCGACGGGAGATACCAGCTGCAGGTTGGCTCGTTGACGTTTTAAGCCATCGTAATCGGCACGCAACATCGTGAGCTCTTCCCGAGCGGCGTTTAAATGGGCTCGGCTAGCGGCCAGATTCGCCCTGGCGATCTGGTACTCCTGGAATTTGGCGTCGGCTATTTCTGCACTGACGGTATGCGCCTTAAGCAGGTTTTCATAACGGCCGGCCTGGGTTTGCGCATAGTTTTTTCGGGCTACCGCATCGTTTACGTTCGCCTCTGCGGCGATCACGGATGCCGTTGCGCGCTTGATAGCGGCAGCCTTGGCGGCCACTTTATCGTCCATATCCACCGGATTCATCTCACCGATGACCTGGCCGGCAGATACCCTGTCGCCGACATGTGCATCAAGGCTCAATACGTGCCCGGTAATGGCCGGGCCAATCTGATAGCGGTACCGGGCCTCGACAATACCAATACCAAATAGCGCGGGAGCAATGGCCTGAGTTTTCACCTCGGTGACGGTAATCGGGATGGGTGCCAGTGGTCCTGTTCTGGCAACCACATAGCCAAACACCAGTAGCAACGGAAGCAGTATGGCGAGCAGGATGACGGTTCGCCGGTTGTCGACTAAATGTTTCATGGCCGACTCTCTATGGCTTGTCGATAGATCGCAAAAATCCCGGCCGCCCGATCGAGCATATGGTTTGTGTCGCCGGCCAGCAAAGCCTGCATCACCAGTCCCTGTATCGACCCGATGAACAGAGTCGTCGCGGCCGAGGTATCGACATCACGGGCGATCTGGCCCTGTTTTTTTCCGCTCTCAATCAGGTCGGTGAGCCGTTCGCCGTATTTTTGTATGAGGGTGCGCGCCATTTGTTTCGCGGCACTGTCTTCAGCGCGCTGCAGTTCGCCAAACAGCATACGGGGTACACCGGGATGGTCCGATACAAACTCGATGTGCGTTAGAAACACAGCCTCTAACGCGGCCAGGGGAGTCTCCGCCGCAGCAATCGCTTTATCGACTCGTGCCAGCAAACGTTCGGCGACCCATTCCATCACCGCCTGCCAGATCGCTCCCTTATTGGGAAAATGCCGAAAGATCGCCCCTTGCGTCAGGTTCATGCGTTTGGCGATTGCGGCCGTGGTGATTTCGCTGGGATTTTTCTCCGCCGCCAGTTCAACCACGGCCTCGACGGTAACCACCTTGCGCTCGTTCGCCGGCAGGTGTTTGGGATTATCGGACATGGGCACCCCCAAAAAGATAGTAATTGATTACTATCTTATGGATATCCGCTGCCCTGTCAACCCTGGATGAGCGCAATCCGCATGTAAGACCAATGCCTGATTCCAGCTATACGGTTGCTAACCGGTCTGGTCTTATACGGACGCCCCGTGTATCGTGACAAAGTCATCACCAGCACATATATATAAGTCGTTGATTCAATGATACTATTCGACTTTCTGCGCAGACCGGCACAGTTTCATCCCCGACGATACGGGTATCATGCCGTCATGCACCGAGCCCATAACCCCAACAAGGCCGGCAACCAGCCCATATGACCGACCCCAACAACCCACTCGCCCACCTGCCCGCCGACAAAGCCGCGGAACTCGACACCGTGGTGCAACGCATCGTCGCCACCGGCCAGGCCGAAATGGTGCTACTGTTCGGCTCCTACGCCCGCGGCAACTTCCGCGACCACAGCACCCCCAACGCCCGCCGCAAAAGCGACTTCGACATCCTCGTCGTCACTGCCGACCGCAGCACCCGCGACGCCTTCAAAACCGCCATCAGCAAAGCCTTCGACGACATCTCCACCACGGTGCAACTGGTCACGGAAATCATCGACTTCGTCAACAGCAACCTGGAAGAGAAGCAATACTTCTTCACCGACATCAAACGAGAAGGCATCGTGCTGTATGACTCCGGGCAGTTTCAGCTGGAAGATCCGCAGGAACTGACGCCGACGCGGCGGCGGGAGATTGCTGAGGAGGATTTTGAGCGTTGGTATGATCTGGCGAAGGGGTTTTACTGGGGCCATGAGCAGTATAGAAAAGTAGGCCAATACCAGATCGCTTCATTTAATCTGCAGCAGTCCGTTGAGATGTGCTACACCACCATAGAAATGGTATTCACTCACTACAACCCGCACGAACACAACCTCCATACCTTGCGGGAACGAATCGAAGGTATCGATAGCCGTATTCCAGGCATCCTCCCCTGCGACACTGAAGAACATGAACAGTTATTTAATGAACTCAATTTTGCTTATATTGGTGGGCGTTATCGGAGTAAAAAGGAATTTCCAGTGACGGATGCGCAACTGGACTACTGGGCGGAGCAGGCTTTGGCGCTGCTGGCGCTGACGGAAGAGATTTGCCAGGGGCGGATACTTGACCTTAAAGGTGTCGAAGCTAACCAAATCTGATCCATTTGCCCTTCTCCCCAACCTGGTCACGTTGTAAATCGAATATCCGTTCTTATTTCGATCCTATCCATAAATAGTACTTTTTTAGTCAGTAATGACGATTGAAGTAGCTGATTTTGTTTTCGTTTTTCTGCATTTTCATGAACAAGGTAATGCCCGATATTGATGGTAGAGATCGATTTAAGACACGGACCGGTATCGGCTTAATCCCCTCCTCACAGCGTACGACACGTGCATCAAAGAGGCAGATGCGATCAGGTTAACTGACTGAATTAACGGGATATTCACGACGGCCCCAATCATCGCATCTTCCAATATGTATGGACTCGTCATATGATTGAACAGGTAACGATGGCAACCGTTATCAATCTCGATACCGGTTGATAAATGTGCGGGAAATTCTGAATGTCGCATAAGAAGGTAAAACGCGATATGTCGTCTAATAAACTGTTATGTGAATAGAATAAGCCCATAGGATTGGTGTAAATTTATGGCACAAAAACAAAATAAAGACTGCTTTGTAATAATGCCTATCAGTGATGCTGAAGGGTATGATAAAGGGCATTTTGAAAGAGTTTACGAAGACATCGTAAAACCAGCGGTAGAAAAAACTGACTTTATTGCTCGAAGAGCAGATGAGGTGAAAGAAACTAACTTTATCCATCTCGATATCCTTAAAAAGTTGATTGACGCACCAATTGCTATTTGTGATCTAAGCTCTCGAAATCCGAATGTCCTCTTTGAACTTGGAATACGGCAAGCTTTTGACAAGCCCGTCGTTTTGATTCAGGAAAAGGGAACTCCAAAGATATTTGATATTGGTCCTTTGCGGTATTTGGAATATGACAAAGGAATGAAATATCACGATGTGTTAAAAACTCAAGGAGAGCTAACTGAGGCGATTATCGCCACCAAGGCGGCAGAAGGACAACAGGGTAATGTAAACTCTATTGTAAGGCTCATGGCTTTGAGTAACCCTGCGACTATTCCCAACTTGGAGGGCGATAGTAAAGAAGCATTCGCAATAGATGTTCTCCAAACGCAGTTGAATGACATGCGAAAGATGATGGAGATATCCTTAATGGAGAACCGAAGAGGAGGATCGAAAGGGAGTATCT
>CBDULQ010000292.1:0-3910 GCA_965368115.1 uncultured Gammaproteobacteria bacterium | reverse complement strand
GACGAAAAGGGGGAGTCCCTGACCCTGGAGGACCTGCGTCAGATGTTTCCCGATGAACCCACGCTGCAGGTCGCCGACCTGATGCGCAGCGGCGAGATGCAGTTCAAGCGGGATGAAAACAGCTAATCCCCGCCTGACAGCCGCTGCAACAGCGATTTTGTGTGAACTGGCTCGCATAAATCCCGCCCGTCATTGATCACATATTGATCAACATCCACTTCTACCATAAGTTTCTGGATTGCTGTGATCGTTTTCATACCAGAACACAAGCCATCTTTTCCCTGGCGAAAATGACCTTTCAATAATACTTACGCCTGTTCACAGCCCTTGACCGCCACGCAGTCAACCCGGCCCTGTGCCGGAATTCAACATTGTCGCTCAGGTATGTAAGGATGAATACGCAATACAACGCCCTGGAAAAGAGCCTGTTGTCGGACCACACCGGACTGGTCACGCCCTCCAACCAGCCCCTGGAACGCGCCGATCGTCACCCCCGACTGTATCGCCTTGTGGTCCTGCTGAGTAGCCTCACCGGTTATATCTTTATCTACCTGTTCCCGCTGAGCCTGATCACCACCAGCCTGCTACTACCGCAGATGATTCTCAATGCCAACGATCATTACGACGTGGCTTTCGCCCTGCTCAGTGTGGCATGGATCCTGTTCAGCGGCTGGATCAGCTGGTATGTCTGGCAAAGCAAGCCTGACCTGCCCGCCGGACGGCCACTCAAGGTCGAAGAAGCCCCGATGCTGTTTGAGTTGATCGAAGATCTGCGTCAGAAACATAAATGCCCACGCGTTCACCAGATTCGTATCACCCGCGAATATCACATCGAGATTGTCCGTACACCGCGCAACGGCTATCCGCTCAACTACACCAACACCCTTCTGATCGGCCTGCCCATGCTGCTGTCACTCTCGGCAAAACAGTTCAAATTCGCCCTGCAGCGCCAGCTGATTCAGCTCGGCAGCATGTATCGACGCAGTTTCGGCTGGGCACGATTTCTGAGTTCCATCTGGGACCAGTACCGCACCATGTACCAGAACAGCTGGCACCCGGCCAGCCTGGTGATGCGCATGTTTTTTATGGTTTATACCCCAATGTATCGCTGGCTGGTGAAGTCAGCCATCAATGAACAGCGTTATTATGTGGACCGCATGCTCGCCGACACCGATAACGCCCGCGCCGTTAGCGAAATGGTCGTGACCCGAGCCCTGCATCGCAAATACCTGCACGACCAGTTCTGGCCCGAACTCATGCATTGCGCCTACCAGCATATGACGCCGCCCTACATGCCCTATGCCAGCCTGCAGGATCATTTCCACAATGAGCTGGACAAAATGACCTTGCAACAGTTGCTCGACAATCTGTTGTTCGAACAGGAACAGGACGCGACACTGCCCGGACTCAGACAGCGGCTCGACCGTCTCGGCATCTACGATATTCAGTTACCCGGTCGCCAGCAACACTGCGCCATCCGTTACCTCACCGAACAGGCTCGCGCCCTGATCATCGAACAGTTCGACAATGTGTGGATCAAATCCTGTTTTCATGACTGGCGCCGCAAATATCTGCAGGGTCAGGAAGAAAAGAATCGCCTGCAGGATTACCAGCAACAGATTGATAGCGGTGTTTTACCCGACCGATTCATCCATGAATACATCCAGTTGGTTAACAAATATCTGTCCATCGGCGATGCACTGGCCCACTACAAACGCATTCTGGAAACGGATTTTGACGACCCGCGCATCGGTTTCGATATCGGTCGCACACTGCTTCGTCATAACGATCCGCAGGGTATCGATGCACTGCTGAAAACCATGCACAAAGACACTTCGTTTACGGTCATGGCCTGCCAGTTGATCATTCAGTATTACGTACGCATCGGTGATAGTCGTAACGCACAGGTTTATCGTCGCAAAGCACTGGCATACCAGGTCGAGGCCGCTTAAATGTCGAATCAGCAATTGACCATCGAATGTTCACCATCGATTAAAAACATCCTTTGTGAAGCCCTGCTCAATTATGCACAGTTTTCCAGCCAGTACAGCCGCATCAGTCTGAGCAGTGATGAAACACAGGAGATACTTTCACTGGTCGAGGATATCAACCAGCAGTACGGCAGCACCGGGCAGGTTCTCCTGCACATCAGTCATCGCGACCATTGCGCGCGCGCCATCCAGTATCATTACGATCGCATCTACTACCTGCTCAACACCAGTGTCGATCAGCAACGTGTCCTGATGCTGAGCCTGCTACACGGCGAACCCGCCGGCGACGCCGATCTTGACCGCGCCCTGCAGCTCGATCAGGTCGTTTAAACTCAACGCAGTTTTTCCAGTCTCATTCCCATTGTTTTTCGTTGCGGCATCGATTGCCGTTATAATGCGCTGAGTTTTCAGGCAGGATATGCAGTATGGCGTGGTGGGGAAAAATCATCGGTGGTGGTCTCGGCTTCATGATGGGCGGGCCACTTGGCGCTCTCATCGGTGGAGCGATCGGCCACCAGTTCGACCGTGGTCTCAAACAGCTGGAACATTACGACGGCTCTGACCTGGGCGACCAGGAACGGACCCAGGCAGCGTTTTTCACCACCTGTTTCTCGGTGATGGGGTATCTGGCCAAGATCGACGGCCAGGTGTCGCGTGATGAAATTCGTATGGCGGAACAGGTGATGACTCATATGCAGTTGAATGCAGAGCAGCGCCGGGCCGCCATCGATCTGTTTACCGAAGGCAAGTCAGCTGAATTTCCCCTCGACGAGGTACTGCAGCAATTCAAACGCGAATGCCATCGACGCCGCAACCTGCTGCAGATGTTTCTCGAAATCCTCATCAGTACCGCACTTGCCGATGGCCAGCTGCATCGCCAGGAACGCCAGGCACTGGAACACATCGCCGAACAGATCGGTTTCCATCCCCGGCAGTTACGTCAGCTGATCCAGATGGTGCAGGCCCAGCAGCAATTCGGCCAGCAGCCTCCTCGCACGCAGCGCAACAGTCTGCAGGATGCTTACGCCGTACTCGGTGTGGAGTCCTCTAGCGCCGATGCCGATATCAAGAAAGCCTACCGGCGGCTACTCAGCCAGCACCATCCGGATAAGCTGGTGGCCAAAGGCCTGCCGGAAGAAATGATCAAACTGGCCGCTGAAAAAACCCACGAAATCAAGCAGGCCTACGACACCATCCGCGCATCCCGTAGCTCGATGAAATAACCCTGAAATGAGCGGCTTTACAATCACCGGCCCAGTGGCGACAATGCCCTGACCCGAAACCGAACGGAAGAACCATGCAAATCGACGGCCCCCTGCGCATCAGTATCGTCAATAACGACGACAATCAGAGTCGTGAACTGCAACTGAATTTTACCGACGCCTTCCAGCAGCAGAGCGCCGAACAGCGAATAGCCAGTTTTCGCGAATATTTACAGCGCCTGCAGCAGGATCTGCAGCAAAGTCAGAACGAAGCCGAACAGCAGGGTATGCTCACCGTATTACAGATCGGCGAACAATTATTACCCCATATCGAACAGGACGAGATCGAACTCAGCGAAACCATCAGCATCGAAATTGCCCCCGCCTCCCCACTTGAGCAGCTACTCAGCGGCGCCACCCTCAAATAATCCACCCATCTACCCCTAATAACCCCTTTCGGGCTATCAATTAGCTTATTTTTATATGCTAAAATCCCGGCCCTTTATGCAGTGAAGCAGCTAACCCCTTCCGTTCGACGCTGGATCGGGACCTCAGAGGTCGGACACCCACAACAAAAGATTAATCGCATGAATAATAAAATTACCACCATCATGATCTTGGCAGGAGCCAGTCTCTCTACATCCGTCATGGCCACCAACGGCTATCAACTCATTGGAATTGGTGGCTACCAGAAAAGCCTGGCCGGCGCAGTAACCG
>CBDULQ010000291.1:0-3953 GCA_965368115.1 uncultured Gammaproteobacteria bacterium | reverse complement strand
GGTTTATTCGGTCGTCTGGGCGCACCGAGATTCACAGTGGGCCAGGCATTGATCACCGCCTGTATCAGGGTGGCCAGTGGAA
Source organism: uncultured Gammaproteobacteria bacterium (assembly GCA_965368115.1). Classification (GTDB taxonomy): domain Bacteria; phylum Pseudomonadota; class Gammaproteobacteria; order SZUA-229; family SZUA-229; genus CBDULQ01. The sequence goes on along the minus strand of CBDULQ010000291.1, from coordinate 3,871 downwards.
TGGCGAAAAACACACCCCACACACCCCACAGGCCGCCGAACACCAGCACCGCAACAATGATTGCCGCCGGATGCATATTAACCACTTCGGAAAACAGCAGCGGCACCAGCACATTACCGTCCAGAAACTGCACCACCAGATAGGCAATCATCAGGTACAGAAAATCCGCCGTCGGCCCCCACTGAAAATAAGCGATCAGGGCAACCGGTATGGTGACGGCAACCGCACCCACATAGGGAATGATCACCGATAGTCCGACCAGCAGGCTAAGCAGCGCGGCATAATTCAATCCCATCAACTTGAATGGGATGTAACTGGCGATACCTACGATCAGGACTTCCAGCAATTTACCGCGAATATAATTACCGAACTTGATATCCACTTCGTGCCAGACCACCGAGGCCAGACCTTCCTTGCTGGGTAGAAAACGCATCAACCAGGCGATGATGACGGTCTTGTCCTTGAGAAAGAAAAACACCAGTAACGGCACCACCACCACATACACCAGCAGGGTAAACACATCGACCACGGAAGCCAGTGACACGGACAGAACAGTCTGCCCCAACGCGGCCAGTTCACTATTGAACTTGGTCATCAACTCTTCGATGTGCGATTGTGAGATGAACGGATACTGTTCCGGCAGGGCCATCAGCAACTGCTGCCCTTTGGCCAGCATTTTCGGTAACTCGACGAAGAACTGGGTCAGCTGTTTGGACATCAGGGGCGCCAGGCCGAGGAACATCACCAGCACCAGCAGGATAAACAGGGCGACCGCGGACACCACCGCCACAATACGCGGAATTCTCATGCGCTGAAATTTTTTAACCAGGCCTTCCAGCGTATACGCAATCACCACCGCGGCGATCACCGGCGTCAGTACTTCACCAAGAAAAATAATGGTGATGAAACCCACCAGTAACAGAATGGCAAGAATCACCGCCTGCGGATCGGAAAAATGCCGATCGTACCAGTTACGTAATACTGTGATCATTGATCATCCTCGAGCAGTGCTCGAAAACGCATTTCGAACAGTTGCTCAAGTTCATCGATAATCTCATGCGCAGGTCGACCCTGCATCATGTGCTGCATCATCAGGTCGGAAGTCTGGCTGAATACGGAAGAACGATCCACCATGGGATAATTCTGATTGAGACGTTTGATGGCGCCGATCACAGACTCCTCATCCGGCCGAGGAATGTTCAACGGCTGCATGGGCGTAGCGGATATTTCAGGGGCGCGGGACTGCAGGAATTCGGCAAAATCGACCAGGGCTTTCTGATCGGCTTCCGGCAGCGATTTGAAAATCTTCGCCAGTTTGTCGGCTGAATCGCTCATGCCTTAATCGTTCTGGTGACTCTCGCAATAGTGTTTGGCGAAGGCGAGCAGTTCTTCCATCGCCCGCGCCTTGAATTTATGTCGTTGATGCACGAAGGAGAAGGGGCGTTCCAGCGCCGGCTCCAGCGGCACCGCCGCCAACGACCCCAGTTTCAACTCCTTGGCCACGGTTGAATGAGACATGATGGATATACCCATGCCCGCCTCAACAGCACCTTTGATCGCTTCCGGGCTGCCCAGTTCCAGACAGATCTTGAGTTCTTCTCCAGCCATGTATTTTTCAAAGAATTCGTGAATGACTTCACGGGTTCCGGAACCTTCTTCGCGACAGATGAAGGGATAGGGCATCAGTTCCTGGGCGGTAATGCTCTTGTTGGCGGCCAGCGCATGGTTGGGCGGCATGATCGCCACCAGCTTGTCCATACGACAGACTTCCACCTGCAAATTCTTGTTGGTCACCGAGGCTTCGACAATACCGAGATCGATAATGTTGTTTTCCACCATGGATACGATACCTTCGGTATTGGATACCTTGAGACGGATGTTCACTTCCGGGTTCTGCGCCTTGAAGTCACCGAGCAGGAACGGCAGCATGTATTCGGCGATCGTCGTACTGGCACCCAGGGTCACCACGCCGCTGACGTCACCGGTCATTTCGCGTACCGTGTTTTCCATTTCATCGTACAGCTCGAAGATGCGATCGGCATAGCCGTACACCCGCTGACCCGCATCAGTCAGGCTGACCCGGTTATGCGTACGGTCGAACAATCGTGTGTTGAAGTGCTCCTCGAGCTGTCGAATCTGGAAGGTGACTGCAGGTTGAGTCATATGCAGGGCATCCGCCGCCTTGGTAAAATTCAGCAATCTGGCCACGGTGTGGAATACTTTAAGTCGACGATCCGCCATAATTATTTCTTATGCTTGCCCTATAACAGGCTAATAGTACCAAGTATGGATCAGATCGCAAAACTGCTCTTAGTGGATAGGTCCGAAATCAGGAGGTCAGCTTACGCCGCATGAAAGCGTAGAACATCACCGGAATGATCAGCAGGGTGAGCAGGGTTGACACCAGAATACCGAAAATCAACGAAATCGCGAGTCCGCCGAAGATCGGATCATCAAGAATAAACAGGGCGCCCAGCATGGCGGCCAGCGCCGTCAGCACGATCGGTTTACTGCGCACTGCGCTGGCCTGGATCACCGCGGTGCGGAAATCCACACCGTGGGACAGCTGTTCGTTGATGAAATCCACCAGTAGAATCGAATTGCGCACGATAATACCGGCCAGGGCAATCATACCGATCATCGAAGTCGCAGTGAATTCAGCACCGAAAATCGCATGGCCGGGCATGACACCGATGATGGTCAGCGGAATCGGCGCCATGATGATCAGGGGCACCACGTAAGAACGGAACTGGGCGACCACCAGGAAATAAATCAGCAACAGACCGACCGAATAGGCGATGCCCATATCGCGGAAGGTCTCATAGGTGATCTGCCACTCACCGTCCCATTTCATTGAATATTCGTAGGGATTATCCGGGGCATTGATGAAAAACTGCTGAATGGTCTGGCCATCCTGCAATTGGGTATCGCCGAGTTCACTGACGATCTCAAACATACCGTAGAGCGGACTATCCAGCTCACCGGCCATATCCGCAGTCACGAACACCACCGGTAGCAGATCCTTATGGTAGATATGCTGTTCGCGTTCGGCGTTTTCGATACTCACCACATCCGCCAGCGGCACCAGATTACCCAGCTGACCCGGAATCTTGATGGCCAGCAGGCGATCCACATCATCCTTGTCCTGCAACGGCAGTTCGACACGAATCGGCACACCGTATTTGAAATGCTCGCCATGCAACCAGGCCATGTCCGCACCACCCAGTAGAGTCTGGATAAACCGGGTTATATCCTGTTGACTGATGCCCAGCAAGGCAGCCTTCTGTCGATCGACCCGGATCACATAGCGCTTGCTGGGCGCAATGATACTGGTATCGATATCGACGATGTCCGGCGTGTCTTCGAACACCTTGCGCACCTGCTCGGCGACCTGCATCTGGCCGCGATAATCGAGGCCGTAAATTTCCGCCACCAGCGGGGACATCACCGGTGGCCCAGGCGGGATCTCCACCACCTTGACGCTGGCATTATATTTTTTACCGATTTCGGTCAGCGCCGGACGCAGGTCGCGGGCGATTTCGTGGCTCTTGCGATCGCGATCCGATTTATCCATCAGGTTGACCTGAATATCGCCGACATTGGCACCGGAACGCAGGTAATACTGGCGCACCAGGCCGTTAAAATTGATCGGCGATGCAGTGCCGGCATAGGTCTGGTAATCCACCACTTCTTTCACCGTGGCAATATGCGCCGCCAGTTCCTGCAACACCCGGTTGGTCTGTTCCAGCGGTGTGCCTTCTGGCATATCCACCACCACCTGGAATTCAGACTTGTTGTCGAATGGCAGCATCTTGAGTACCACGTGGTTGGTGTACACCAGCAGCAACGACATCAGAATCAGGCCCAGCAC
>CBDULQ010000290.1:0-3957 GCA_965368115.1 uncultured Gammaproteobacteria bacterium | reverse complement strand
GGAGCAGGATTGAAGGATGTCATTGTCATAATAATGGAGCCTTGTATTTTTTGCGGCGACATAATGCCACGAATCGGCGCCCGATAACACAGTACAAATCGTGGGTTAAATCCGTGGATTACGGATTTACAGGTGCTGGTTGAGGACTTCCGCGAGCTGGTTGGCGGTGACCGGTTTGGTCAGAAAACCGTCCATACCGGCTTCCATACAGGCGTGTTTGTCTTCGGACGTGGCCTTGGCGGTGATCGCGATAACCGGCAGCTTGGTCTTGGAGGGTTCGATGCTGCGCCATTTGCGGGTCGCTTCGATGCCGTCCAGGTTGGGCATGTGCAGGTCCATGAACACGATATCGTAATGGTGTTTGTGCATGGCGTAGAGCGCGGTATTGCCGTCGGTGGCGACATCCACGTTGTGGCCCAGGTCGGTGAGATGGCTGTAGATGATGCTGGCGTTGATCTCGCTGTCTTCCGCCAGCAGGATGCGGAAGCGACGCTCGCTGTCGGTATCCAGAATGCTGGTGGTTTCCTCGGCATTCTTGAACAGCTGGTTCAGGGTGTGGGCCAGCAGGTTCTGATCGAAGGGTTTGACGATAGTGGCCTGCACGTCGGGCATGGCGCCGGCGTCGGTGCGCTCGATGTTGTGAATATAGGTGGCGTAGATGATCGGTGCAGGACACTCGGCCTTGTTGCGGATGCGCTGCACCAGCTCGGATACGTTGTGTGTCTTCAGCGTTTCACACAGCACGATGGCGTCGAAGTCGAGATCCTTTTCACGGCTCCACAGGATGTGAGCGATCAGGTTGTCGTGGCCGTCGGCGGCATAGGTCGTGATGCCGAAATGCAGCAGCTGTTTTTCCAGATTGTTGCGGCTGGTGTCATCAGGCTCGAAAATCAGTACCCGCCGATTCTTGAAGTTGAGCGAGGCCGGGGTCGGTGAATGATCATCAATCTGCCAGGTGAACTCGAGCAGGAAACGGGTCTTACCCGGCTTGGGGTTCTGGATTTCGAAATGGCCGCCCATCAGGCGTGTTAGCTGGGAACCGACGCGCAGGGCCAGGGCGTCATCACCGAATTCGGCCTGTTCGGTGACCGGTTGCTGGTGGCTGAAATCGATTTCGATCACGGCATGCACATTGTTGTCGTCGTGTCCGTTCCGTGCGCTGGCCTGGATGGAAATCTCGCCGCTATCGCAACTGTCGATGGCGTGGCGAATGGAGTTGGACAACAGCTGGCGCAGGCGCTGCGCGTCGCCAAAGATATAATGCGGGAAACTGTCGTCGATATAGCAGTTGAGTTCCAGGCGTTTTTCGTGAGCCAGCGGTGCCAGGCTATGCACCAGGCTGTTTAACATGGTGCGCGGCTGAATGCTTTTGTCGTCGAAGGCGATCTCGCCCTGATCGATGCGTGAAAAATCGACGATGTCTTCGACGATTTCCTGCAATGCGTTACTGGACTGGCTCAGTGCCTGTAAATACTGTTTCTGCTGGGCATCCAGGCTGGTTTTGTTGAGCAGGTCGATCATGCCGACCACGCCACCGATGGGGGTGCGGATCTGGTGAGTCATCGTCGACAGAAATTCGGTTTTGGCACGATTCGCCTGTTCGGTTTCGGTGACTGCGTCCTGTAAACGTTTTTGCAGTGAATACAGGTACAGCGGCAGGGCGACGATCAACAGCAGAAACGCGATGGCGTCCAGGGTCAGCATCGACCAGGCGTTTTCGGTGAGGATCAGGATGTTGTAACCGATGAAGGTCATGGCCATGGCGGCGAGCAGATAGCGTTTGCCGTAACGGGTGCCGTAGCCGATGTAGATCCACAGATAAACCAGTACGTAGACACTGTTGATGCCGCCGGTCAGATAGGAAGAGAAAGTCGCACTGGCGATATCGGCGAACAGGGCAAGGTAGCGGCGTGGCGTGGACACCGGAACCCAGTACAGGCTGGCCATGATGGCAAAGGTGAAGGTAAAAAAGGTCAGGCTGAAGATCTGCAGGGTTTCGGGAGCGGTATCGAAATAGCCGCTACTGATGCCCGAGCTGATATAAGCATAGGTTAACAGGCCTATGCTGAGTCGAATGAGCGACTGGACAAATTCTGTATTTTTCAACGCTTCCATCTTGTTTCCCTGATCGAATGGGTCATGGTACCACAGGGGTAATCCGTTCCTTCCTGCTTATAAGCTATTCAAGCGGTTGATGCAATTGGATAAATTCGCTGAACGACTAACGTCCAGCCAGTTTGCGTTGCCGATCCTGCAACAGCTGGCGTCGATTTTTACCCAGGTAATAGGGCACCACGGACTCGACCGAAGTCGGCATGGAATAGCCGCTTTCGCAGATGCTGTCCACGCTCAGTGAGTGATAATTATCGACGGAGAAGGGCTTGCCGGGTGCAAATTCAAGCAGTTGTGCCTGCAGTCGCGACAGCAGATCCGGAAGCGGGACTACCCAGCGTTTCAGGCCCATGGTGTGGGCCGTATATTCCACCAGCTGTTTCAGCGTGTAACTGCGTGGGCCGCACAGATCGATGCGCTGCCCCCAGGTTTGTTTGTTGTGCAGGGCGTCGACGAAGGCATCGGCGACATCGCCGACGTACACCGGCGCGAATCGTGATTCGGCGCAAGCCAGCGGAAATACCAGCGGCATGGTTGCCAGCAACTGGCCAAAGCGATTGAAGAAACTGTCGTCGGCGCCGAAGATCACCGAAGGTCGGAAGCTGGTGACCGGGATCTTGCCGGCGAACGCCAGCATATGGTTCTCACCTTCACCCTTGCTGCGCAGGTAGTGGCTGGGACCTGAGTTGGCGTCGGCATGCAGGGCGCTCATATGCAGAATGCGCTTCACCTTGTTCTGGTGACAGGCGTTCAGTACCTTGCGCGGGAGTTCGACGTGGGCGCGGCGGAAGCCTTCGCCGGAATGACCTTTCTCATTGAGTATGCCGATCAGGTTGATGACCGCGTCCATTCCCTTGATGGCCTGATCCAGTTTGTGCTGATCGTGAACGTTGGTTTCGATCAGTTCCACGCCGGGGAGTACCAGCAGACTCTGGCATGATGACTTTCGACGCGTCAGTACCCGGACCTGTTTGCCCATGGCACTGAGTCGGGCCACGATGTGGCGACCGACAAATCCGCTTCCGCCCAGAACGCAGATGGAATTGATCGACATAGGAGAATGGCCTGCACTAAATGAAAGTTTTATTATGCGTGAATTATATCTTGACAAAAAAAATCAGTTAACACAATCTTGAACCATGTTGATCAAAATCGCACGAATTCCAGCACCGGTAGTCATTCGCCTGATGTGGCGAGCGACCGCGGATCTGTGCGACCAGTGTATCGATAGTTAATTTACCCAAGCCAGCTAAACGATTAAGGGCCACAGATTCGAAAGAAACTGTGGCCCTTTTTATTGGATGAAAGAAAATGGAAAAGCGTCATACCCTGACCGTTGCCATGGCTTACGTGGCCGTTGTACTCATCTGGTCGACAACGCCGTTGGCGATCAAGTGGAGTGGAGAGAATGGTGGATTCATCGCAGGTATCGCCGGGCGTATGTTCATTGGTGCCGCACTCGCGCTACTGCTAACCCTCTGGCGTTACGGCAAATTGCCTGTGCACAAGGCGGCGATACAGGTTTATGGCGTTGCGGGTATTGCGATTTTCGGCGCCATGACCGCCGTGTACTGGGGTGCCCAGTATATTTCTTCCGGCTTGATCTCGGTGGTGTTCGGGCTGACACCCATCATGACCTCGCTGCTGGCATCGCGGTTTCTGTTCAGTGAACGCTTAACGATCATCAAACTGTTCGGTGCTTTGCTCGGGGTATTCGGACTGGCGGTGATATTTTCCGAACAACTGAGTCTGGGCGAGCAGGCTTTTTACGGGATATTTGCAGTACTGCTGTCGGTGTTTCTGCATTCGCTGAGTTCGGTGGGTATCAAACGCCTCAATGTTCAG
>CBDULQ010000289.1:0-3973 GCA_965368115.1 uncultured Gammaproteobacteria bacterium | reverse complement strand
GATTACCGTCCAATATTCATTACCTCGCGCCGTATCAACAACGGTGTTGAGTTCTGGGAAAAGCACAAGGACATCCTGGCGCGTGCAGAACAGAAATACGGCGTACCGGCCGAAGTCATCGTCGCCATCATCGGCGTGGAAACTTTTTATGGTAAACGTGCCGGGAATTATCCGGTGTTCGATGCGCTGACGACCCTGGGTTTCGATTACCCGCCGCGCGCCAGTTTTTTCCGCAAGGAGCTGGAACAGTTCTTATTGATGACCCGCGAAGAGGGTGTCGACCCGCGTAGCCTGAAGGGGTCCTATGCGGGTGCGATGGGTATGCCGCAGTTTATTTCCAGTAGCTTCCGCGCCTATGCGGTGGATTTCGATGGCGACGGCCACCGTGATCTGTGGAACAACACGGCAGACGCCATCGGCAGTGTTGCCAATTATTTTACCCTTCACGGCTGGCAGCCCGGTAAGCCTGTCGCAACTCAGGCCCAGGTGCGCAAGCCGGCAGACGGACTCGGTGACAAGCAGATGAAACCGCATAAAACCGTCGCGGCATTCCGAAAGCTGGGCGTTGTTCCCCGGATGAGCTTTGCTGACGATGAAATGGCCACGCTGTTAAAATTCGATGGTGCCAAAGGCGATGAGTACTGGATGGGGCTGCAGAATTTTTACGTCATTACCCGTTACAACCATAGTCCTCTTTACGCCATGGCTGTGTATCAGTTAAGTCAGGCGGTGGCGGAGGCGTTTCACAAGAGTCGATGATGAGATACCTGAGTGCTGTATTGCTGGTCAGCCTTGTTCTCAGTTCATGTGCCACCATGGACGGACCACCATCGAGTTTTGATAAGCATGCCAGCGAGATACCCGATGCGGTACCAGCCAATGAGCCGCTGAGTCGTTATGGGAACCCGGCCAGTTATACCGTGCTGGGTAAAACCTATCACGTGATGGACAACAGCGCCGGCTTCGTACAGCGTGGCGATGCTTCCTGGTACGGCACCAAGTTTCATGGCCGCAACACCTCGAGCGGCGAACCTTACGACATGTATGCGATGACAGCCGCGCACAAGACATTACCTCTGCCAACGTATGTCGAGGTGCATAATTTGCAGAATGGCCGCAAGGCGATCGTTAAAGTCAATGATCGTGGGCCGTTTCATCCCGGGCGCATTATCGACCTGTCTTACGCTGCGGCGCATAAGCTGGGTATCGCCGGTACCGGCACTGCGCCGGTGGAAATTCGCGCTATCAATACCAGCGCATTGAACCTGAAAACCGACAAAGTGATTTTGCCGCCTTCCGAGTCAGACCGGCATGATGGGCAGATTCATGTGCAGGTGGCCGCTATGGCAACCGAGATGGCGGCGGAAGAAGTGGCCGACGATTTACGCAGCAAACACTTCAACAGTGTGCGTGTTCATGTTACTGAGTCCAACGGTAAAAAGTTTTATCGAGTGCGTATCGGTCCGATTCCAAACGTGGACCTTGCCTATCAGGTGATCAGAGACCTGAATAACATTGGTATGAACACTGCGCGCCTGATTGTTGATTGATATTTATATAATGGAGATTAGTGCCTGAAAATGATGACCTATCTAAAAAGCCTGCTATTCGTACTGCTAAGCAGTTTCCTGTTCACCGCGCACGCGGCCATTTCCCCCGTACCATCTCCGCCTCAACTGGCAGCTAAAAGTTTCCTGCTTATCGATGCCGACAGCGGCCGAATCCTGGCGGAAAAAGACATCGATAAAAAAGTCGAACCCGCAAGCATTACCAAACTGATGACCGCTTATGTGGTGTACAAGGAACTGGAATCGGGGCGCCTCAGTATCGACGAAGAAGTGACCATCAGCAAGAAAGCCTGGCAGATGAAAGGTTCGAAAATGTTCGTCGAAGTGGGCAAAAAAGTGAAGGTCAAGGATTTGTTACGGGGTATGGTTATCCAGTCCGGTAACGATGCCACGGTCGCACTGGCCGAACATATTGCCGGCAGCGAATCGGTGTTTGCCGATTACATGAATCAGTATGCTCAGTCGCTGGGTATGATGGACACACATTTTGAAAACGCAACCGGCTGGCCTGACAAGGATCACCTGACCACGGCGCGCGATATCGCCACCCTGGCAAAAGCGGTTATTACCGAGTTCCCCCAGTATTACACGCTGTATTCCGAAAAAGAATTCACCTATAACAACATTCGTCAGTACAACCGTAACAAGTTGCTGTGGCGTGACAACAGTGTGGATGGCGTAAAAACCGGTCATACCGAATCCGCCGGCTATTGTCTGGTGTCTTCGGCAAAACGCGATGATATGCGACTGATTTCCGTGGTGTTGGGTACGCGCAGCGAAAAAGCACGTGCCGATATCAGCCAGTCACTGCTCAGTTATGGTTTCCGTTTTTATGAGAGTAATAAACTGTATGCTGCCGGTGAGGGCCTGAACCAGACACGAATATGGAAAGGTGCCAGCGACGTGCTCAACCTCGGCCTGACCGAAGACCTGCATGTCACCATTCCACGCGGCCAGTATAAAAATCTCGATGCGGTAATGGACGTCGACCAGGATATCGAGGCACCGGTCAAAAAAGGCCAGAAGCTGGGTACTGTCAAAGTCATGTTGAACGGCGAGGAAATCATCAGTAAGCCGCTGGTTGCACTGCAGGCTGTGGATGAAGGCAGCCTCTGGCAGCGCACGCGAGATCAGATTATTCGTCTGTTTCACTAGGCTATTCGCATAGTTAACAGCCCTTATTGCTAGCCGGGCATCAGCCACGTCCGGCGCCCACGAGACTCGTTTATGTCCACAGTGTATTTGAATGGCGAATATCTGCCTCTCGATCAGGCCCGGGTGTCGGTGCTGGATCGCGGCTTTCTGTTCGGTGATGGTGTTTATGAAGTGATCCCGGCCTATGGCGGGCACCTGTTGCGTTTCGAGGAACATATGCGCCGCCTGCAGAATAGCCTGGATGGCATTGCACTCCACAATCCACTCAGCAGGGAGCAGTGGTTACAGGTGCTGCAGGCGCTGATGCAAAGTAATCCGTCACCGGACCAGTCGATTTATCTGCAGGTTTCGCGTGGTCCGGCACCGCTGCGCGATCATGCTTTTCCGGCCGAGGTGACGCCGACCGTGTTTATCATGGTGAATCCCCTGCAACCGGTCGATCGCAGTAAGCTGGAGGCGGGTGTCGCTGCCATTACCCTGGACGACATTCGTTGGCGCGCCTGTAACATTAAGGCCACAGCCCTGCTCGCCAATACCATGCTGCGTACCCAGGCGACCCAGGCCGGTGCCGCCGAGGCGATTCTGATTCGCGATGGCTACGCCACCGAAGGTGCGGCCAGCAACCTGTTTCTGGTGCATGACGGCGTCCTGCTGACACCACCCAACGGTCCGCTGCTGTTGCCGGGCATCACCCGTGACCTGGTGATGGAACTGGCCCGGGACAACGGCATTGCCTGTGAAGAGCGGGCAATTTCCGAGGCTGAACTGCATGCTGCGGACGAAATCTGGTTGACCAGCTCCACCAAGGAAATCCTGCCGGTGGTCAAGCTGGACGGAAAAGCGGTTGCAAACGGTCGCGCAGGCCCCATATGGTGTCAGATGATCGATATTTACCAGCAGTATAAACAACAGCTTCGTGACGGCCAGGCGCAATGAACGATTCCACCGAACAGGAAACACTCTTCGAATTTCCCTGCCAGTTCCCGATCAAGGCGATGGGGAAGAGCGGCGAGGTGTTCGAGGCGGCGGTGATCGAAATCGTTAATCGTCACGTCGAAGAGCTGCCGGAAGGTGCCGTCAAACTCGGTGCCAGCAAAGGTGGCAATTACACCAGCATCACCATTACCATTACCGCCCACAGCAAGGCGCAACTGGATGCCATTTATATGGAGCTGACCAGCTGTGAACATGTGCTGTACGCGCTCTAATCCCGAATTCCAGTTACCAGGGCGTGTCTGCTGATGGCGGTC
>CBDULQ010000288.1:0-3993 GCA_965368115.1 uncultured Gammaproteobacteria bacterium | reverse complement strand
GTCAGGCACTACCATACCGAATGCACCCGGACCGGTGATCTGAACGACTGAACCCGGCCTGAGCGGGATCTGCTCCACAGGGAACCCGACCCCTATACCCGATTCAAATGTGATAACATATGCGACGATCACGTATGGCGACCGATAGCGGCCCCGACCTTCTCGGCACTGGGGAATCCGGATAGAAATGCTAATAAATCATCCCGGACAATGCTGATCGCTTCGATTGACCATACGCGCTGCTTGTCGGTTTTACAGGAGAATAAAATGCCTAAATTTTTATCCGCGGCCCTGGTGGTTTTTTTCAGCGGTAATGCACTAGCTTATAATTTCCCGGTGGAAGTCATCGAATACATGGACAATGTCCGAGTCGTTGCCCATGTGGATAAAAACGATATCAGTAACGAACCGTCCTGGACGCCGTTCAAGAGCCCCCTGCCCCTGCCGATCGACAAGGCGCTGGATGCGGTCAATCACGAAATCAAAGAACATCCAGAATACCAGGATGTCCATCTGACCAGCATCGAACTCAAGCAGTTACCGCATCATGAAAAGCAATGGCATTACCTGGTACGCATCAACTACATGGACAAGGAACAGGTGAAGCATCCGCATTTCTTCGCCGTGCTCATGAACGGCAAAGTGATCTCAGCGATTCGTGAGCCGGAATCCATTAAGTAATATTTCAATAACATCACGGGTGCATCAGCACCCGTGACTGTTCAATCCATTCGCTCTCGTATCTGAGGCGAGACTTATTTCACCATGACCAGATCGATACCCCTGCGCGTCAACTCACGAATATGGAGCGCAGAACGCCCCAGGGGTGTATCGGCCGAAATAATTAGCAGGCGCGGGTGAATCATACTGATCCGATTCAATATCCCCTGCTCATCGGTTCCATTGATCAGGCTAAATCGAACCGGCTGCTTTCCGGACGAGCTGCTCACTTCGTTTCTGAACCGAGCGTCGGTGATCAATACCAGCAGATCACCAGCGTCTTTTTCCGCCAGCGTCGCCGCCAGGTTCAGCGCACGAGCCGCCGCCTCCGATCCGTCATACAGAGCAGCGACAGAAATCCGCGCTGTTGCGGTCTCACCTGCAATATCACGCCAGTTTGACTGGGCGGGAATGATGATCACACTGGCATCCCCAGCCTCTCTGAGAATCGTCGGGATCAGTTCGCCCTGCAGAGTCCTGAAACTGGATTCTATGGCTTCCAGTTGTGCCTGCTGTTGTAACAGTACGTTCAGTTCTTCAGCTCGTGCATGTAAGCGCCGCGCCAGCAGGTTCGCATCGAGTCGACGAATACGCGCCGTATAGCGGGCCACTTCCCGGGTGAATGGCAAAGCGGCCAGCCGGGCCAGATCCGGTTCCTCGACATAAATATTCTGAATACTGGCGCGCAAACGCGCCGCCAGCGAAACCACGCGCGAGAGGGTCGGCTGGCTGCAACCTGCAGCGCCGAAGCCCAGCAACACGTGACGAATCTGTAGCTCAGTGTTTTCGGGCATAAGGTCGCCCCTGTTCATTGCCGCCGTCATCCACCTCTTCGCCGCGACCGAACTGTTTGCGTAGCTTGTTCAGCTTACGTAACTTTTTCTGCACCAGGCCGTTGACAGTTTTATCCGGGTAGCGGCCCTTGCTGTCCGCTTCGCCTGCCGGAACACCGGTGAGAAGCTCCAGTAACTCATCGACGTAACGCACGGCATAGATTGCAAACTGACCCTGCTCCACCGCATCACGCACATCCTGTCTCAACATCAGATGAGAAATGTTGGCGTGCGGAATGATAACACCCTGCTCACCGCTCAGGCCGCGTGCCTGACAAATATCGAAGAAACCTTCAATCTTTTCATTGGCGCCACCGATGGCCTGGATTTCACCAAGCTGATTCACCGAACCGGTGACCGCCAGCGACTGTTTGATGCCCACCCCGGACAATGCGGACAACAGCACACAGAGTTCCGCTGCGGAAGCACTATCCCCTTCGATCATGCCGTAAGACTGTTCGAATACCAGGCTGGCGGACAGGGATAGCGGCTGTTCCGGTGCATAACGATTGGCCAGGAATGACGACAGGATCAATACACCCTTGGAATGAATGGAGCCGCCCAGGTGCACTTCGCGTTCGATATCGATTACTTTACCGGCACCCAGTCGCGCCGTGGCGGTAATACGCACCGGCCGCCCGAAGGCATGATCGCCGAGCTGGATAACACTCAATCCATTGATCTGCGCAACTTTTTCGCCCGAGGTATCGAGCAGAAAAATATCCCGTAACACCTGCTCGTGTACGCGTTCACGAATCTGGTCCAGCCGATAACGGCGTGTGTCGATGGTTTTCTGCACATGACTGCGGTTGATCATCGGCTGGTCGTCCTGTTGTCGCCAGTAGTCCGACTCCTTGATCAGGTCGAGCAGATCACCCTTGTGCAGGGATAATTTCTCACCGTCGCTCACCATACGCGAACAATGCTCGATGATTCGCGCCACCCCGGAACGATCGATCGGACTCAGTTCGGTTTCACGCTGCAACGTCGCAATCAGTCTTGCATACAGATGAGTGTTGTCCGCGTCGCGTTCGATATCTTCGGCGAAATCCGCCGCCACCTTAAACAGCACGTTGAATTCCGGGTCGAGCTGTTTAAGCAGATAATAGAGCATACGATTACCGGTCAGTATCACCTTGACGTCGATGGGAATCGGTTCCGGTTGTAGAGATATGGTACTGGCCAGGCTCAGGCTCTGCTCCAGTGACTCGATGCGTAATTCACGGGCGCGCAATACACGCTTCAGGCCTTCGTAGGAAAACGGCGACGTCAGCACCTTACGCACATCGAGAATCAGATAGCCGCCATTGGCTTTATGCAGTGCGCCGGCCTTGATCAGTGAAAAATCCGTTAGCAATGTACCGAACTGAGCACGATGTTCGATACGACCGATCAGGTTCAGATAAGTCGGATTATCTTCATAGACAACCGGCGCACCTTCCGTTTTGCCGTTGTCGACCAGAACATTCACCTGGTAGGCCGAGAACACGGTACGTATCATGTCCTGGTTATGATTGCCGGACTGTTTTTCTTCACTGAATTTGACGAATACATCGGTGGCCTCGACGATATGCTGCTTGACCGTCGCAATGTACTCTTCCACTTCGGGCAAGTCCTGGTAACGCGTGATCAGCTCATCCACGAACTGGTCCACTGTCAGCTGCGCCAGTTCATTGGTCAATGCCTTGAGCTGTTCCCGGTTTTCCCTTTGCCAGGTCGGCACCTTGCGAATGATTTCCACCAGTTCCTGTTCGACTTCTTCGGTGACCTTCTTCACCTGTTCCTGTTGGTCTTCAGGTAGCTTTTCAAACTCTTCCGGTGTGAGTATGTGACCTTCGTGTACCGGCCCCAGGGTATAACCGCCCGGTGTACGAATCATGGTAATGTTTTTCTTTTCCGCATTTTCGGCCAGTTCGGTAAAAGCCTTTTCTTCGATCTCCTTGAAATGATCATTGATTTCCTGCACACGAATTCGATATTCGTCACTCTGGAACACCGCCGGGATGGCAATCAGCAGTTCTTCGATCAGGTGTTCCATATCCTGCTTTAGCTGCAGGCCGCGACCGGCCGGAACCTTCAGCACCCTTGGCGTGTGCGGATGATCGAAGTTATTGACGTAACACCAGTCATCCGGCGTCGGCAGATCGCGGCTTTCCTTGTCCAGTAATTTATGTACAGCCGTATGCTTGCCGAGCCCGGTCGAACCGAGCACGAACAGGTTATAACCTTCGTGACGCATGCCGATACCGAATTTCAACGCGTCCATGGCGCGTTGCTGGCCCAGATCTTCGCCAATGTCCTGCAGATCTTCCGTGGTTTCGAAATCGAATTCGGATTCGTCACAGATGTGATACAGACTTGCTACAGGCAATTGATGTTTTTGTTTTGATTTTGTAACAGACATAAGCGCGATCGATTGGTTACAGGAAGTGTCTTTTAT
>CBDULQ010000287.1:0-4048 GCA_965368115.1 uncultured Gammaproteobacteria bacterium | reverse complement strand
TTCAGTGTGCCGCCGGTCAGAGATTCGAACAGACGATCGTAAGGGACTTCGGAGTAGGTGTAATGTGCGCCGATCTCATGCAGGCACAGGAAAATAAAAATCAGTAGATAGGAAATGCGTGACAACAGGAAATACCGGTAGGAGAGTAGCAACAGGGGTACGGCAACCGCGACCAGGGCATTTTCCAGTGCCCAGTCCTGGCGAAACAGTGGGTCGATTGCCAGGACCGCCCAGAGTACTGCAAACAGAATCGATAGTATCAGTAGAAATTGACGATGAGATACAGGCATCGGTGCTCCACATCGATCGAAATTGAATCTCCCGATGGATCATATAACAAATTGAAAAAGAGTAAACAGTCAGCGCCTGCGTCCCTTCTCCCGGCAGGATTAATCCGGCTTAAATTACGAGATTGACAAGCTAGGACGTCCGTCCTATTATTCTGCTTAAAGTAGGACATGCGTCCTATTATGCCCGGGATGCTAATCTGGCTGAATAGTGATGAGCGAAAAGAATACCCGAGATCAGATCATCGATGCTGCGGACCTGCTGGTGTATCGGCAGGGTTTCGAGCATACGTCTTTCTCTGACATTGCCGGTTCTGTGGGAATATCGCGGGGTAATTTTTACTATCACTTCAAAACCAAGGACGAGATTCTTGCCGCGGTGATTGAACGACGCATGGAGAATACCCGCGCCATGCTCGACCTCTGGACCCGGGAGCATGACAACCCGGTCGATCGTATCAGAAGCTTCGTCAACATACTGATACTGAACCGGGGCAATATCAAACAGTATGGTTGTCCGGTCGGAACGCTGACCAGCGAGCTTGCAAAACTGAACCATCATTCGCTGGCGGAAGCTAATAAGGTATTCAGTCTGTTTCGCAACTGGCTGCGTAAGCAGTTTATCGCCATGGGGCGCAAGCAGGATGCGGAGGAACTGGCCATGCATGTGCTGGCCTTCAGTCAGGGCGTCGCGACACTGGTCAATGCTTTCCCGAGTGATAAATTCATACGTTATGAAGTCGAGATGATGGATGCCTGGTTAGCCGGACTGGACGATGAACCTGACACACGGTAATGAATACAAACTAAAGGAACCTCTGATTAACTCTGGGCTAGAAAGATTGAGAACCAGAATGTTCAAATTCAAGGCGCGGATCGCACGTAATAGCCCGCTATTGCGAAGATTCGCAACGAAGAAGTTGGACATTCTGGACTCAAGGTTTCCGTCCATGAGTTAATCAGAGGTTCCTAAACACTAAAAGGGAGCGAATAATCATGTTCGTCATCTTACTCCGCTTTGCAGATAACAAACCTCAGGCGGGCCAGTTTATGGATGCGCACAATGCCTGGATTGATCAGGGGTTCGAGGATAATGTGTTTCTTATGGTTGGCAGCCTGCAGCCGAATCAGGGTGGCGCGATTCTGGCGCAGAGCTCAAGCCTGGCGGAGCTCGAAGCCCGTGTCAGTCAGGACCCGTTTGTGGAGCAGAAGATTGTAACGGCCGAAGTACTCGAAATATCACCAGCCAGAACCACCGATCAACTGACATTTCTTAAAAGTAACTGAACATCGGGTAAACGAAAGGGATAGATGATGAGCGATACCATTCCGGGACCTGACGGCAAACCGCGCTGCCGCTGGTGCGAAGCAGCGCCGGAGTTTTTTCATTATCACGATACCGAGTGGGGATTTCCAGTCGATGATGATCGCCGCCTGTTCGAGAAACTGTGTCTGGAAGGTTTTCAGTCTGGTTTGAGCTGGCGAACGATTCTTGCCAAGCGAGAGAATTTCAGGGCAGCGTTCGACCAGTTCGATTTCAACAAAGTCGCGCGATACAATCAGCGGCATGTGGATCGTCTGCTAAAAAACCAGGGTATCGTCCGTCATCGCGGAAAAATCGAGGCGGTTATCAATAATGCCCGTTGTGCTCGGGAACTGGTCAAACAGGAAGGTTCGCTGGCGGCCTTTTTCTGGCAATACGAGCCGGACCCTAAACTGCAGGGTAAGCCGCAAAGTCGTTCAACGTCTGATGAATCCATCAGGTTGTCGAAAGACCTGAAAAAACTCGGCTGGAAGTTTGTCGGGCCGACAACGGTCTATGCCTTTATGCAGGCTATGGGAATGATTAATGACCACGTCGAGGGCTGTGTGTTGCGGGACAAGATCGATCGTCAGCGCAAACGATTCAAGCGCCCACAATAATACAGTTTCAGCCGGCAATGAGTCTTTATTGTCAATTTCAGAACTTCCCTACAGCGCCTGAACTTCCCGCCTCGGTCATTTCATAATTTTCGCACTAACTCCTGTTCACAAGGGGTATAAGACCTGTCTGAGGAATTGATGATTCGAAGGGGAGCTCTGTCCTGGCGAGGTGTTTGAAAAATAGTGAGGTTCTGTCACTAATTAAATACTAATAAACGAATGTTCGAGTTTAAGATAAGTTGCTATCTGAAAATACGATGTCGGTGTCATACTAAAAATTTATCAGTCGTATTCCGGCTTATGGGTTTATTTCCTGTTATCTGGCCGGATTGGGATAAAATCGGAAATTTTTCGACGGCACAGAAAATGCTAATAATATGGTGCACGTGTCACGATTTAATTCTAGAAACAAAAAGATAGCAAAAGCCTTATCAAGATTGTTCAACCCCGCGCCTGCCGTCTCGGATACAGTACTGAATGATTTCTGGAGAAACGATTGTCTAATTTTTCACCAGTTGGGGTTGATGGGTATGAAATAAATTATTCGGTAGCCGGTTGACATCGGCTGGAATAATTTATTTAATCGGCTTCAGGAGTCTCCAGCTTTGGAGAAGATTATTTGCACAGTACAGGGAAGTGCGATTCATATTTTCTGCAGTTTCGTCTTTAAATGGATCAACCTGCCTGTACTCCGTCGTCATGATCACAACTGACAGGAGTTGATCTATGCCCAGCTATCTCCACCCCGGCGTCTATGTCGAGGAAATTCCCAGTGGTTCAAAACCTATAGAAGCGGCAGGCACATCGACTGCCTGCTTCATCGGATTTACGACAAAAGGACATGTCAATAACAACACGACGATAGGAAACGGCGTTTTCGAAGCTGAGCTGATCAACAAGTGGGATGACTATGATAGCCAGTTCGGTGGCATAACTGCCCAGGAAACTTCGACCAGCGGTGCACTCCCAATGGGCGACCCCATGGGGCACTCCGTCTATGCCTTCTTCAGGAACGGCGGATCTAAAGCCTACATCATTCGAGTGGCGACCGGAGGTGTAAAAAGCGCCGGGTCATATGACAACGCTGGTGATTCCTCGGCAATGATCACTTTTACGGCGGCTAACGAAGGTGCCTGGGGTGATCAACTCATCGTAAGAATGACTCCGAAAGCAGGTACCACGTCGGCTGCCGGTGCTGAATTCACGGTCGATGTCGGTAAGGGGACGATCAGTAGCGGGGAGATCACGGAGTTTTCGGTGCTGGAATCCTTCACCGACGTCTCCCTGGACAGTGCGGAACCGGCGTATATCGAAAATAAGATAAATGACAGTTCAGAGCTGGTCGAAGTAAGCGTCTCCGATGGCGCGGCGGCCGCTACACAGTTGATCGGAGAGACCAATGGATATGGTTTTGTCGAATTTGGCGCCGCCGGATCAACCGATGGTGCGGATGGCGTAAACGGCAGCGATGGCGGCACATCCGATTACGACGCGGTGTTCACTGCGTTACTCAAATATCGAGATGTAAACATCATCTGTTTACCCGGCAAATATTACAATCGGTCTTCCGGAGCAACTGCAGCAGAATCGGACATGGCTGATGTGATCGATTCGGCCGTGTCACACTGCGCCAGAATGAAAAATCGCATGGTCATTGTCGATCCACCGTATGCGACAGAATTTGAAAAAGAAAAAGACGTATCTGATCTGAGTCTACCGACAGCCAGTACCTATACCGCGCTCTACTATCCCTGGGTGAAGGTTTCTAACCCCCATTATGATGCCGAGAAGAACCCCGGTGCCGCCACGCGCGTTATCGTCCCGCCCAGTGCTTTTGC
>CBDULQ010000286.1:0-4090 GCA_965368115.1 uncultured Gammaproteobacteria bacterium | reverse complement strand
ATTTAAAATTCCGCTTTAAGTTTTGAGTATATGTGAAATATTTCGTTTTGATCAATCTTTGATCAACAGCACCACGGCGTGCGCAGCTATGCCCTCCTCGCGGCCACTGAATCCCAGCCTTTCGGTGGTGGTCGCCTTCACGTTGATCTGCTCCAGCCCGGTACTGAAGTCCCTGGCCACATGGTTGCGCATGGCGTCGATATGCGGCGCAAGTTTCGGCGCCTGGGCGATCACAGTGGCATCCAGGTTACCCAGCGAATAACCCTGCTCGCGCATCAATGCCACCACCTGCTTGAGCAACTCGCGGCTGTCGGCGCCGGCATACTGAGGATCGGTATCGGGAAAGTGACGGCCGATGTCACCCAGCGCCAGAGCGCCGAGCACCGCATCGCAGATCGCATGGATCAGCACGTCGCCATCCGAGTGGGCACGGAATGCCCGATCATGCTCGATGCGCACGCCGCCCAGCATCAGGTGATCGCCGGCTTCGAAGGCATGTACGTCGTAGCCGTGTCCGATGCGCATGTCAGTCATTGGCCTGTTCCTTGAGATACAGTCCGGCCAGGGTCAGGTCGAAGGGCCGGGTAATCTTGATATTGTCTTCATGGGCTTCGATCAGGTGCGGATGATAACCCGCCAACTCCATCGCCGAAGCATCGTCAGTGACGTGTAGTTTTTTCTCAAAACAATGTTCTAAGGCACTGATTAATAAATCTAATTTGAACATTTGCGGCGTCAGAGCGTGCCAGAGCCCGGTGCGATCGACCGTGGTCTGCACCCGGCCGTTGGCGAGCTGGCGCTTCATGGTGTCACGCACCGGTAATGCCAGCAGGCCGCCATCGTCGTCATGACTGGCTTCGTCGATCAGGCTCTGCATGTCGCCAGCACGCACACAGGGTCGCGCCGCATCGTGCACCAGTACCCACACCGTATCATCGGTCGGGCCCAGATGATCACGCAGGGCATAGAGGGCAGCCAGCACCGAATCGCATCGCTCCTTGCCACCGGCGGTGGTGAGCAGGGTTTTGTCGTGCTGATAATTCAATCCGGGCCAGTCGGCATCGTCCGGGTCAAGCGCCAGCACCGCACCGCTGACCTGGGGCAGCGCCAGCAGACGATCCAGGCTATGCGCCAGAACGGCTTTGCCGGCCAGCTCGAGGTATTGCTTGGGACGGTCGGCGCGCATACGCTTGCCGGCACCGGCGGCGGGAATCACCGCCCAGAACTGTTTCGGATTGCTCATGGTTTGGAGGATGCCTGATCCGCATCCGGTGTGTCGAGAATCTGGTAGAAGGTTTCGTCCTTACCGATCATGCCCAGCTCGCTGCGCGCCCGCTCTTCGATGGCATCCAGACCTTGCTTCAGGTCGGACACTTCCGCATGCAGTTCGTTATTGCGCTCTTCCAGCTGCGCCTGCTCCTGTTGCGCCGCATCCAGCTCCTGTTCCAGGTGCAGCACTTCGGGGATGCCGCCATCGCCGACCCATAGCCGGAACTGCAGCAGCAGTAACAGGCTGATGAGTATGGCGATGACCCATTTCACCGATGGCTCAGCTCAGGTGCCTGAATGCCGCGCGACCAGCATACTGTGCTTTATCGCCCAGCGCTTCCTCGATGCGCAACAGCTGGTTGTACTTGGCGACACGGTCGGAGCGTGACAGCGAACCGGTCTTGATCTGGCCGGTAGCCATGGCGACACACAGGTCGGCAATGGTGCAGTCTTCGGTTTCACCGGAGCGATGGGATACCACGGCGGTGTAGTTCGCATCATGGGCCATGTTGATGGCGTTGATGGTTTCGGTCAGGGTACCGATCTGGTTCAGCTTGATGAGGATCGAGTTGGCGATGCCCTTGTCGATGCCTTCCTTGAAGATGCGGGTATTGGTGACGAACAGATCATCGCCGACCAGTTGCACCTTGTCACCCAGCTTCTCGGTGAGTACCGCCCAGCCGTCCCAGTCGCCTTCGTCCAGGCCGTCTTCGATGGTGATGATGGGGTACTTGCTGACCCAGTCGGCCAGGAAATCGACCATTTCCTCGGAACTCAGCACCTTGCTTTCGGACGCCAGGTTGTACTTGCCGTTTTCATAGAACTCGGAGCTGGCCACGTCCAGGCCCAGGAACACATCCTTGCCCGGCTCGTAACCGGCATTCTTGATGGCTTCCAGAATCACTTCGATGGCCTCTTCATTCGACGACAGGTTCGGCGCAAAACCGCCCTCGTCGCCCACCGCCGTACTCAGGCCGCGACCTTTCAAAACTTTGGCCAGGTTATGGAACACTTCAGCGCCGCAACGCAGGGCTTCTTTAAAACTTGGAGCGCCTACAGGAAGAATCATGAATTCCTGCAGGTCGACGCTGTTGTCGGCATGGGAGCCGCCGTTGATGATGTTCATCATCGGCACCGGCAGGGTGACCCCGTCGCCCAGATAAGCGTACAGCGCCTTGCCGTCCGCCTGTGCTGCGGCATGGGCCGAGGCCAGGGATACCGCCAGCAACGCATTGGCGCCCAGCCTGGCCTTGTTGTCGGTGCCGTCCAGTTTCAGCATGGCATCATCGATGGCCTGTTGATCGTGGCAGTCCATACCCAGCAGCGCATCGCGGATCGGGCCGTTCACATTGGCCACCGCCTGGCTCACACCTTTACCCAGGTAGCGACTCTTGTCACCGTCGCGCAGCTCGATGGCTTCGCGGGTACCGGTGGATGCGCCGGAGGGGACGGCGGCTCGACCGCGCACACCCGACTCCAGTATCACATCCGCTTCTACTGTGGGATTACCCCGTGAATCGATGATCTCGCGACCTTTGATTTCAACTATCTTAGACATGTTTTCCTCAATGTTTTCTAGTGCTTAGCACACATTGTTAATGCAATTAATAATCTTAGTGCAGGGCCATGACAGGGGTGTGTCAGAGCTGCGTTTCTTCCAGCGGCGCGGATTTGACCAGCGTATCGATCTGTTTCAGGCGCTCCAGCAGGGCCGCCATTTTCGGCAGCGGCCAGGCGTTGGGACCGTCGCTCAGGGCCTTGTCCGGATCCGGATGGGTTTCCATGAACAGGCCGGACACACCCGCGGCCACAGCCGCACGCGCCAGCACCGGCACGTGTTCGCGCTGACCGCCGGAGCTGGTACCCTGACCACCCGGTAACTGCACCGAGTGCGTGGCATCGAATACAACCGGGCAACCGGTTTCACGCATCACCGCCAGGGCGCGCATGTCGGACACCAGGTTGTTGTAACCGAAAGACACACCCCGATCACAGACCATGATTTTGTCGTTGCCGGTGGACAGCGCCTTGTCGACCACGTTCTTCATGTCCCAGGGCGCCATGAACTGGCCCTTCTTGATGTTCACCGGTTTGCCGGTGGCGGCCACGCGCAGAATGAAATTGGTTTGTCGGCACAGGAACGCCGGGGTCTGCAACACGTCGACCACGTCGGCGACTTCGTTGACCGCGGTGTCTTCATGGACGTCGGTAATGACCGGCACGCCGATCTGGTCTTTGACTTCCTGCAGAATACGCAGACCCTCTTCCATACCCAGGCCGCGGAAGCTGCTCATGGAAGAACGATTCGCCTTGTCGAAAGAGGATTTGTACACGAATGGGATGCCAAGCTTGTCAGTGATTTCCTTCAGTGCGCCTGCGGTATCCAGCGCCATGGCTTCGCTCTCCACCACACAGGGTCCGGCGAACAGAAAGAAAGGCTGATCCAGACCAACTTTAAAGCCGCACAGATCCATCAGCTGTTACCTCGCTGGTCGCGATGTTCACAGGCGGCGCGAATGAAATCGGCGAACAGCGGATGACCATCGCGCGGCGTGGAGGTGAATTCCGGGTGGAACTGGCAGGCAATGAACCAGGGATGATCCTTGAGTTCGACCATTTCCACCAGGCTGCCGTCGGCGGAGGTGCCGGAGATCACCAGGCCGGCGTCTTCCAGTTGCTGCCGGTAGGCATTATTGAATTCATAGCGGTGACGATGACGCTCGCTGATTTCGTCCGCGCCATAGACTTCCCGGGCGTGGGAACCGGCCTCCAGCTTGCAGGGTTGCGCACCCAGGCGCATGGTGCCGCCGAGATCGGAATT
>CBDULQ010000285.1:0-4100 GCA_965368115.1 uncultured Gammaproteobacteria bacterium | reverse complement strand
GTCCCCCGTATATTGTCGGACGAGTTCGGCGAAGCGGCGGCGTGGGATCATCTCGGCCCCCAGGCTTTCCAGGTGAGGCGTATGCACCTGGGCATCGATAAGCCGAAAGCCGCGCTCCTGGATGTGATCGCGCAGGTACACCAGTGCAATCTTGGAGGCATCGGTCATGCGGCTGAACATGGATTCACCAAAAAACACCCGACCCAGGGCAACGCCGTACAGGCCGCCGACCAGCTGACCCTGATGCCAGCATTCCACGCTATGTGCATAGCCGAGCTGGTGCAGATTGACGTAAGCCAGAAACATCTCATAGGTAATCCAGGTGCCGCTCTGGTCCGGACGTGGTTGCGCACAGGCGTGCATGACATCGGCAAAGGCGCTGTCAAAGCGGATCTCGAAGGGCTGTTTTTTCAGTGTCTTGCGCAGGCTGCGGGAGATTTTCAGGCGTTCCGGAAACAGCACGCAGCGCGGGTTGGGCGACCACCAGAGGATCGGTTCGCCTTCGCTGAACCAGGGGAAAATACCGTGGCGATAGGCATTCAGCAGGCGTTCCGCACTCAGGTCGCCTCCGGCAGCCAGCAGGCCGTCAGGCTCCTCCAGTGCCTGGTCCAGGGGAGGGAACTCGGATTGTGGATCGGCATCCAGCCAGGACAGTTGGATCATGCTGCGTCGTCTCGGGTAGCTGCTAAACTCAAGGAATCCAGGGTAGAAGAATAATAGGTTACAACAGGTATGTCAGGTAAAACCTTAGCTGAGCTTTTCGTATTGCTGGTCGAGCCCTCGTCCTCCCAGGCCAAATTCATCGGCAAGTCGCTCCATGAAGCAGGTCTGGCCCATATCGATGTGGTTCAGGACGGTGCCAGTGCGTTACAGTTCATCATGACCCACCGACCCAATCTGGTGATCAGCGCCATGTATTTACCGGATATGACCGCCACCGAGCTGGTCACCAGTCTGCGTGAAGACCGCGAGCTGGGTGAAACGGCGTTTATGCTGATATCCAGCGAAACCGGTTTTGAACAGATCGATCCCATCAAGCAGGCCGGGGTCAGCGCTATCCTGCCCAAACCCTTCGAGGCACATCAGCTTAAACGTGCGCTCTACAATACTCTCGACATGTTGAGTACTCGGGAATTGCAGCTGGAAGACATCCAGGTGGAAGACCTCAAGGTGCTGATCGTCGATGATAGTAACATGGCCAGAAAACATATTCGCCGGGTGCTCAACGGTATGGGCATAGACCAGATTGTTGAAGCTGATGACGGCGCCGCCGCAGTTCCCTTGCTCGATGATCAATTCTTCGACTTCGTCGTCACCGATTACAATATGCCGCAAATGGATGGCAAGGCACTGCTGGAACATATTCGTAACAACAGTAATCAACGTTCGATACCGGTGTTGATGGTCACTTCGGAAGGCAATATGGGAAACCTGGCCGCCGTCGAGCAGGCCGGAGTTTCAGGTATCTGCGACAAGCCATTTGAAACCGACACGGTGCGTGCACTGATTCTGTCGATGATGACCGAGATTTAATGCCTCGACCGAAACCGCCGTTGGAGTATCTTCTGGTTTGATACAGTCAGCGGGGATACCTGCGGTAGCAAGCACATGATATGATGCTTTCATGATTCACGGCTGCATTACATCATGTTGAAGCATCTTCGCCACTCGGGGCAGTGGCTGATTTCCCATAAAGACTGGCGCGCGCATTTCACGTTTATCGTCGGCGGTATCGTCGTTGGCCTGGTTGCCACCTTCATGGCAATCAGCAGTGAATGGGCCAATCATATATTCATTCAAGCGACGCAAATTTCTCCTTATCTACCCTTTATCATTTCGCCACTCGGGCTGATGCTGGTGGTCTGGCTGACGAAAAAATTTTTTCCAGGTTCCGAAGGTAGTGGTATTCCGCAGGTGATTGTCGCCCTGGAAATGGGGCATGAAAAAGAGCGTAGTGTGTTACTGACGCTGAAAATCGCATTCGGAAAGGTGTTTCTGTGTATTCTGGGATTGTTGAGCGGGGCCTCGATCGGACGCGAAGGACCTACTGTGCATGTGGGTGCTTCGATCATGTTTTCGCTACGTCGCTTTGTGCGATTTCGCCTGTATGACATGGAGCGGGTGCTGATTCTCACCGGTGGTGCGGCGGGTGTGGCGGCAGCGTTCAATACACCCCTGGCCGGTATCGTATTCGGCATCGAAGAACTGAGTCGATCCTTTGAAGTGCGCACCCGGGGATTGATGTTAAGCGGCGTCATGATTGCGGCGATTACGGCGATTGCCATTCAGGGTGACTACACCTATTTCGGTTCCACCTCGGCATTGATCGAATTGCAGGATGCGGTGATTCCGGTCATCGTGTGTGGACTGGTGGGTGGTGTGTTTGGCGGACTGTTCAGTCTGATATTACTCAAAAGTAATCGACTGGTGGCGCCTTATCGAAAGAATCGCCCGTTCCTGGTCGCCGCCCTGTGCGGACTGGGTATCGCGATTATCGGTTTTTATTCCGGCCATCTGACCTATGGCAGCGGCTACATCGAAGCGACACAGCTGGTCACTGGTAGCGGCACACTGGACAATGAATACGGTTATTTAAAACTGATCGCAACAGTGGTGTCTTACCTGAGCGGTATACCCGGTGGAATTTTTGCACCATCGCTGGCCACCGGTGCGGGCATCGGTTCGCACATCGCCGAATATCTGCCGCAGTATACCGCCGGCGCGCTCATCCTGTTTGCCATGGTGGCGTATTTTTCCGGCGTGGTGCAGGCACCGATTACCGCATTCGTGATTGTGATGGAAATGACTGATCAGCATGAGCTGATCGTGCCGATGATGGCGTCTGCGTTACTCGCTGCAGGTGTTTCCAAATCCATTTGTACTACACCCATCTACTCGACACTGGCCGACAGCTTCCGTCCCGCCGACAAGAAACAGCACGAGTAAGCGAAATGATTTAGCGCGTGGGTTTGATGATCAGTGCTCTTGAAGTGGCGTCGAATCCATTGGTGGTCATGATGACCAGCATATCCTGAGGTGTTTCATTGGTGGTTTTGTAGGCGATGCCGGTATGCGTGCCGTTGAACGGATTGTTGGCGGAATTACCGCACATGGTAACGGTCATGCTGACGCTGAATTCGTTACTGCTGCCGTCGATATTGGCCAGGCTTCCGGTGGCCGAACAGTTGGTGGTGGAGGTGGCGGTAAAACTGCCGTCACCGAGGATGGTGATGGTCCAGATGCCGTTGTTGCTGTAATAGTAACTGTCGCTGCTATCATCGACCCAGGTGCCGGCGATGTCACCGAGGCTCACCGCTGTAGCGTAATCGCTGGACTGGGATAGCTGGATAGTACCGGTGATCTCACGTTGATTGTTACGGAAGCTTACTTCGAGATTACTGCCGCTTTGACTGAATGATATGTCGACCGTATCCACATAGGTGTAGGCTGAATAATAGTGACCGGTACTGGTGCCCGGTTCGGTAAAGATGGCCTTGTAGTCGCCGGTGACGTAAGCCATTTTGCGGTCACTGGTTATCAGTCCTTCGGAACGGCCGAAGCTGGTGGTGTTGCCCGAAGCCGTCGTAAAAGTCTGTACCGAGTCGTTGGCCCAGGTGCCTTTGAATGTTGCGATGTCCTGACTGGACGATTGAGGCAGGGCAGTGGACGAGGAACCACCCCCGCCGCATCCACTGAGTACAAGGGGTAAGCCGGCCAGCACTTTACTTATATTTTTCATGTTTACTGCATCTCAAACCACATTCGATCAATGGAAGATAACAGTAGACTGGTGAATCGGCTGTGACCGGCGTCACACCGGTTGTGTCATGCCGGGTCGCGATAGGGTGATGCGGCGTTTAATTCTGTACCGTAATCGGCCATGGCCTCGGCTTCCCGTTGTAGATAGTCACCAATGGCGCGACGGAATTCAGGGTGGGCGATCCAGTGTGCCGACCAGGTTTGGATCGGTAAAAATCCACGGGCAATTTTGTGTTCGCCCTGGGCGCCGGGCTCGAATAACTGCAGGCCCTTGTCGATACAGTATTCGATACCGGTGTAGTAACAGACCTCAAAATGCAGGCTGTCGTAATCTTCATAAC
>CBDULQ010000284.1:0-4109 GCA_965368115.1 uncultured Gammaproteobacteria bacterium | reverse complement strand
CATGAATCGCCTGTACCGGGAAGCCCATTTTTTCCGACAGTTGCGACACTTTGTAACAGGTGTCGGCAGAGTCGCCGCCGCCGTTGTAGAAAAAGTAACCAATGTCGTGAGCCTTGAACACTTCGATCAGGCGTTCGTATTCGGCTTTGTTGTCTTCCAGGCTTTTCAGTTTGTAACGGCAGGAACGGAAACCACCGGACGGGGTGTGTTTGAGTGCGGCGATGTCTTCGGCGGATTCCAGGCTGGTGTCGATCAGATCTTCGGTGAGGGCGCCGATGATGCCGTTGCGACCGGCATACACATTGGCAATTTTATCGGGATGTTGGCGTGCGGTTTCTATGACACCACAGGCGGATGCGTTGATTACAGCGGTGACGCCACCTGATTGGGCATAAAAGGCATTTTTCGCGCTCATGAGATCTCCTAAGTATTGGTGGTCCCGGATTCATGGCTCCAGGTTTTATGTTTTAAGGTATTCGTTTAATCCTGGGGAGCGTAAGACCTGTGTTTTATTTTTCTATGACAAAATAAGAATTTACTTATATTTGTCCCGGTCTTTTTTTAAGGAGCCTCTGATTGATTCTGGGCGAGAAAGATTGAGCGCTAAAATGTTCAAATTCAAGGTGCGGATCGCACGTAATAACCCGCTATTGCGAAGATTCGCAACGAAGAAGTTGGATATTTTAGTCTCAAGGTTTCCGTCCATGAATCAATCAGAGGCTCCTCAAGTTCTGCGATAATGCCCAAGGCTGATCTATTGCTCCAATCAAGCTTATTTATGACCGCCTTAGTTATGCTTTTTCGGTGCCCGGCGGTGGGCCCTTGTTTTCTTCGGCTTCCATGTGGTTTTCACGATGGTGGTCGGCCTGCACCTGGAGCAGGGAAATGATGCAATCGCCCATGTCGTCGTATTCGTGCACACCGGTGCCGTATTGCTGATAACCGCGATAGAAGAACTGGCAGCGGTACTTCTGGAAACCGGTTTTGAAAATCACGAAGTTGCAGCCCTGGTAGGCCCAGATCATCGCCGGGCACTCGGTGGTTTCCCGGTCGCTGGGACTCAGACGAATGTCCGCGTCCGCATATTGCAGTTCGATGCCGCTATCCGCACCCCAGCGTTCTTTCAGGGTTTCGGTCACGGTCCAGATTTCGGTTTCGGTAAAATCGCCAACACCGGCCATGGATAAATTCCGCCTAATACTCAAACAGGTTGGGCAGGATAACCTATCCGGGCGGAATTTTCATGAGCCAGGCATGGCGCAGCAGCCGTGAGCGGCCTCGTGGCTTATGCCTGGATATGGATGGCGCGGTCTCAGGTGGACCGGAGTGGCCGAAAGTTATATTTAATCAACGGTTTATAAAAAACGGGCTGGAGGTCTGGATAATCGTTGATCAGGGAAAGTCAGGCCTCTGTTTCTAGATCCAGGCCTGATCCGCTTCAACCAGGTTCTCGATAAAGATCAAATGGTTTCTGATGTTGTCCAGTGTGTGTTGAGCCTCCGGCCGATTTTCCAGTTGATGGTATGCGGACTTCAACAGCGAACTGACCTGATTAAACAGCTTGACCCTGAAACTGGCAATTTCATGATTGGGCGCAATCATGCCTTCTAAAAACTCACCGCGGTAAAGGGCAATGATTTCGAGTATTTTAGCCTGTGTGTATTCCGGGTCTGCGCCGTTCTGCAGTGCTTTTCTGCACTGCCTGATCAGGTCCTGCAAATAAATGACATCGACCCAGATGCCGCTGTTCGCCAGTTTGACATGGGTGTTCACAATGGAAAGACTCTGTTTACCCAGCACCTGTCGTAATCGGTAGAGCGCATTATCCAGTTTGGGACGGGC
The DNA here is from genome assembly GCA_965368115.1 of uncultured Gammaproteobacteria bacterium. Taxonomy (GTDB): domain Bacteria; phylum Pseudomonadota; class Gammaproteobacteria; order SZUA-229; family SZUA-229; genus CBDULQ01. Next base: position 2,267 of record CBDULQ010000284.1, on the reverse strand, counting down.
GCTGGATGGGTCTTCATCGGGCCACAGAGTGTCGTACAGAATATCCAGTGGCACACCGGTTTCTCCATAGACAATGGCCAGGTAAATAATCAGCAGCTGTATGCGACGCGACTTGCCAGGTTTATTCAGTGCCTCGATATTGGTGTGCAGACCGCCCAGCGTCTTGATGGTGACCGGCCAGTACCAGCAGTTTTCCGACCTGGCATGCTGTGGCGGCGATAAATTCAGTGTTTCGATTAATTTATTGCAGAAGTCTGTTTGATGTCCGGCTTTAAGTGACAGACTTACGCTCAGTGACAGTGCTTGCGGGACAGACCAGATGAAATAAAAAAGGTGTTTCCTGGTGGCAAATGACAGCGCCTGTGTGGCGTATTCGGTCGCCAGTGATTCATCGCCGGCAGCAAACGCCAGGTAGGCATTCAGCAGGTCGGCATGAAAATCAAAAATCTCATAGTGTCCATAGTGCTTCTGTTGCTTGAGTTGATCGAGTTTTTCATAGGCCTGTTCGAATTCGCCGGCAAGAGCAAAAGTGTAGGCCTCGACGATGTAAGAGAAACCGATATAAGCGGTGCAGCCGGACTCATGACTAATTGTGGTGCACTGTCTGGCTGTATTGATCGCCAACGCGTGTTCTTTCAGTAGGGTCTGCCTCCAGGCTTCCAGCGCGTAGAGATGATGAAGCAGCGCGCTCATCCGGCGAGGTATGCTATCGAGTAATTGATAAATTTCTGTCCGGGCCTCTTCCAGTTCGTTATTTAACAGCAGAGCGATGACTACCTGTAAGCTGGTATGGGCAATGTTGGCCTGCATGTTGTTGGCTATAGTGACCTCTCTGGACTCCTGATAGATTTCTTTGATTTCTTCAAATTTTCCCAGACACCAGTTTTCCTGGATTTTTGCCAGGTTGAAATTAATGATGTCATAGGGTTGTACCGGCGTGTCATTGCCGACTTCGATTAATGTTTCCAGAGGATGAATTTTGTAGTTGTCACCGCGATATAGATAAGCTTTCTGTACCAGTACCTGCATTTTGAGTCTGGGTACGATTTCGGTTTCAGAGACCAGAACGGACAGGGTTCTTTCTTCCCATCGGGCCAGGCGTTTGTTTTCGGGCATGACCAGAAACATGCAGAAGTAAATGACGTAACTGACCGATGCCTTGGCATGATTGTCCAGCGCCGTATAGTTTACGTCGGTATCAAATTTCGACAGTTCATGTAACAGGCGTCGAATGTCATTGAAATCGGATAACTTAACAAGATAGGTGAGCACGGCCTGTGAAATGGATAAATACATGCCGTTGATGTCGTTGTTCTGCTTGAAGAGTTTAAACGCATGTTCTGCCAGCCTTCTTGCCAGGTCCGGGTTGGTAGGCAGTTCCAGAAGGCTTTCCCATACCCAGCACCAGGGGTATGCGTCTTTCTCTTTATCAGTAATCAGGCTGAGTACGTCACCAATTTTTTCTCGCTGCCCGGAAGCGAACCAGTGTCTTGCATTGCATAAGAACAGTTTTGAAAACTGGTCAAGCCGCTTTGCTTTGACATAGAGCGCCAGGGCCGACAAAGTATTGCCGGCCGCTTCTTCCCATTGTGCCGAACGTAAAAACACCGCTTCGGGCAATAAGGCATGACTGTCTTTAGCGGCTAGCAAGTTGCTGGCAATGGCCAGGGGCAGGCCGTCGTATTGCTGATGAATCTGGATCAGTTCGTCGTTAATCGGCTTGCCCTGTTGTTCACAGAAAGCGATAGTTTCATTGAGCGTAAAGCGTAGTAAAGCAGGGGGAAGTTCTTCGATCTGATCGGCTTTGATGAGTGGCAGCTGATTTTTGCCCGGCGCGTTCCGCGATATGACGCAAAGTCTGATCTGATCCGAACAATGTTCTATGACGGATGTGCAAAATTCAGCGATTAAATCGGCGGTTTTCTGGGCGTCGTCAATAAAGATCCATAACGGTTTAGAGTGGAGTCGAACATCCTGCCGAATGTGCTGGTTAATTTTTTGTAACAGTTCATCAAAGTTGCTCTTGTCTTCTTTCATATCAAGCCAGATTTTCTGATCAGGCTGGTCGTCGTAGAAGACTGAAGCAAACAGGCTTTTTCCGATGCCGGACTCGCCCCATATCCAGACTATTTTCTTCTCGCTTGTGCCAAGCTGTTTCAGCAGCTTGTCTTTTATCAGATAAAAATTCAGCGGGGTTGACGGGTTAAACGCGTATCGACTCATGGGGGAAAATCCTTTTTTATGAGTATAAAACAAAAACGTTATTG
>CBDULQ010000283.1:0-4115 GCA_965368115.1 uncultured Gammaproteobacteria bacterium | reverse complement strand
CCGGGTTGTTCTGCCCGCTATCGCCATAAATTCCCGGGTCAGGACTGATTTTTCCGTACATGGAAGAAATATTCACAATAGAAGCATCCCCTTCGGCCTTTTCCAGCAAATCGATACAACCCTGGATAAGATGAAATGGCCCGGCAAGGTTTTGTGCACAGGCAGCCGAAAAATCCTCGCTTGAAATATCTTCGATGACACCCACTCTACCGCTATATGCGTTATTGACCATGCCATCCAGTCGGGAAAATTTATTATGCAACCAGTCAATTGCTTTATCACGGGAAGCCGCATCACCAACATCGCATTCGAGTATCGAAACTTTGCCACCCTCGGCACCCAGTGTAGCGGCAAGCTGTTCCAGGCTTGAAGGTGTGCGGCCCGCAAGAATTACCGAAGCGCCAGCAGAAATCAGCCCTTTCGCCATCGCCGACCCCAGATAGCCAGCAGCACCAGTCAATAAAATCACGCGATCCTGAAGAGAAAAAAGATCCATATCAGATTCACCATTGAGAAGGATTCAACAAGCGTTCTGGCGTCCCCGCCAACTGCTTGATTACAACATTGCATTCGTCACTTGTCAGTGCTTTCCGACTAACAAGTTCAAGATTTTTCATAAGCTGATCGACAGTTTCCATACCAAGCACAATTGAGTCAATCCAGGACTGTCCTAATACATAAGCCACACACAGATCCGCGCGACTTTCTCGCTGCAACGTCGCTTTAACAGACTGTATTCTACCCACGATTTCATCAGCAGTTTCACACCACGAAGGCCAGGATGGCGCATCATTCAGCAACAGGCCCTGCAGGAAAATGCTGCGAGCGTGTATACGTATATCCTGCCGTTGTCTACGCAATTTCTGGAAACCCTCTTCCAGCCAACGATGATCCAGCAAATTAAACGGTAGCTGCAAATGCTTGATGTCGTCATCTGCCATCGCAGCTATTGCTTCCTCTGGCGAATAAATCGAGGCCCCCAGCTCATTGATTAAGCCCTGCTCTCTAAGCTCAATCAAAGCATCCCATACGGCGTTGTCAGCAAAATCTCGATGCGCCCATCGATGCAACAACAAAACATCCAGCCTGTCGACCTTCATTGCATGCATCGATTGAAATACACTTTTCTCAACCATTGCTTTTATACACGATGAAGACATCCCGGAATCCAGATCCGGCATCGGATCGAGCTTGGTTACAACCCGAACTCTTGCACCCCACCCATTTGACAACGCCTGCCCGAGTCGTTGTTCAGCGACCCCATAACCACGCGCCGTATCGATCCAGTTAACCCCGTATTCAACAGCCAGCCTGACCAGCTTCCCGGCCTGCTCCTGATCAGGCATGCCGCTTCGGTTGGTAATCCCATATTCGAGACCTAGCTGCGCAGTACCCAGCGTTAAAACACTTTCGGCCACACCTTCATTTATCCGAAAGGGCACACGAAACCGAGGCATCTCGGCCGTTTTTGTCATTTGATCGATCAGTTGTCGCCAGGAACAGTTTATTGCATCGAGTCGAGACTCGTGAAATATTCCGGAAACCGAGATGTAATCATCAAAATTATCCACCGTACATCTCAGAAAGGACAAATCACGCCCCTCTGTCAGCTCAAACCCGTCAACAAGCCTGGTTTTCAGATTTTCACGAATCCAGGGCGTGACATGCTCCCGCTGATAATCGGTGCCGGCCTTGTTGTGGGCAAGCCTGAGTGCGGCAGCAGTCATCACTTCAGCGCTAATTCCGTAAGGCAATCCGTCAATTGGCGAACTGGTTCCCATATAATCAACATCAAGCTGCTGAAACATTTGCACTAGTGTTTTAACAAAGTCCGCGTCTACAAATGGGTTGTCCGCGGTTACACGAACCACAATATCTTTGTCATCGAGCTCAGTGATAGCAAAATTAAAACGCGATAAAACATCCGCCAGATCGCCACGGATCACACTCACTTCGTGCTGCATGGCGAGGTTGACAAGAATATCATCGCTTGACTGATCAGAAGTCGCCAGGACAACGTCTATACCATCACGGGCAATCCGCAATGCGCACAGTACTGCCATAGGTATACCGGCAACAGGTAACACCACCTTTCCAGGTAGCCTGCTGGATGACATACGCGCCTGTAAAATAACTTTCACATTCATAGAAATACTTAACAGTTAGGCTACTGATTCATTTTTGGCTTAAGCAAGTCGTAAAACCACCTTTCGATATGCTTAAGTTAGTCGCGTTCAAAAATCTCATGCATCACTTCAACAACCCGGCTCTGTTGCTCGATAGTCAGTGATGCATACATGGGAATCGAAATCGCCTGACGATAATAGGAAAGTGCAACGGGAAAATCATCATCCCGGAAGCCCATTGCTCGATAGTATGGCTGTGTATGCACCGGGATATAATGAACATTGACACCAATACCGGCCTCGCGCATTAGATCAAAAACCTTGCGCCTGTCCAACTCAACATCCTCTGAGATCTGCACAGGATACAGGTGAAACGCGGAATATGAATCCTTATGCTGCTGGGGAAGAATAAGTGGTAAATCGGCCAGCCATCGATTATATCGAGAATAAATTTCATGGCGCTGACTGATGTAATGATCAAGACGGTTGAGCTGGCTGCAACCAAGCGCCGCCTGCAATTCAGTCATCCTGTAGTTAAAGCCAATATCGACCTGTTCGTAATACCAGCCCTGGCTCGCATCGCCCTGAATCTGCTCCGGGTCCCGTGTCACGCCGTGGCTTCTGTATAACTGCATACGCCGGTATAGTTCTTCGTTGTTTGTAGTTGCAATACCGCCTTCTGCCGTAGTAATTATTTTTACCGGATGGAAACTGAATACCGTCACATCTGAATAGCGACAGCCACCAATCGGCTCATCCAGGTAACGTCCACCGATTGCATGCGAAGCATCTTCAATGACAAAGAATCCATATTCATCGGCCAGCGTCCTGATCGCCTTCATTTCACAGGACTGACCAGCAAAGTGTACCGGCACGACAATTTTGGGCAGGGCGTCGTGTGCTTTCGCCCATGCCAGCTTCTCAGCCAGGCGATCCACACTCATGTTGTAGGACTGGGGATCAATATCAACAAAGTCGACTTTGGCGCCGCAAAATAGTGCGCAGTTTGCCGAAGCTACAAACGTATTGGGGGAAGTCCATAATCGATCGCCTGGGCCAAGCCCCAGAGCGAGGCAGGCAATGTGCAGCGCAGAGGTTGCGCTATTTACCGCTACTGCATGAGCTACGCCACAATACGCTGCCAGCGCATTCTCAAATTCGGGTATGCGGGGGCCCTGGGTAATAAAATCAGAACGCAGGACTTCGACAACCGCTTCGATGTCCTGCTCGGTAATGTCCTGGCGACCGTAGGGGATGTACTGATTGCTCATAGGACCTGTTAGATTTCGATATCGGCGATACGATTAAACTCACGGATTTCTTCGATATTCAGGAAATGCGGATTGTCGCCCGAATTATAGGCGAAACCCTGAACCACCGGTGAACCCTGTTCGCTGATGGCGTTGGTCGAATAGTCCATGTCGGCATGATGAAATACAATGGTCGGGCAGATTACAAAATGATCGTCGAATTCGAGTGTGAGATGAGAGTCATCCGCCGGGCACATGATTTCATGCAATTTTTCGCCGGGGCGAATGCCAATGATTTTCTGTTCCAGGTCGGGCGCCATGGCAGTCGCCAGATCGGTGACACGCACTGACGGAATCTTCGGCACGAAAATTTCGCCGCCCTGCATACGTTCAAAGTTTTTCAATACAAAATCTACCCCCTGCTGCAGCGTGATCCAGAAGCGGGTCATATCGGCGTGAGTGATGGGCAGGTGATCGCTACCCTGGTCGATAAGCTTGAGGAAGAACGGCACCACCGAGCCGCGCGACCCGACCACATTACCGTAGCGCACCACGCTAAACTGGGTACGATGACCGCCAGCCATGTTGTTGGCGGCGACGAACAGCTTATCCGAAGCCAGTTTGGAGGCGCCGTACAGATTGATCGGGTTAGCCGCTTTATCAGTCGACAACGCGATGACCTTTTCCACGTCGTTATCCAGTGCCGCGCGAATCACGTTTTCCGCACCATGCACATTAG
>CBDULQ010000282.1:0-4118 GCA_965368115.1 uncultured Gammaproteobacteria bacterium | reverse complement strand
CTGCTACATCACGAAGCTTTCGATACGCAGCCGCTCGCGATGAATTTTCAGCCATTGCAGGGCCACCAGCGGAATCGCCGAGGTAATACGATCTTCCGCCAGCATGGCTTCCACGTCCGCGAAGTCCAGCACACAAACGCGAATATCCTCATCTTCCTCGTCCAGACCGTGAATACCGCCCACGTCGCTACTGTCGATGAGACCACAGAGCAGGTAGATTTTCTCCGAACTGCCGCCGGGGCTGGTATAAAAGGTGTGAATCGTCTCGAAGGCGTGTACCTTCACCCCCGCCTCTTCCAGGCATTCCCGCTCCGCCACCTCGTGCACCGTCTCATCCGGCTCGATCATGCCGGCGACGATTTCCAGCAGCCAGGGGCCGTCATCGTCATCCAGGGCGCCGATACGGAACTGCTCGATCATCACCACCCGGTCATTGCCCGGGTCGTAGAGCAGCACGGCTACCGCATCGTCCCGGTAATACAGCTCCCGACTCACCTCCACCTCGCCGCCGGCATAGGTATCGTGACGCACGCGGAAGATATCCAGCTTGAAGAAGCCGTCATGAACCGGTTCCCGGTTGAGCAGTGTCCATTTCATGGTCATAAACAGTGTCCTGGTTTGGAGTTACCGCAGGGATGGCATACCATGGAGTGATCTTCCCCACAGGTAAAGCCATGTTACAGGCATTGTATCAATATATCGGCCACACCATCCTGTTCGACGGCAAGCGCTGCCAGCTGATCGAAGTGCTGGAACAGGGCCCGTCACTGGTGTTTCTGTGCCCCGACGAAATCGGCAGCATCCAGGCCAATCAACACGGCGACGCCGGTCGCCGCACACCCAACCACTACACGGTGCCGCTACTCAGCGAGCTGGGCGATCAACTGCACCCGGCGGCTCAGATGCTGATCCCACCGGAGCAGCATCAGGCTCTGCTGGATTACTTCGCCAGTTCCTGAGCGCAGGCTTTGACCAGCGCCGGTCCCTGGTAGATGAAACCGGTGTAAATCTGCACCAGCTTCGCGCCGAGCTGAATCTTGTGGCGCGCGTCCGCAGCACAGCTAATCCCGCCCACCGCAATGATCGGAACCTGCTCGCCCAGGTAATTCGCCATCACCTGCAATACGTGATCGGCCTTGTCCTTTACCGGTTTTCCGCTGAGCCCGCCCTGCTCCAGGCCGTGGGGCAGGCGTTCGACGCCGACCCGGGAGAACGTGGTATTGGTGGCGATCACCGCATCAACCCGGTGTTTGAGAAAGGTCGCCGAGAGGGTTTCGATCTGCTCGTCGTTCATGTCCGGAGCGATTTTCACTGCAATCGGCACATAGCGATCATGCTGGATGGCCAGCGCCTGCTGGCGGGTTTTCAGCGCCGCAAGTAACTGCTCCAGCGCTTCACCGAACTGCAGGTCACGCAGTCCGGGCGTATTCGGCGAGGAGATATTCACGGTGACGTAGTCCGCGTAGGCATACACCTGCTCCAGGCAGTAGAGATAATCGTCCACCGCCCGCTCCACCGGGGTATCGAAATTCTTACCGATGTTGATGCCCAGCACCCCCTTGAAGCGGGTCGCCTTCACCTGGCGAATCAGGTGAGCCACGCCCAGGTTATTGAAGCCCATGCGATTGATGATGGCCTCCGCCGCCGGCAGGCGAAACAGCCGCGGTTGCGGATTGCCCGGCTGGGGGCGCGGCGTGATGGTACCGATTTCCACGAAACCGAAACCGCAGTCCGCCAGTGCGCTGAAATAATCGCCGTTCTTGTCCAGCCCGGCGGCCAGCCCCACCCGGTTGGGAAACTCGATGCCCATCACTTCCACCGGCGCCTGCACCCGGCGACCGAACAGCAGGCGATTCAGGCCCAGCGTATGACCCCACTTGAGCCCTTTCAACGCCAGGTTATGTGCCGTTTCCGCATCGAAGCGGAACAGCAGCTTACGCATTAATCCATACACCCCAGATTCACTCATTTAATGACCAGCACGGGTCGTTCAGTTAAACCGCCTCAAAATATTCGATCACCAGTTGCGCCGTACGGCGGTTACGAAAACTGTTCACGTCCAGCTTGTAAGCGGCACGAATGAAACCGTCGCTGGCTTCGATCAGCGCCTGGTCCGCATTGAAGGCAATCGCCTCCAGCGGCGCATCGGAATCGGCGGACATGAGCTGCATCTTCAGATGCTTTTCGCCGACCACCCGCCAGTTGCTCACTTCGAACTCGCCGTCGAACACCGGCTCGGGGAAATGCTGTCCCCAGGGTCCGGCGCGGCGCAGGCACTCCGCCAGTTGCAGGTTGATATCCTCGGCGGCCAGCTCGCCATCCGATTCAATAATACCCTGCAGGGCGTCCTCGTCCAGTTGCCGTGTGGCCTCTTCTTCGAAAGCCTGGCGAAAACGCTCGAAATCCGCCTCGCGCAAACTCAGTCCCGCCGCCATGGCATGGCCGCCGAATTTGATGATCAACCCCGGATGCCGAGTCGACACCGCCTCCAGCGCATCGCGAATATGCAGGCCGCGGATGGAGCGGGCCGAGCCCTTGATCTCGCCGTTGTCCGCCGGCGCGAAGGCAATCACCGGGCGATTGAAACGTTCCTTGATGCGAGAAGCCAGAATACCGATTACGCCCTGATGCCAGTCTGCGTTGTAGATGCTCAGCCCGTGCGGCAAAGCCTGGTGCCCCAGCTCTTCCAGCAAAGGTTGCAGATCCGCCAGCGCCTGCTGCTGCATGTCCTGTTCGATGGCGCGACGATTGCGGTTCAGCTCGTCGAGCTGTTTCGCCATCTGCTGCGCTTTGTTCATGTCATCGGTGAGCAGACACTCGATACCCAGCGCCATGTCTTCCAGGCGTCCGGCAGCATTCAATCGCGGACCGACGATGAAGCCCAGATCGGTAGCGACGATGTCGTGAAAATCGCGCCCGCCCACTTCGAGCAACGCAAGAATCCCGGCACAACACTGACCGGCGCGAATGCGCTGCAGACCCTGATGCACCAGAATGCGGTTGTTGTCGTCCAGCGGCACCACGTCGGCCACGGTACCCAATGCGACCAGATCGAGCAGACTGCCCAGGTTCGGTTCCTTGCCCTTGTCGAAATGACCCAGTTCGCGCAGTTTTTTGCGCAGCGCCAGCATCACGTAAAAAATCACCCCGACCCCCGCCAGATTCTTACTGGGAAAATCGCAGCCGGGCTGATTCGGATTGACGATGGCATCGGCGTCCGGCAGTTGCGCACCGGCCAGGTGATGATCGGTCACCACCACCTGCATGCCCGCCGCTTTCGCCGCCTTCACACCTTCGATACTGGAGATGCCGTTGTCCACGGTGATCAGTACTTCCGGTTGCGATTCTTTGGCGACCTCGACCAGCTCCGGCGTCAGGCCGTAACCGAAATCGAAACGGTTGGGCACCAGAAAGGACACCTTGTCCGCACCCAATAGATGCAACGCGCGCATGCACACGGCACTGCTGGTGGCACCGTCCGCATCGAAATCGCCGACGATGAGAATGCGTCGATTGGCCTGCACCGCAGCGGCCAGAATCGTCACCGCCTGTTCCAGACCTTTCAAACGATCCGGCGGCAACAGGCGTTGTAATGAGTAATCGATCTGTTCCGGCGAGGACACGCCACGATGACTGTAGATGCGTTGCAGCACCGGATGCAGCTCGGCACCTTTGAGTGTCGACGCGGCTGCGGATTGATAGCGATGAATGAGTCGTTTATGCATGGGTATTGATATAATGCGCCAGCGGTCGTCGTCGACGCCAGAATTTTTTCAGGCGTCGCGGTGTAATGGAATAACAACGGCCATCGCCGCTGTAGAGATCGATCTGTTGAAAACGTTTTCTCCTGAACGCGGCGTTCAACACGCCGATCCAGCGACTGCACATGCTGTGCAGGGTGAAACTCCAGACCGGCAGGTCGCCGGCGGCCATCGGCAAGTACGCATCATCCACCACCATCAAGGCATGGTCACATTCACGCGCCGGCGGCTGGTTCCAGTCGTAATGTCGTGCGCAATCCATGCCCAGCAGTAACGCCATGCCGCGCGCCGTCGGTTCTTCACTGAGGACCATGTCGACGGTGTTGGGTCTCGCCGCATCGCGTGCTTCATTAATAT
>CBDULQ010000281.1:0-4128 GCA_965368115.1 uncultured Gammaproteobacteria bacterium | reverse complement strand
TGTGCCGCCGCTCAGCGGGATGTGCTCCAATGGTGCATTATTCATGCGTACCACGTGGTTTGCGAGATTGGTACTGATATTGCGCAATAAAATGGTGCTGATACGTGGTTGTTTACCAGACAGAAAATTGAATTCAACATGATCGATACGGAACAGCTTACAGTCACTGTTTGCGATCACGCTCGCAGATCGGGGACGTTGGGTAATCAGCCCGATTTCACCGAAAATGTCACAGGGCTGTAAGCGGGCGATGATGCCGTTGCGCTGGGTCTTTATCAACACTTCACCGGACAACAGAATATACAGGTGATGGCTGGGATCACCTTCACTGAAAATGATGTCGTCGGCCTGAAAGGTGTCTGACTTGCACAGCCCGAGAATGATCTTCAGTTCGTCCGGTTTAAGACCGAAAAACAGCGGGATTTTACTGAGGGAATGGGTGATTGCATTGTCGTCGGATTCCGCCACGACGAAGCTCCAGGTCCTTGTTGATACAAACTGTGACTACCCGGCACAGAAAAAACTAGTGTGAAGCGGAATTACTCGGACACTGATCAATCGTACAGTCTGGCGCCAGTCCGGCGATTTTTTTCAGTTCGTGCAGTTTGAGGATCTTGACGTATTTACGCTGCGTGGTTAGCAGGCCCTCGCTCTGGAAACGACTGAAGGTACGACTGATGGTTTCGATGGTTAAGCCCAGATAATTGCCGATGTCTTTACGCGACATGCTCAGGTAAAACTCGGTCTCGGAAAAATTACGCTGTTTGAGGCGGCTGGACAGATTGACCAGAAACGCAGCCAGGCGCTCTTCAGCGTTTTTCTGTGCCATCAGCATCAGCAGGGTCTGATCTGAGGCGATTTCCTTACTCATGATTCGGAACAGCTGGTGGTGTAGTCCGGGCAGCTGTTCGCTCAGTTCTTCCAGGGTGTCGAATGGAATTTCACACAGGCTGGTGGTTTCCAGCGCGATGGCGGAGCAGGGGTGGCAGTTGTCGTGGATGGCGTCCAGGCCGAGCAATTCGCCGGGTAGATACAGGCCGGTGATCTGTTCGTCGCCCTGTTCGCTTTCCGAATAGGTTTTGATGGAGCCGCTGCGTACCGCGAAGATGGAGTTGAACTTGTCGCCGCTGTGGAACAGGTATTCGCCTTTCTGCAGCGGTTTACGACGTTTGATGATGCTGTCGAGTTTGTCGATGTCATTGACATCCAGGCCCAGAGGTAAGCACAGGTCGTGCAATTTACAGCTTTTACAGGCTGTCTTCAGGGCCGATAACTTGATGGGCCGGGAAGCTGACACTCGACTAGTCATCTTGATACCTAATAATGAGATCGCGTAAGCATAAAAAATTTAGCAGGGATTTGCCACGAATTTTTTACTTTGTGCACGATTCCGGGGCGATTAGCCCTTGCCGCCGCCCATACAGGGGGGTGACTGGGGAGCCGTAGCGCCTTTTTCCGCCCATTCCGCCGGGGTCATGGTGTGCAGGGCCAGAGCATGAATCGGTCCGGCCAGTTCATCCGCCAGCAGTTGATTGATCATGCGATGGCGGGCGATCAGCATCTTGCCTTCGAACTGGTCGGAGACCGCGACGATCTTGAAATGGGATTCGGAGCCGGGGGGCACATTGTGCATATGGCTCTCGTTGATGACTTCCAGGTGCTGGGGCTCCAGGCCGCTGTTCAGCTTATCGGTGATTTCGGTTTCGACGTTCATAATGGTCTTCCTGTAGGGAGGTCTACCAGTCTATCAAATTGACGCCCCGGTATTAACGGGTGGGACAAGATTCTGGCAGAAAATCGGGGCAAAAAAAAAGAGCCGGATCAATATGCCTATGGCATGGAACCGGCTCTTTACTCCCCCCCAGGAGATTCGGTAAATCTGCGTTGAATTAGCGGGATCGTTCTGAGGTTGACTTGCTGCTTCAACTTGAGGGCAAGCTTATCGGGGAAGCGGGGGTCGCGAATTGACTTATATCAAATATTAGCAATCACCCTACTTTTCGAAGGGATAGTTTTTGATCTGGGATAACTAAGGCCGGATTTACTGGCCGGAATTCGAAAAAATCGCCTCAAACGGCTGCCAGTGAGTGCCAGTATACACCTGCAGCGGCTGAAAATATTTCTTGTAATCCATCTTGCCATGGCCCTCCAGCCAGTAGCCCAGGTACACATGGGGCAGCCGATAGAGTCGCGCCAGCCAGACCTGCTGCAGCACCGCGAAGGTGCCCAGGCTGCGTGCCTGCTGATCCGGGTCGAAGAAGCTGTAGACCGCGGACGGGCCGGCAGGCAGGAAATCACTCACCGCCACGCTAATCAGCTCACCGTCGAGCCGACTTTCGATAAACAGGGTGCGTCCCCAGTCGCTGAGCAGGAAATGCCGGAAATCGTCCGCCTCCGGGTGGGCCATGCTGCCGTCGCCGTGCCGGCTGTTGATGTAGCGTTGATAAAGCTCGAAATATTCGTCGGTATAGCGGCCCGGACGGATGTGGGTGACCAGGTCCCGGTTGCGTTTCAGGCAGCGCCGCTGGCTGCGTTTCAAATGCATTCGGTTGACGTCGATGCGGCAGGGCACGCACTGGTGACAGAGCGCGCAATGGGGGCGATAGACGAAACTGCCGCTGCGCCGAAAGCCTTTGCTGACCAGCAGGCTGTACAGCCCGGTGGACATGGGCAGGCGCGGGTCCGGGATCAGGTTGGCTGACATGCGGTCCTGGTAATAGCCACAGGGGTGTTCGGCGGTGATATACAGGGACAGACTGTGTTCGTTCATGTGCCGATTCTAGCATTATCATTGCCGCCGCAGCGGTTTCCGTGAGGCCAGAATAAATGCCTGAAACTGCTGCGTTTATCAGTAAAGGGGCAAAATGCTATAATTCGCGCCTTTGTATCAAATCTCAGGGATCCTCTTTATGTCTGCACAGCAGCGCGTCACACAATTCCACTCCGCACTTTCTCAACGCATTCTCATTCTTGACGGTGCCATGGGCACCATGATCCAGAGCTACAAGCTCGAAGAAGCCGACTACCGCGGCGCCCGTTTTGCCGACTGGCCCTGCGATCTAAAAGGTAACAACGACCTGCTGTCCCTGACCCAGCCCGATATCATTCGCGATATCCACAAGGCCTACCTGGAAGCCGGTGCGGACATCGTCGAGACGAATACCTTCAATTCCACCGCCATTGCCATGGCGGATTACCAGATGGAAGAACTGGTCTACGAAATCAACAAAGCCAGCGCCGAACTGGCTCGCCAGGCGGCGGACGCCCTGGCGACCGACGCCAAACCGCGCTTCGTCGCCGGCGTACTCGGCCCCACCAACCGCACCGCGTCGATTTCTCCGGACGTCAACAACCCGGGTTTCCGCAACGTTAACTTCGATCAGCTGGTGGAAGCCTACAGCGAAGCCACCCGTGGCCTGGTCGACGGCGGCGCCGACATCATCCTGGTGGAAACCATTTTCGACACCCTGAATGCCAAAGCGGCGCTGTTTGCGGTGCAGGATTATTACCAGCAGCACAACATCGAGCTGCCGATCATGATTTCCGGCACCATCACCGATGCCTCCGGTCGCACCCTGTCCGGACAGACCGCGGAAGCCTTCTGGAATTCGCTGAATCACGTCAAGCCGGTGAGTTTCGGATTCAACTGTGCGCTGGGCGCCAAAGAGCTGCGCCAGTATGTGGAAGAAATGTCCGGCGTCATCGATTGCTGCCTGAACGCGCACCCCAATGCGGGCCTGCCCAATGAGTTCGGCGAATACGACGAAAGCCCGGAAGCCATGGCAAAAGAGATTGAAGAATGGGCCAGCTCCGGATTTCTGAACATCATCGGCGGTTGCTGCGGCACCACGCCTGCGCATATCAGGGCGATTGCCGAAGCGGTTGGCAAATATGCACCGCGACAGATTCCCGATGTCGAAACCAAATGTCGCCTGAGCGGCCTGGAGCCGTTCAATATCAGCAAGGATTCGCTGTTCGTCAATGTCGGGGAACGTACCAATGTCACCGGCTCGGCCCGTTTCAAGCGGCTGATTCTGGAAGGTGATTACGACACCGCGCTGGACGTGGCGCGCCAGCAGGTGGAGAACGGCGCCCAGGTCATCGACATCAACATGGACGAAGGCATGC